>JAEDMH010000049.1 GCA_016303095.1 Lentisphaeria bacterium | reverse complement strand
CCCCCGTCTAGCGATCCTCCCACCCCTGCCGGGGTTCAGGGGGATCCCCCCCCCTTCCCCCCCCCGCAAGCGGGGGGGGGCTAGAGGCTCTAGGGATCTAGAGATCTAGGGGGAATTGTTCCAGCAGAGTCTGGACTTCTTCGGGGGTATCGGTGTTGCAGATTTTTTGATACAGATCCTGGCACTGTGCCAGATGGAGTTGTCGCACCCTATCCCGGATGGCGGGGATGGCGGCGGGGTTCATGGAGAAGTTGCGCAATCCGGCTCCCAGGAGAGCGGGGAGGAGGGAGAGATTTCCCGCCATTTCCCCGCAGATTTCCAGATCCTTTTCAGGGAATTTGGCCATGGTTTGGCAAATCTCTCCCAGGAGTCTCAAGACGATGGGGTGGGCCTGTTGATACCACTGTTTGACCCTGCCGTTTCCCCGGTCCACGGCGAAGAGATATTGGATCAAGTCATTGGTGCCGATGCTGGCGAAATCCACATGAGGGAGGAGTCGTTCCAGGGAGAGGACGGCGCTGGGGGTTTCCAGCATCATGCCGATGGGGGGGCATCCGTAGGGGATGCCATCGGCCTTGAGGGAATCCATGGCCTCCTGTACCAGGGATTTGATCCGTTGAAGATCTCCCATGTCGGAGACCATGGGGAAGAGCAGTTTCACATTTCCTGCGGTGCAGGTGCGCAGGATGGCCCGGAGGTGGGTGCGGGCGAATTCCGGATTGGTGAGCAGGAAGCGGAGTCCCCGCCATCCCAGGGAGGGATTCAGTTCATTGTCCCATTGGATATAGGAGAGGGGCTTGTCTCCCCCGATATCCAGGGCGCGAATCACCACTTGGGCTCCCCGGGAGCCCTCCACCAGACGATGGAGCACCCGGTATTGGGTTTCTTCATCGGGCATGGAGTTGCGGATGAGGAACATAAATTCCGTCCGATAGAGTCCCACCTCCCGGATGCCTGCCCCATGGAGAGCGGGAACCTCGCTGAAGAGGGTCACGTTTCCCCGGAGATGGACGACGGTGCCGTCCTGGGTGGCGGGGGAGTCGTCCACAGGAGGCGGGGAGGTCTCCTGGGCGGCATCCCGCCGACTGGTTTGGAGCGCCAGGGCATATTGGTCCAGCAGATCCTGGGCGGGATTGAGATAGCAGAGTCCGGCCTGGCAATCCAGCAGAATTGTATCCTGGATGGTGACCTGTTCCTGGATCGCGGGCACATCCACCAGCATGGGGATGCGGAGAGCCCGGGCCAGGATGGCAGTATGGCTGGTGGGGCCGCCCGTTTCACAGACGATACCCCGCACCCGTTTCAGGGGGGCGGAGAGGAACTGGGAGGGAAAGAGCTCCCGGGCCACTAGGACGATGGGGGTGTTGTCATCCTGGGGAATGGCATGTTCCGGCACATGGCCCCGGGCGGCGTTGCGGGTGGCATCCATCAGGCGCAGAAGCACATCCTGCACATCCAGCAGTCGTTCCCGGAGATACTGATCCTGGATTTGCTGGAACTCCTCCTGGAAGGAGGCGGAGGCCATGGAGAGGGCGGAGGGGAGGGTCAAGCCCTCCTGCAGGAACTTCTCGATGCGGGCCAGGAGGGTGGGATCTTCCAGGAGGCTCTCATACATGGGGAAGATCTTCTCGTCCGCCTCGGTGAGCACATCCCGGATTTGGCGGGCGCTGGCTTGGAGGGATTCCCGCACATCCACCACGGCTTCCTGCAAGCGCTGGCGTTCTCCCGCCAGATCCTCGGTCTTGGTGAGCCGCACCTCCTTCAGAACCTCGTCCCCGGCGAGAATCAGGCAGCGTCCATGGCAGACTCCCGGCACAAGGGGCGTGCCGCTTTGGAAAAGGATGCCATTTCCGGGCGGTGGGGAATAGGAGGTAGAATCGGAACCCGTCTGCATGGAAAAGAGAGGGGAGGCGTTCGGGGGGGGAGGGGGAATCCTGGACCCCGGTCCCAGGCGCCGTTCCCTGGGGGAGTCGGCTCTGGGGGGGGTAGGGAAAAAGATGGACAGGACGATAAGCCAGATTCTGTGCATCCGGGGGGTTCCCGGACCGGCGACCATTCATCTTACGCGACCGATACCCGGAACTGTGCTTGCGCATGGTGCGGGCCGCACCTCGTTCCCTATTTGGTCTTGCACCGGAAGGGGCTTGCCTTGCCGCCATGCCTTGCGGAATGGCGCGGTGGGCTCTTGCCCCACCGTTTCACCCTTGCCGAGAAAAACCTGAGGTCTCCCTCGGCGGTCTCTTCTCTGTTGCGCTATCCTGACCACGGGATCTCCCCGTGATACCCGGCCTTTCAACCGGGCTTCCTGCCCTGGGGTGTCTGGACTTTCCTCCCCGGAGGAACAATGTTCCCCCGGAGCGGCCGCCTGTCGCTGTCCACAAGGGCATAATATAATTCAGGGGGAAAGGAGCGAAAGAGGGGCCCTGGGAGACGGCCGGGGATTCTCGCCATCCTTTCCCCCCCCCCGAGAGGGAGGGAGAAGCCTAGAGATTTTGAGGCGGGAGTTTGGACAGGGCGGCCTGGATTTCCTCGTCGGTAGGCACGTAGTCCTGCATGACGCCGTCATTGAACTTTCCGTAGGCCATCATGTCGAAGTATCCCGTTCCGGAGAGTCCGAAGAGGATATTTTCGGCCTTGCCCTCCTTCTTGCAGCGGAGGGCTTCCTGGATGGCGCCATAGATGGCGTGTCCGCTTTCGGGGGCGGGCAGGATTCCCTCGGTGCGGGCGAAGGTTCTGGCGGCCTCGAAGACCTGGGTCTGGGAGACGGCCATGGCCTCCAGAATGCCCTGGTCATGGAGTTCGGAGAGCATGGTGCTCATGCCGTGGTAGCGCAATCCGCCGGCATGGATGGCGGCGGGCATATAGGAGGCGCCCAGGGTATACATCTTGGCCAGGGGGCAGACTCGTCCGGTGTCGCAGAAATCGTAGGCATAGCGTCCACGGGTGAGGGAGGGGCAAGTCACGGGCTCCACGGCCACATAGCGGCTTTTCCGGAGTCCCCGGAGAGAATCCGCCACGAAGGGGGAGATGAGCCCCCCCAGATTGGAGCCGCCGCCGGCGCATCCCACGATCACATCGGGATAGATGCCGTACTTTTCCATGGCCTTTTTGGCCTCCAGGCCGATGATCGTCTGGTGCATCAGGACTTGGTTTAGGACGGAGCCCAGGACATAGCGGTAGCCGGGGGTGGTGACGGCCCGTTCCACGGCCTCGGAGATGGCGCATCCCAAGCTTCCGGAGGTGCCGGGATTTTCCGCCAGGATCTTCCGTCCGATTTCCGTGGTTTCGGAGGGGGAGGGAGTCACATCGGCGCCGTAGGTGCGCATCACCTCCCGTCGATGGGGTTTCTGCTCATAGGAGCATTTCACCATGAAGACATGGCAATCCAGATGGAAGAAAGCGCAGGCCATGGAGAGGGCGGTGCCCCACTGGCCGGCTCCGGTTTCCGTGGTGACCCCCTTCAGTCCCTGGGCCTTGGCATAGTAGGCCTGGGGGACGGCGGAGTTCAGCTTATGGCTGCCGGAGGTGTTGTTGCCCTCGAACTTGTAGTAGATGTGGGCGGGGGTGTCCAGGGCCTTTTCCAGGAAGTAGGCGCGCACCAGGGGGGAGGGCCGGAACATCTTGTAGAAGTCGAAGACCGGCTGGGGAATGGGGATGAACTCATGTTCCTCGTCCAGCTCCTGTTTGGCCAATTCTTCGCAGAAGACCTGGGAGAGCTCCGCCAGGGTCATGGGCTGGTGGGTGGCGGGATTCAGCAGGGGAGCGCATTTTCCCGGCATCAGGGCCCGGAGATTGTACCAAGAGGTGGGTAGCTCCTCTTCGGAAAGGTACGTCTTGTAGGGAATTTCACGAGACATGGTGGTGACTCCTGGATAGGAAATGGGATTCAGAACGAAAACATAAGGAAGGAGAAAGAAAACAAAAAAGCCGGGGCGACGGCGAATCTGGCTCCGTCACTCCGGCTTCTCTTCGTTGAGGGTTCATGGGACGAAGGGCAGAGGGGGGAAGATTCCTCACGCTCTGTCCTCCGTCACAACTCTCACGCTTCTCCCTGCGTTCCCGTCAAACAAAGACCGGCTGTGACGGAGCTACGCCACCACCAGTAAAAGTCCACAGGATGAAGGGAGAGATAATGCATGATGTTCTTTCGGGGAAAAGGAATGGGGTTAAGATAAGCAATCCTCTCCCGTTTTCCAAGAAAGGGAAAAAGAAAAAAGGCCTTTCTCCCACAAAAGGGGGATTGACCCAGGCCTGGATCTGGGAAGGTAGGGAGTTCCACGGCAGGCCGAGGAAGGGAGAGGGAGCATGGTCACCCATGTGACCGAGCCCTGACAAAGGCATGGCGCGGAAGAACCACCTTCCCGGCTTCAGGAAAACATGGATTGGCGAACAATCGTCCGATCCCGTTCCGGGCCCACAGAGACGATGCCCACGGGAGCGCCGGCGATTTCCCCGATGCGTTCCACGTACTTTTGGCAATTGGGGGGCAGTTCCTGGAAGGTGCGGCAGTGGGTGGTATCGGCCATCCAGCCGGGGAGAGTCTCGTAGATCGGCTCCACCTCTCCCAGGATCTTCAAGCTGGCGGGGAACTCCTCCATCTTCTGCCCCTGGTAGCGGTAGCCGGTGCAGAGCTGGATTTCGGGGAAGGAATCCAGGATATCCAGCCGGGTCAGGGCGATGCAATCCAGGCCATTCAGCTGAACAGCGTATCGGATCACCGCCAGATCCAGCCAGCCGCAGCGGCGGGGGCGGCCCGTGGTGGCTCCATACTCGTGGGCGATTTCCCGGAGGCGTTCCCCGGTGGCGTTGTTCAATTCCGTGGGGAAGGGGCCCTCTCCCACCCGAGTGGCATAGGCCTTCACCACCCCCACCACCTTGTGGATGCACTTGGGCCCAATGCCCAAGCCCACGCACACCGCGCCGGCGGTGGGATGGGAGCTGGTGACAAAGGGATAGGTGCCATGGGAGAGATCCAGCATGGCGGCCTGGGCGCCCTCGAAGAGCACCTTCTTGTCCTGGGCGATAAGGCGGGAGACCAGGGCGCCGGTGTCGCAGACGTAGGGGCGGAGGCGGTCGGCGTATCCGCAGTATTCCTGATAGATGGGCTCGAAGTCCAGGGGTTTTTCTCCAAAGGCCTCCAGAATGCGGTTCTTCAGGCTCAGGACCTCCCGGAGTTCCCGGGCGAAGGCCTCCCGATCCATCCAGGAGACCACCCGGATGCCGATGCGGTCGGCGGCGTCGGCATAGCAGGGGCCGATGCCCCGTCCGGTGGTGCCCACCTTGCCCTCCCCCTTCAGACGTTCCTGGAGGCCGTCGAAGAGCTTGTGGTAGGGCATGACCACATGGGCCCGGTTGGAGATGCGCAGTCCCTCCCCGGTCTTGCCCGTGGCCTGGAGTTCCTCCAGCTCCTTCAGGAGGCTCACCGGATCCAGGACCACGTCATTGCCGATGAGGCAGGTGCATCCCGGATAGAGGATGCCGGAGGGGAGCAGATGGAGCTTGTAGGTATGCCCGTCGGCCACCACGGTATGGCCGGCATTGCTGCCGCCCTGGTAGCGGGCCACCACATCCGCCTGGGCGGCCAGGAAGTCCACGATTTTGCCCTTGCCTTCATCCCCCCACTGGGTGCCGACGACAACGATGGTTGACATGATGGATAGTATCCTCCGAGAAAGGGTGGTGTTGAAAAGTGGCGGATCACCGGAGAGGCAGGCTGGTGGTTCTCCGGATTTCGTTCTTAATGGTCTGGCAGGTGTAGCCGTCGGTGTGGACCATGGAGGCCACCAGCGCCGCATCCGCATGGCCCTCCTGGAAGGCGTCGATGAGATGCTGGACCTTGCCTGCGCCGCCGGAGGCGATCACGGGCACGGAGACCGCATCCGCCACCTTCCGGGTGATTTCCAGCTCATAGCCCTGGCGGACGCCGTCGGTGTCGATGGCATTGAGGCAAATTTCCCCGGCGCCCAGCTCCACGGCCCGTCGGGCCCACTCCACCACGTCCCAGGAGGTAGGGGTGCGGTAGCCTTGGATGTAGACCTGATAGCCGGAGGGGAACTCCGGGGAGACCCCCACCCGTTTAGCGTCCAGTCCCAGCACCACGCATTGACGGCCGAAGGCGTTGGCGCTTTCGGTGAGGATTTCGGGATGTTGGACCGCCAGGGAGTTCAGGGAGACCTTGTCGGCCCCGGCCAGGAGGGCGTTCCGCATGTCGGCGGCGGAGCGGATGCCCCCGCCCACGCAGAAGGGGATGAAGACCCGTCGGGCCGCCTCGGCCACCATCTCCAAATCGATGGGGCGGTGTTCGGCGGAGGCGGTGATGTCGTAGAAGACCAGTTCATCGGCCCCTTCCTGGCAGTAGCGTTCCGCCAGTTCCCCCACGTCTCCCACGTCCACGTTGTTCTTGAACTTCACGCCCTTGGTGACCCGCCGGTTCTTCACATCCAGGCAGACGATGATTCGCTTCAGCAGCATGGGGTTATTCCTCCTCCTTGCCGTTCCATTCCAGGAAATTCCGGAAGAGAGCCAGTCCCCATTCCCCGGAGCGTTCCGGGTGGAATTGGGTGGCCACCAGGGAGTCGCGGCCCGCCACGGAGCAGAAATGGGTGCCGCCGTATTCTGTGGTGCCCAGGCGGAGGGCTTCCGCTGCAGGATCGCAGTAGTACGAGTGGACGAAGTAGAAGGGGGTGTCCTGGGGGATGCCCCGGAAGAGGGGATGCTTCTGGCGGAAATGGACCCCGTTCCATCCCATCTCCGGAATTTTCAAGGCGGGATCCTGGGGGAAGGAGAAACGACGCACCTGCCCTGGCAGCATCCCCAGGGCCTGGACGCCTCCGTCCTCCTCGCTCCCGTCGAAGAGAAGCTGCATGCCGATGCAGATCCCCAGGATGGGACGCCCCTCCTCCCGGGCTTTCCGGAGGAGGCTGTCGTATCCCCGGGCCTTCACGGCGGCCATGGCGCTTTTGGCAGAGCCATCCCCGGGGAAGATCAGGGCGCCCTCCCCCAGAGCCTCGGCGGCGCAGGTGGCCATGCGGGGTTCCACGCCGAAGCGCTGGCAGGCCAGGCGGACGCTGGTGAGGTTTCCGGCGCCGTAGTCGAGAATGGTAACGGGTCCCATGGGCGGTGTCTCCTACTCCTAATTCCTACTCCCACTCGATGGTGCTGGGGGGTTTGGAGGTGATGTCCAGCACCACTCGGTTGATGCCCCGCACCTCGTTGATGATGCGGTTGGAGACCCGGCGCAGGAGGGGGTCGGGAAGATTCACCCAGTCCGCCGTCATGCCATCCTGGGATTCCACCACCCGGAGGGCCACCACATAGTCATAGGTGCGCTGGTCTCCCATGACGCCCACGGAGCGCACAGGCAGGAAGATGCAGAAGGCCTGCCACACCTTGTAGTAGAAGCCCGCCTTCTTCACCTCCTCCACGAAGATGGCATCCGCCTCCCGAAGGAGATCCAAGGTGCGGCGGGTGACGGCTCCTAGATGGCGCACCCCCAGGCCGGGGCCCGGGAAGGGCTGGCGCAAAATCACCTCGTCGGGCAGCCCCAAGGTGCGTCCCACCTCCCGCACCTCGTCCTTGAAGAGCTGGTTGAGGGGTTCCAACAGCTTGAATTTCAGATCCTTGGGAAGACCGCCCACATTGTGGTGGCTCTTGATCATGGCGGCGGGATTGCCGTTGATGGGCATGGACTCGATGACGTCGGGATAGGTGGTTCCCTGGGCCAGGAAAGTGGCGTCGTCCACGCTGCGGGCGGCGTCCGCAAAGACCTGGACGAACTCGTTGCCGATGACATGGCGCTTGGCCTCGGGCTCCTCCACCCCGGCCAGCTTCTCCAAGAAGCGGTCCGTGGCATCCACGTAGCGCAGATCCATCTGGAAGTTACGTCCGAAGAGTTCCTGGACCCGTTCCGCCTCGTTCTTCCGGAGGAGTCCGTTGTTGACGAAGATGCAGGTGAGCTGCCGTCCGATGGCCTTGTGGATCAGGGCGGCGGCCACGCTGGAGTCCACCCCGCCGGAGAGTCCCAGAATCACCCGTTCCGCGCCCACGGTTTCCCGGATGCGCTTCACGGAATCCTCGATGAAGGAGGACATGTTCCAGAGTCCGTGGCAGCCGCAGATGCCCAGGCAGAAGTTGCGGATGATTTGGATGCCGTTGGGGGAGTGGACCACCTCGGGATGGAACTGGATGCCGTAGAGGGACTTTCCCTTCAGCTGGCAGGCGGCGAACTCGCAGTTGTCGGTGACGGCCAGGGTCTCGATGGAGGAGGGTTCCATGGTCACCTTGTCTCCGTGGGACATCCAGACCGCCTGTTCGGGATCCATGCCCCGGAAGAGGTCGCTGGGCTTCTGGATGCGGAGGATGGCCCGGCCATATTCCCGTTCCGGGGCGGGGGAGACGGTGCCCCCTAGATTCTTCACCAGAATCTGCATGCCGTAGCAGATGCCCAGCACCGGAATCCCCATCTCCAGGATGGCGGGATCCAGCTGAGGGGCTCCCTCCTCATAGACGCTGGCGGGGCCGCCGGAGAGGATGATGCCCCGGGGCTTCAGGGCCGCCAGCTGCTCCGCCGTGGAGTTGCAGGGCACCACCTGGCTGAAAACGTGGCATTCCCGGATGCGCCGGGCAATGAGCTGACTGTATTGAGAGCCGAAATCCAGGACGAGGATGCGCTCTTCTTGATGGGCGGACATGGTGGCGTTCTCCACAATGGGGACGGAGAGAAACAGGAAACAGGGGAGAGGGATTTAGAGTTGGACCGCATTGCCCGCCACGGCCCGGGCGGCGTTGGCCTGGAGGAAGGGCTCCACCACCTCCGCCAGGTACTCCCGCACCTGCTCCGGGGCGCGCCCCACGTATTTTTCGGGGCGGAGGGTCTCTCCCAGATCCAGCTTCATGCCGGCGAAATGGGGATCCTTGGCCAGACGCTCCAGGAGATCGTTCTCGCCACCCTCCAGCTTCACGTGGGCGGCGGCGGCCTGGGCATTCTCCCGGATGGCCTCGTGGAGTTCCTGGCGGTCGCCTCCCGCCTTCACGCCGTCCATCATGATGTTCTCGGAGGCCATGAAGGGAAGTTCGGAGGCCAGGCGGCGGGCGATGACCTTGGGATAGACCACCAGTCCCCGGGAGACGTTGGCGAAGAGATCCAGAATGCCGTCCACCGCCAGGAAGGACTCCGCCACGGCAATGCGCTTGTTGGCGGAGTCGTCCAGGGTCCGTTCAAACCACTGGGTGGCGGCGGTCATGGCGGGGTTGAGGGAGTTGCAGATGACGAAGCGGGCGATGGAGGCCATGCGCTCGCTGCGCATGGGATTCCGCTTGTAGGCCATGGCGGAGGAGCCGATCTGGGACTTCTCAAAGGGCTCCTCCACCTCCTTCAGATGCTGAAGCAGGCGGATGTCATTGGAGAACTTGGTGGCGCTTTGGGCGATGCCGGAGAGGACATTGAGCACCCGGGCGTCCACCTTCCGGGAGTAGGTCTGGCCGGAGACGGAATAGCAGCCGGAGAAGCCCATCTTCTCGGCGATGGCGGCGTCCAGCCGGCGACACTTCTCATGGTCGCCGCCGAAGAGCTCCAGGAAGCTGGCCTGGGTGCCCGTGGTGCCCTTGCTTCCCAGGAGCCGGAGCCCCTGGACCACATAGTCCAAATCCTCCACATCGGAGAGGAGATCCTGGATCCAGAGGGTAGCCCGCTTCCCCACCGTAGTGGGCTGGGCGGGCTGAAAGTGGGTGAAAGCCAGGGTGGGGAGATCCCCGTAGCTGCGAGCGAACTCCGCCAGATTCCCCACCACGGTGACCAGCTTGCCCCGGAGGAGCGTGAGGCCCTCCCGGAGCAGGATGAGATCCGTGTTGTCCCCCACGTAGCAGGAGGTAGCCCCCAGATGGATGATCCCTTTGGCCAGGGGACACTGCTGCCCGTAGGCATACACATGGCTCATCACATCGTGGCGCACCACCTTCTCCCGGGCCTCCGCCACCTCAAAGTTGATGTCCTCCACGTGGGCGCGCATCTCCTCCAGCTGGGCATCCGTGATCCCCAGACCCAAGGACTGCTCCGCCTCCGCCAAGGCAATCCACAGCTTCCGCCAGGTGGAGAACTTGTGCTGCTCGGAAAAGATGCGCTGCATCTCCCGGCTGGCATACCGGGTGGAGAAGGGACTCTGGAAGGTGTCGTGGCCGCTCATAGGGGAACGTATTATAAGTGCTTGATTATCAAGAAGTTACAGAAAAAGATCCTGCTCTCTTATGGATCACGCCTTCAGTTTTGCCAGAGCGCTCTCGTACTTTTCTGCGGTTTTGGCCACGATTTCCGGGGGGAGTTCGGGGGCGGGGGGCTGGTGATTGAAGTGGATGGAATCCAGGTAGTCCCGGACAAACTGCTTGTCCAGGCTGGGGGGATTCTTGCCGGGCTGGTAGGACTCCTGGGGCCAGAAGCGGCTGGAGTCGGGGGTGAGGACTTCGTCGGCCAGCACCAGTTCTCCCTCCTCGTCCACCCCGAACTCGAACTTGGTATCGGCGATGATGATGCCTCTGGCGCGGGCGTAGTCGGCGGCCTGGAGATAGAGGTCCAGGGAGGCCTTTTGGAGTTTTTCCGCCATTTCGGCGCCGATGACTCCCTTCAGTTCCTCCAGGGAGATGGGCATGTCGTGTCCTTCCTCCGCCTTGGTGGTGGGGGTGAAGATGGGGGTGTCCAGGCGATCGGCATTCACGTAGCCCTCCCGGAGGGGGATGCCGCAGACCTTGCCGCACTTCCGGTAGCTGTCATAGCCTGAACCGGTGAGATAGCCCCGGACGATGCATTCCACGGGGAGCATCTTCAGCTTCCGGACGATCATGGAGCGGCCCTCCAGATCCTTGGCGTACTTTTGGAGCACCTGGGGATACTGGGTCACATCGGCGGTAATCAGGTGGTTGCGGATGCCTTTCAGCAGGGAGAACCAGTTCAGGCTCACCTGGGTCAGCACCCGGCCCTTTCCGGGAATGCCGTTGGGCATGATGCAGTCAAAGGCGCTGATGCGGTCGGTGGCGACGAAAAGGATGGAGTCCCCAAGGTCGTAGACGTCACGGACCTTTCCAGACTTGGGGGCGGATATCTCGGGAATGGAGGTGCCCAGAAGGGCGCCGTTCTTGTCGTAGTTCATGGCACTGACGGACGGAAAGGAAAGGGAAGGGGTTCAACCGGAAATCGGACAACGCCCAAAGGGGGAAATGACCGGAAAACCCGTACTTTATCCCCTGGGAAGGATTTTGCGGCGCTCGGGCCGGACGGGGAGCCGCCGCACACGGAGAACGCGGAAGGCAGGCCATGCCCCGCCGGGCGTTTCCGCGCCCGGCCTGTCCAGAGGCCGAGGTGCTTCCTTCGTGCGAGGGGGAAAGGGCTATATTGGCACTGGAAACGAAAAAGTCAAGATGTGACACTTGTCCCCCTCTTCTCCTCACACCTTTCCTTCTTTCTCGTCATGAAAAGACAACGCCAACTCCTCCTTCTCCTCTGTCTCTTTGCCCTAGGGTTGCTCGCCCAGGAGTGGGACTTCCAGAAAGCCCAGGGTCCCTGGACCCAGGGCAAGAACTTGAATGTCTCCTTCACTCCCCAGGGGCTTCTCCTGGAGACCACGGGGCCCTACTCCCAACTGAAGGGGGAACCCCTGGACTTCACGCCGGGAGACCTGGGATGCCTGCGGATTGTCTACACCGCCACGGGCCCCAAGCAGAACATCGGGTTCTTCTTCTTCGGCACCGACCAGGAGCCCGATTTCGCCGAGGACAAGAAATTCACCCTGCCCCCCATCCTCTGCGACGGGCGCCCCCACGAATTCCTCCTGGACCTGGCGGGGGCGGCAAAGGACCAGTCCTTCCGCAAGTGGAAGGAAGCCAGGAAGATTGTCAGGATGCGCCTGGACCTGGCCACGGAACCGGATACCCAGGTGACCATCCAGTCCATCTCGCTGGAGAAATTGGACCGCCAGAAACTGCTCTCCAACCAGTTTGCCCGGGAAATCGAGATGGGGATTCCCCTCACCGTCCCCGTGGACATTCCCCCCGACCAGGATCCCGGGGCCACCCACCGCATCTTCCAGTCCGCCCTCCTCTCCTACCAGGCCAACGGCGAAGGGCTGGGGCAATTCCAAATCCGCAAGCGCTTCACCCTGGACCAGCCCGTCACCGACGCCCTCTGGCAAAGCATCAGCGACGACAAGATGCTCCAGGTGTGGGTGAACGGAACCCTCCTCGACCACTCCTGGAGCGACAACTGGCGGGAGCCGGATGTGGTGCAAATCCCCATCGAACTCCTCGCCCCGGGGGAAAACCTCCTGGCCGTCTCCTATGAGAACCGGGGAAGCCAAGGAGGCGTCATGGCGGACCTCCAACTCGCGATGCAAGACGGCAGCCACCAAGTCGTCACCCTGGAGGGAGGCAAGATCCAGAAAGGGGAACCCCCCAGGGGATGGGAGCAAATCGGCTTCTCGGATGACGCCTGGCGTCCCGCCGCCGCCCTGCCCCCGCCCCCGGCACGCCCCTGGATGGACTTCGAACCCCTCTACTACAGCAACCGGGGAGGCCACTACACCACCACCATCCAGCTGGTCAACTTCGAGGGGCTCCAGGCCACGGTCCGCTTCCAGAGCCCAACCCCCTTCTCCCCGGAAGACCGCTTCTACGCCCGCCTGTCCACCCCCCAGGGAAAATCCCTCCGCTATTTCCTGGGAAATGCCGAAAAACTCGGCGCCACCCTCTCGGCGGACGGGACCACCCTGGAGGCCACCTTCACCGGCTGCGAGGGAGAATACTACGGCGACTCCTATGAATACGTCTGGGATTTCGGCGTCATCACCCGAAAGACCCAGGGCGATGTGAAGAAAACCTTCCATACCCAGGGACGCTCCGTCCCCGGCGCCCCACTGTCCACCCAGCTGAAGACCACCCCCACCGGCGTCATCCCCACCCTGGACAACACCCCCTTCTACTTCACCATGTTCACGGACATCGCCCATTACCGGGGGACGGATGTCAAGTTCGCCGAGGAGGTGGCCACAGGCCTGGAAGGGCCGGACTCCCCCTTCAACGTCATCGCCATCCGCCTGGGAGGCACCAAGAATCTCTGGTGGGTGGGCCCCGACCAATACGATTTCCGGGAAGTCGACCTCATCCTCAGCCGAACCCTGGCCCTCTACCCCGACAGCAAACTGGCCCCCTTCGTCTGGTGCCACCCCAGCCGCTGGTACGACCAGGTTTATCCCGAACGGATCTCCCGCATGGAAGACGAATCCAAACGCCTCCGCTACTACGTCTCCAATGTCAGCTTCGACGACCCCGATGTGCGGAAGGACGCCCAAAAGGCCCTGGACGCCCTGGTGAGACACGTGGAGGAACGCTTCGGCAGCAAAGTGGTCCTCTATCTCCTCATGGGAGGAATCTCCTGTGAATGGCAGGGCTGGGCCGCCCACTCCGAAACCTACGCCGATTTCAGCGACCTGGCCCAGGAACGCTTCCGGGAGGTCGCCGCTCAGCATGGCCTGAAGGCACAGGGACCCCCCCACGGCCCGGAACAGGAGGCCTCCCTGGACGGCGTCTTCCGCTCCCCCACGAAAAATCCCGTGGAGTTCCTCTATGACCGCTACTACAGCCAGAGCATCGCGGAATGCATCGACCTGCTGGCAGAAACCACCAAGAAGGCCTGCTCCACCCCCAAGCTGGTGGGCTGCTACTACGGCTACCACATGGAATACGGCAATCTGGGACACTGCGTCAACGGCGGAGGACACAACGACCTCCAAAGACTCCTGGATTCCCCCTGGATGGACATCTTCCTCTCCCCCCAGAGCTACGGGACGCGCAGCCTGGGCGCCCCCAACGCCGAAATGAAACCCTACGGCGCTATCGCCAATGCCGGAAAACTCTCCATGCTGGAGGATGACACCCGCACCAGCCTCGTCTCCAAGACCCCCCTGGAACAAGCCCTGAACCTGGACATCACCCTCAACATCCTGAAACGCAACATCGGCATGTCCCTCTGCCACGGCGTCCCCCTCAACCACCTGGCCCTCATCGAGGGACGGGAACTGAACCACCCCGAAATCCGGAAACTGATTGCCCGCAGCCGCCAGGCGGGGCAGTATCTGCTGGAAAAGGGGAAGGGAAACGGCACCCAGGTGGCCGCCGTCATCGACGAAGAGGCCTTGGCCTGCTTCTCCGCCACCCGGAAAAAGGTCAGCGTGAAGGAAGAGGAACGCTTCCTCTACAACCACGATGGATTCCTCCGCCAGACCACCCGCAGCATCCAGCCCATCTCCGGAGATCTCCTCTACTACCAGCGCATCCCCCTGGCACAGTTCGGCGCCCCCGTGGACGTGGTGCTGCTCTCCGACATCCTCAAGGCCCCTGAACGCTACTCCATGGTCATCTTCCTCAACGCCGTCCAGGACAAGCCCGCCCTCCGGGAGGCGGTCCGCCTGCTAAAGGAGGCCGGCGCCACCATGGTCTTCCCCTACGGAGCAGCCTTCCTGGGCGGCGAGGGCATCTCTGCCCAGTCCATGGGGGAATGCCTGGGCATGGAAGTGCGGCAGGCCGGAAAGGGCAGCCTCCAGCTGAAGCTGATGGACGGCACCTCCGCCGGCGTGGACTACTCCGTGCAGACCCGCTTCCAGGTGGTGGACGACCTGGCCGTCCCCCTGGGATTCTACCAGGACGGCAAGCAAATCGCCGTGGCTGAAAAGGATGGCGTCTACTTCTACGGCTCCCCCTACCTCTCCGCCCATTTCCTCCGGGAGGTGGCCCGACAGGCCGGCATCCATCTCTATCTGGAATCCGGTGACAATCTCTACGCCAGCCGGGACACCATCACCATCCACGCCAACCACCAGGGAGAAAAAACCATCCGCCTCCCCGAGGCTACAGACGTGGTGGATGCCTACACCGGAGAAGTCCTCGCCCAAAACGCCACCCAGATCTCCTTCCCCATGAAGGCCTTCGAATCCCGGGTCCTCCTCCTGGGCAACGCCAGGGAAATTCTCCAGTCCCTAAACCCGTAAAAACCAAACACCAACAAGGGAGATTCTAGAGGGGCTAGAGATCTAGGAATCTAGAAACTCCCCCGGGGCGGAGCGTGCGTAGCAGGCTCCGCCCCCCTCCGTTTCCTCCGTG
>JAEDMH010000002.1 GCA_016303095.1 Lentisphaeria bacterium | reverse complement strand
TGAAACTCTGTGCAACCACTAGCAACCGGGAGAATTTACCACAAATTTACCACAATAGGTTCCCAGGGGAGGACTATCTTCCGGGCAAAAAAGAAGGCCGCAGGGATTGCGCCCCACGGCCTTTTGTCGATGGATCGGAGACGGAGTCGTCCTCCCCTTGCGAAGGGGAACTACTCGATCCCCTCCCGGAAACAATGCCTTACCCCTTCGAGATGCTCCTTGTCGAACTCGAACTTATACCCGTTGGGGCACTTCACATCAGGAAGGGGAATAGATGGGTCACCGTAGTGGATGTCTGTATCTCTCATGCAGAAGGCATCGTCGGGAATTCCTTTCGGGTATGCCTTGCAGGTGCAAGCATACTTGTCAATGCAGTTCACGCAGGCGGCGCAGAGAGATTGAGAGCACATCTTATTTCAACTCCTTTAAATGGGTGAAGATTTCTAGGATTTCATTCCCATGTTCCTTGGACAAGAGGTCTGTCCGCTTCATACGCCAGAAGGCGTAATTTTCAGCAAACCATTCCCGCTTTTATTCACGAGTAGTAAAGGTTACTCTAGTCCCATTCGGAAGCAGTATCTCACGGCTTCGAGATGGCTTTTCTTGAACTCGAACTTATACCCGTTGGGACATTTTATATCAGGAAGTGGAATAGATGGGTCGCCGTAGTGGATGTCCGCATCTCTTACACATAATGACTCATAAGGGATGCCATCCCCGTCAGGATAAGCCTTGCAACGATAATCCCCGATGTAGTTCACGCAGGCGACGCAGAGAGATTGAGAGCACATCTTATTTCAACTCCTTGAGTTGTGTGAAAGTTTCCAGTAGTGCCTGCTCATGATCATTGGACATTAGGTCTTTGCGATTCATGCGCCAAAAGGCGTAATTTTCAGCAAACCATTCCCGCTCGTTTTTCCATCCGCAAATGGGATCCCCTGATGAGGCATCGGAATCGTACCACGCCTTGATGTTGCGGATGGCTTCCTGGCACATGCTTGAGGTGCTTCTGGCTATGGTGTTGTAGACCAAGTGTCCGAATTCGTGGAGCGTGGTGTTAATTAATCTATCCCTTCCTGTAAAGAAGTCACGGCCTACAGATGCATTTCTATTTTCCGTTTTCTCGGCTTGAAAACCATGGGAGTTTGTGGTATCGTAAGGACGGACGCCTGACCACGGGCAGATCTAAAGGTCAAAAGCCTTAGGCGTAATTCCTGGAGTCCACGCTAAGGGAGACTCATCCTAGAGCAATCTGGGGAATGCGGCAGCCTCTTACGAGGTAATACATACCATGCCCGGACAGGAATGGACCGTGGAAATACCCTCACCGGTAACCAGTATGTTGTACAAGTGTCGGTCTGTGGCAGACGTCTTTATGATTTCAAGCCGGAGGGGGGGACACAGGGGCGCTCCGCTTTACACGGAGGGCACGGAAGGCGCCTGCGGCGCCACGGAGATCCGGAAGGGGGAGGGCGGGGTGGCGCCATCGCAGTGGTGTCTGCGGGGAAGGAAATGCCCTGGCGGGCACCCCCTTTCCCGCCTTTTCCCCTGCGACGTCGCCCCCCTCGTCGGGCCTCCCGTCTAGCGATCCTCCCACCCCTACGGGGTTCATGTGGATCCCTCCCATCCCCCGCAACTGGGGGGATTTTTTTGGAAAATCAAAGGGATAGATGTTCTAGAAACCTAGGGATTTAGAAATCTACCCCCGGAGGGGGAAAATCCGAAGGCGGGACGTGCGGGGTGCACGGACCGCCCTCCGTGTCCTCCGTGCCCCGCACAGCGGGGGTTCTGTGCCCCCCGTGTTTCCCTCTCCGTGTTTCCCCCTTATGGTATCCGAGGCGGGACTCGAACCCGCACGGGGTTTCCCCCTAGAGATTTTAAGTCTCTTGCGTCTGCCATTTCGCCACTCGGACCCGAAGCATGGGCACGTTTGCCAATATAGAGCCCAGGGGAAAGTTTGGGGGAGGATGTGGGTGGGAGAGGTGAAGATTTCGGTCTTGGAGGAGGGGAGGGTGTTGGGGCAAGGCTATATTAGCCGGATGTTCTCGGGAGGATGGGATGAGGGATTTTCCTTGCTCCTCTTTTCCTTTTCGTTTTTCTGTCTTTTCTTTCCCGGAGGTCGGGGGAGGGGGGCAGGGAGGGCGTCTTTTTCCCGGGCGCTTTTTTCGGTCAAACATTTCCAACATAGGAAGCAAGCAGGCATGGAACCGGTAAAAGTAGGCATTATTGGTTTAGGCAACATGGGGTCAAGCATTGTCCGTATGATGCATCAGGTCCCTGGGGCGGAATTGACGGCGGTCTGTGATACCAATCCCAAGGCTTTCGAACGCCTGGATCCCGCCGTCCGGGAGAAGGTGGCGAAGTACACCACGGACGAGGAGTTTTTCGAGAAGTCCGGCGTGGAGCTGGCGATGATTGAGGTTCCCCACTTCCAGCACGCGGATCTGGCCATTGCGGCCATGGAGCACGGGATGCACTTCAATGTGGAGAAGCCTCTTTGCGTGGACAAGGCGGATGGGGAACGCCTTCTGGCGGAATGCGCCAAGCATCCGGAGTTGGTGAAGGGGATCATGCTGAACCAGCGCACCCGGGATGCCCACATCAAGATCAAGCAGCTCATTGATTCCGGGGAGCTGGGGGAGATTCGCCGGGTGAATTGGATCATCACGGACTGGTATCGGACCCAGCAGTATTACGATTCGGGGGATTGGCGCGCCTCCTGGCGGGGCGAGGGCGGCGGCGTGCTGACCAACCAGTGCCCCCACCAGCTGGATCTCATGACCTGGCTCTTCGGCATGCCTTCTTTGGTGGATGCCCATATCTTCCTGGGCAAATACCATGACATCGAGGTGGAGGATGAGGTGAACGCCTATCTGGAGTATCCCAATGGCGCCACGGCCAACTTCATCACCACCACGGGAGAGGCTCCCGGCACCAACCGCCTGGAAATCGCCGCCGAGCATGGTCGGGTGGTCTTCGAGAACAACCGTCTCCTCTACAAGCGCCATGCCATCACCACCCAAGAGCACATCCGCACCGCCACCTCCGGATTTACTCCTCCCGAAACCTGGGATTGCGAAATCCACTTTGCTCCCGATGATGCGGGGCAGAGCCAGCACATGCGGGTGCTGGCCAATGTGGTGGAGGCCATTCGGAATGGGGCGCCCTTGAAAGCTCCTGTGGAGGAAGGCATCCGGGGACTGGAGCTGGCCAACGCCATGATGCTCTCCGGCTTCCTGAAGAAGCCCGTGAGCCTGCCCTTGGATTCCCGGATTTACGCGGAGAAGCTGAAGGAGCTGATTGCCACCAGCCGGTATCCCAAGAAGAAGGCCCCGGCGGCGGAGGCCAATGCCGTGGATTTCACCAAGTCTTTCTAGGGCAAGGAAAGGGGAAGAGGGGGGGGCGACCCATGTTTGCCGAGGTTGCGTTCAATCTGGCCACGGGACGGTGCTTTGACTATGCCGTGCCGGAGGAGTGGCCCCCGGGAAAGGTGTATCCGGGATGCCGGGTGCGGGCCTCCTTCCATGGGGTGGAGCAATCTGGCTACGTGCTGAAGCTGAAGGAAACGTCCTCCTATCGTGCCTTGCCTCTTCTGGCCGTGGAGGACGCCTCCCGTCAATTCCCTCCCCAGCTGCTCCGCCTGGCGGATTGGATCTGCCACTACTATTGCGCCAGCCACGAGTGCGTCATCTGGAATCTGCTCCCTGCGGTGGTGCGCAAGGGAGAGATGCAGCACCGGGAGGTGGTCTATTTGGATCTGACGGAAAAAGCCCGGGATCCGGGAAGCGACGCCTTCCGGGCCTTGACCCCCAAGCGCCAGCATGTGCTGCGCACGTTGATCCGCCTGGGGGGGAGCCTTCCCTTGAAGGAGGCCCTGGGCACCGTGGATGCGGGGCAGAGCGTCATCCAGGCTTTGGTGGAGGAGGGGTGGCTGGCCAAATCCCGGCGGGTGGAGGAGCGGGATCCCTTCCGCAATGCCATCATCCCACGAGACGCTCCCAAGGCCCTGACGGAGGAGCAGGCGGCCGCCCTGGCCGCCGTGAAGGAGGCCCTGGAGACGCCCCGCCCCAAGCCGATCCTCCTTCATGGGGTCACCGGCAGCGGCAAGACGGAGGTCTATCTCCAAGCCATCGCCCACTGCCTGGACCAGGGACGCAACGCCATTGTCCTGGTGCCGGAGATCGCCCTGACGCCCCAGACCGTCTTCCGCTTCCGCCAGCGCTTCGGGGAACAGGTCTCCGTCCTCCACAGCGGATTGACCGACGGACAGCGCTTTGACGAGTGGACCCGCATTGCGGGAGGGAGGAGCCGGATTGCGGTGGGCGCCCGCTCCGCCCTCTTTGCTCCCTTCCGGAATCTGGGGCTCATTGTGGTGGACGAGGAGCACGAAGCCACCTACAAGCAGGATGAAATGCCCCATTACAATGCCCGGGACGTGGCGGTGGTGCGGGGGATGCTGGAGTCCTGCGCCGTGGTCTTGGGATCCGCCACCCCCTCCCTGGAATCCTACCACAACTGCCAGCAGGGAAAATATCGCCTTGTGGAAATGAAGAGCCGGGTGGACGGGCATCCCCTGCCTCCCGTGGAGGTGGTGGACATGCGCCTGGAGCACTCCCTCCAGAAGGAGAAGGGAAAGTCCTCCTTCTTCTCCCGTCGTCTCAAGGAGCTCATCGACCAGACCCTGTCCCGCCATCAGCAGGTGATCCTCTTCTTGAACCGGCGGGGATACGCCACCACCCTCTCCTGCAGCCAGTGCGGCTACACCGCCAGCTGCGAAAATTGCAGCGTCACCTACACCTACCACCGGAAGCAGAACAAGCTGATGTGCCATCACTGCAACACCATGCTGGACGCTCCCTCCCGCTGCCCGGATTGCGGCAATCCCGACATCCGCATGGGGGGATACGGGACGGAACGGGTGGAGGCGGTCACCCGGGCCATCTTCCCCCAGGCCATGGTGGCCCGCATGGATTCCGACACCATGACCAATGCGGAATCCTACCGGAAGGTGCTGGAATCCTTCCGGGGACACCGCATCGACATCCTCATCGGCACCCAGATGATCGCCAAAGGCCTGGATTTCCCCGATGTGACCCTGGTGGGCATCATTCAGGCCGACATCGGCCTGAATCTCCCCGATTTCCGCTCCGCCGAACGCACCTTCGCCCTCATTACCCAGGTGGCGGGCCGGGCCGGACGAGGACAGGAGCCGGGACGGGTGGTGGTGCAGACCTGCACCCCTGACAACTACGCCATCGCCTCCGCCCAACGCCACGACTACGACGCCTTCGCCGCCCAGGAACTGCCGGGGCGCCAGGCCCTTGTCTTCCCTCCCTATGCCCATCTGGTGCTCCTGCAATTCCGGCACGAGAAGGAGGAGGTGGCCTCCCAGGCGGCGGCCCACTTTGCCGCCTTGCTGACTCCCCTTCTGCCCCCGGACACCCAGTGTCTTGGGCCCATGCCTGCCCCTCTGGCCCGCCTGGTGGGAAAGTTCCGCTTCCAGATTCTCCTCCGGGGAGAGAATGTGCGGGGCATCGTGGCCGCCTGCCGCAGGGGGATGGCCGCCCTGTCTCCCGCCCAGCTTCGGAAGGTCCCCGTGGAGGTGGATGTGGATCCCCGCTTTCTTCAATGAGCCGCTTGGGGGAAAACCCTCCTTTCTTCTTTCCCGGGAGAGGAGGGGAAGGGGCGGGGCTATAGTAACCCAACCGCCTCTCCCCGGCTCTTCTTCTCCCCGATTTTCTTGCTTGTTTCCTGAACCTGCCTCCGGCGAAACGCCCCCCGTCTTCCCGGACAGGATGCCATCATGTTTCCCTCCTCCCTACTGATTCATCTGGATCGACTGAAGGCGAATTATCGCCGCATGGCGGAGAATTTCCCCCGCCACGCCCTGGCGCCGGTCATCAAGGCCGACGCCTATGGCCACGGAATTCTGCCCTGCGCCCGCGCTCTGGAAGAAGAAAAATGCCCCTATCTCTGCGTCTTCACCCTGGAGGAGGCCCAACTCCTCCGGGAGAACGGGGTGAAGACCCGCCTGATTCTCCTGGGGGGCGCCTTGCATCGGGAGGAATGCCGGGAATTGGCCCGCCTGGAGAATGTGGCGGTGGCGGCTTGGAATCTTCCCGCCATCCAGGAACTCTCCCAATGGGCGGTCGCCCTGGGGAAAACCGTGGATCTCCATCTGAAGATCGACACGGGGATGAGCCGGCTGGGATTCTTTCCCCGGGAATGCCCGGAGGTCATTCGCCAAATCCAGCAGCTCCCCGGCCTGCGCCTGGCCGGCGCCTTCTCCCATCTGGCCAGCGCGGACTGCCCGGAAAAAGACTATACCGCCCGCCAGATCCAAGCCTTCCAGGAGGGATGCGCCTGCCTCCCCCCGGAAGCACGGGAACGACACCTGAGCGCTACCCCGGGAATGCTGGTCGGCGTGGGCATGGAATACCCCATCGTACGCCCTGGATTCACCCTCTATGGATATGGCTCCGACCCCAGAACGCCCCAAATGCACTTCGCCCCGGTCATGGAGTTCACCAGTCACGTGATCTCCCTCAAGGAAATCCCCGTGGGCGCCGAAATCTCCTACGGGGGAATCTATCGGGTCACCCACCACCCCTGCCGCATCGCCGTGATCCCCGTGGGATACGCCGACGGATACCCCAGAGGACTGGGAAACCGCGCCTCCGTCCTCATCCGGGGAAAACGGGCCCCCATCCGAGGACGGGTCTGCATGGGCATGATGATGGCGGATGTGACCGAAATTCCCGGCGCCTCCGTGGATGATCTGGTGACTCTCCTGGGACAACAGGACAACGAGGCCATCTACGCCGATGAACTGGCCTCCATGGTGGAGACCATCCCCTATGAACTCCTCTGCCGGCTGGGACGACACCCAAACCGCATCTGGCTGCCTTGAAAAAGGCGAGAGATTCTAGAGGTTCTAGAGGCGCCGAGGGTTGAGCTGGCGCTCCCGTTCCGTCGATTCGGGCCTGCCACCCCTACGGGGTTCGGCTTCTATTTTGGCCCTGCCGGGGGTTCCGGTCGTCCCTTTGGGCCTCCCTTCACCCCCGTCTAGCGATCCTCCCACCCCTGCCGGGGTTCATGAGGATTGCCCCCCGTTCCCCGCCCGGGGGGCCAGAGGTTCTAGAGATCTAGAAACCTAGAAATCCCCCCCCCTTGGTGTGGGAGATTATGATGGCAGGCAGAGCATGACCAGTCCCAGGAGGCAGAGAGCCAGTCCCAGGGCCTGGAGGGGGCGGAGTCGTTCCTTTAGGGCTGTGGCGCTGAGGAGGGTGAAGGAGATGATGCAGGAGCCCACCATCAAGGGGTAGCACATTCCCCCCATGCCGTGGTCGGCCATGGCGTTCATGCCGGGATAGAAGAGAGTGTAGGCGAAAATCAGATTAAAGCATTGGAGTCCGGCGACATATTTCCACAGGGCGGGCTTGTGGAGATTGGCGATGAGGGTTCTGGCGGGGGAGGATCGGAAGAGGAGATAGAGCAGGGCGGCCAGGAGTCCGCCGATGGCGGAGGCGAGAGTGCGGACGATGCTGTTGACCTCCCTGGCTTCCTCGAAGTATGAGGGAGCGGTGGTGAGATTCTGCTGGACGGCGCAGATCATGAGGCAGAGGAAGGCGGGGAGTTTCCATCCGGTGCCCTGGCGGGAGTTGTCCTTTCCGCAGGCAAAGAATCCCAGGGCGGCCAGGAGGGCGGCCAGTCCCAGGAGGCGTTCCCCGGTTATGGCGACGTGGAAGAAGAGGACGCCTCCCAGGAAGGGGAAAATGAGGGCGGATTGGATGATGGCCCAGATGATGCCATTGGGGCCCCGTTGCATGGCATAGGACATGATGAGGAGCATGAAGAAATTCAGGGCTCCTCCCAGGGCCAGGGCTCCGCAGGTGAGCAAGAGGACGGGGAGGGGGCAATGGGGAAAACTGTCCGTGCCCAGCAGAACCAGAATGCTGGCTGCGATGGTGAGGAGGAAGCCGAAGAACTGCACCAGGCAGGGATCCACGCCCTTTTTTGGGGCATCCCCCATGATGAAGCCGGTGAGGCACCAGCTGCTTCCCACCAGCACCATGGCGAGGATGCCGAAGAGGGCCGACTGGAAGAAGTCCGTTGGCATGATTTCCTGAATCCAAGACAAGTCCATGAAGTGTTCCTATTCTCCGGTTTTCCTGACAAGAGCGGGCAGAAAGGTCAAGGTAAGGCCGCTTTCCAGGATGTCAAAGAGGGGGGAGTAGGACATTGGTGACCTTTTGCTGAACTCTCGCAACCCGGGGGGGCTCCCGGGGAGGGTGGCGGGGCGTGAGGTTCAGGGGGAAGGGAGGGTGGGGGGGTCCTTCTGCTGTCGCCGGATGGCGCCGGGGGTGTCGCCCATGGTATGTCGGATGACCCGGATGAAATATTCTTGGGAGGAGAAGCCGGACATTTGGGCCACCTCCTTCAGGGAGAGGGTGCTTTCCCGGAGCAGTTCCAGGGCTTTGCGCAGGCGGAGGCCGTGGAGAAATTGGGAGGGGGCCATGGCGTATTGCTGGGAGAATTGGCGGCTCAGCACCACCCGGGAGACCTGGAGCAGCTCGGCCATCTGGGCCACGTTGAACTGGGGGGAGGTGAAGCTCTCCTCCATGAGCTCCTTGGCCCGTTCCACCAGGCCGCTGGGCTTTCCTCCGGGCAGGGCCAGCAAGGTCATCAGCCGGAACAGCTGGGCCAGGCAAAAGAGGCGGTCCTCGGGGGAGTGGGAGCGGATCTTGGCGTCGATGGAGCGGAAGAGTTCCTCGGGGCAGGTGCCCGGGCGCAGGCGGCCGGGCTTCAGATCCAGCCCCCGGCACAGAGCCTCGGTGCCCTCGCCCTCCAGGGTCACCCACCAATAGTGGAAGCCCTCCCGGCAGGGACGGTAGTCATGGAGGGAACCCACGGGATAGAACCAGGCCTCGTTCCGGGAAATCGTCACCTTCTTCCCGGCGAGACGGAACTCGGCGGAGCCCTCCAGGCACCAGAAGAACTCCGCGAAATGGGCCACCTTCACCTCCTCGTTCTCTCCGAAAAGGGCGGAAAAATGACCGATGCTGCGCACGAAAAGCCCCTCCTTGGCGGGGCGGGGAGCCAGATAGAAGCGACGGTAGGGGGAGAGCATGGTTTCCAAAGCGCAGAAAAATGTTACCAAAGTCCAGTTCTGGGATTTTGATGTCGGATACTATACCGTTACCTTATCCTTGTTTCAACCCAAGAATCAGACTGAAACGAGGTGGCTTATGCACTTTGGAAGCGACTTTGCGTGGCAACGGATCTCTCCGGAGATTCCCGATTACGAATTTATGTTTGGCTACTATGATCGTTGTCCCTGGGACGTCTCCGGGAAGCATCATTTGGCCTTGCAGATTCCCGTCTTGCCCAATCGTCTTCCCCAGGCGGGGGAGAATGCCCTGGTGGGGATCTTGGATGGGCGAGGGGGCTGGGAGCCGTTGGTGGAGACGAAGGCGTGGTGCTATCAGCAGGGGAGCATGGAGCTTTTCCTGAAGCATCGGCCCGATTGCTTTGTCTACAACGACTACGACGAGGGGGACGGGAAGATGGTGGCCCGCATTTACCAGTTGGGGAAGGGGGTAGTGGGGCGCTACGAGCGTCCCATCTACGCCATCTCTCCCGACGGGCGGTGGGCGGCCTCCCTGAATTTCTCCCGCATTCCCCGCCGGGGCTACAGCTATGCCTGCGCTCCCCTGGATCCGGATTGGTATCCCCAGGATCTGGAAGGGGATGGGGTGTGGCTCATCAACCTGCTGACGGGGGAGGAGCGCTTGGCCGTCTCCTACCAGAAGATGCTGGAAATGCACCCCTATCCCTGTGTGCTGGAGAACAAATACATCTGGCTGAACCACATCATCTTCAACTGCGACTCCACCCGGATTCTCTGGCTCTTCCGCTCCCTCTACACTCCGCAGAACTGGAAGAGAATGTGGCAGACCTTCATGTACACCAGCGCATTGGACGGCCATGATGTGAAATGCTCCCTGCCGGAGGCCTATTGGACCGACATGATCTCCCATCAGATCTGGGGACGCACCCCCTATGAGATCATGGTGGACGCCAACTGGGAGCGCATCCCCGGGGGCGTGCGCATCATGGTCTACGACGACCGGGAAACGCCCTTCCGGGCCCGAAAGGTCTCCGACTGCCATGGCATGCGGGCCCATCTGGTCTACTCCCCCGACGGACGCTTCATTCTGGCGGACAGCTATCCGGACGAAGAGGGCGTGCAGACCCTGGCTCTGGTTCACGGGGATACGGGAAAGTGGATCACCCTGGGGAAGTTTCTCCACAATGCTCCCGCCGACCAAATCGAGGACAAGCGCTGCGATTTGCATCCCCGCTGGAATCCCCAGGGAAATGTGGTGACCATCGACTCTCTGGTCTCGGGGAAGCGGGCCATCTATCAGTTGGAACTTTCCGAAGCCATGAAGCGCTGTGAGGAAGCGTAGGATGGCGAAACGACGGGAGGAGCTGGGGCGATGCTGAAATTTGCGCGAACGGAATCCCTGGACGGGGTGTGGAGTTTTGCCTTCTGTCCGGAGTCGGAGCCGGAGGAAAGCCAGGTTTTGGGGACGATCGGCCACGGCTGGGGGGCGGTTCCCGGCTGTTTTGACACCGGCTCTCTCTTGGGAAAGCGGGGCACGGGAATCTACCGCCGCTCCTTTACGGGCCAGGGATGGCTCCAGCTCCGCTTTGAAGGAGTGGGCTTGCGGGGCAGGGTCTGGGTGGACGATACGTTTCTGGGGGGCCTGGAGGCGCCCTTCACCCCCTATGAGTTCACCTTCGACGCAGGAGAGAAGGAGCGGGAAATGACCCTTACGGTGGCGGTCTCCAATCTCCTGGACGAAACCCCGGGCTCCCTGTTCCACGAGTTCTACGACTTCTACGGGTTCGGAGGAATCTACCGGCCTGTGACTCTGCGGCGCCTGGCGGCAAGGGATGGCAACGGCTTCGCCAATGTGAAGGTCACGCCTTTGGAGGTGGCCGCGGGCCGATTCCGGATTGAGACGGAGTTCCGGAAACCGGTGCAGGCCGCCCTCCGGCTCACGCTGGACGGGACTCTCCTGGCGGAGGTGGAGGCCAGGGGAACCCAATGCCTCTGGGAGGGAGAGGTTCCCGGATTGGCCCCCTGGAGCCCCGAATCCCCCGTCCTGCACACCCTGACGGCGGAGATTCCCCAGGATCGGGCGGAGACTACCTTCGGCATGCGGACCCTCTCCTGGCGCCACGGGGAACTCTCCCTCAATGGCAAGCCCTTGAAATTCATGGGGATGTGCCGGCACGACAGCCATCCCGAGTTCGGCTATGCCATGCCCGAGAGCCTGGTGGTGAGCGACCTGCAGCTCATCCAGGAAGCCGGATGCCATTTCCTGCGGGGAGCCCACTATATGCAATCCGATTTCCTGCTGGATTGCTGCGACCGCATGGGCTTGCTCGTCTGGGAGGAGTCCTGCGGCTGGGGAAACACGGCGGAGCAGTGCGGCGATCCCGCCTTCCGCGCCAGGCAGCGGGAGCAGACGAGAAGGATGGTGGAGCGACACTACAACCATCCGTCGGTCATCCTCTGGGGGGTCCTCAATGAATGCGACAGCACCAGCCAGGAAGGGCGGGAAATTCTGGACCAGCTCTTCTCCCTCCTGCACCAGGCGGATCCCAGCCGCCCTGTCACCTTCGCCTCCAATCGCCACGAAAAGGACATCGCCCTGGACCTTTGCGATGTGATTGCCTTCAATTCCTATCCCGGATGGTACGACGATCCCATGGTGGTGGATGGCGTTCCCCGGGTGAAAGTGCGCCTGGCAGAGCAGGCCGCCTTTCTCCAGGCCCCGGAATATGGGGACAAGCCGTGGATCATCAGCGAGATCGGCGCCTCGGCCATGGCGGGGGACCATTCCGGCTTCCGTTGGTCGGAGGAGTATCAGGAGAGGATTCTCCAAGAGGTCCTCACGTTTTGGGAGGAGAGCACCCGGTGCTGCGGGGTTGCCTGGTGGCTTTTCGCCAACGTGAACACCTACCTGGGGGCGCCGATGATCCTCCTGAAGCCCAGGGGCATGAACAACAAGGGACTGCTTACGGAGTATCGTCTTCCCAAGATGGCCTGGCGTACCCTTTGCCGTCGCCTGAAGGGCCGTCCGGATTTTTAGCCCATAGGCCGGGACAGGGGGGAGAGAAGACTCCGCTGGACTGCTTTCGGTAGGCGCCGGGAGAGATCCCGGTTTGCCTTCGGAAGAAGCGGCAGAAATAGTTGGCGTCGGCGAAGCCGCATCGGCTGGCCACCTCTCCGATGGAGAGCGTGGGGTCGGAGAGAATTTCCCGGATGCGTCCCATTCGCTTTTGGGCGATATAATCTGTGATGGAGCATCCGAATTGGAGTTTGAACAGTCGGGAGAGGTGGTTGCCGGTGACATGCATTTCCCGGGCGATCTGGGAGACCGTCAGGGAGAAATCCCGGCACTTCTCGTCGATTCGATTCTTGGCCACCAGAGCCAGCTGGTTGATGGGGCGGGGAGCGGGGATGCTCTCGGTCTGTTCCAGGATGGTCCCCAGAATCAGGAGGAGCTGTCCCTGGCGGGTCAGAGGGTGGGCATGGGTCTGGGTGTGCTGGAAGTAGCCTCGGATGAGAGGGAGGAGGGAAGGATCCGCCCCGGCGGTCATGGGGAAGGAGAGGCCCTCTGGGGCGGAGGCGCACAGCTCCGGCCGGAAGGGGGTCTGGCTGTCCGTATAGACGAAGACATCGGAAAGGCCCCGGGGGCCCCGGCAGTCGGAAAACCAGTCGAAGTGGATGCACCAGCGCTCCACTTCGTCCACAGCCACGGAGCAATGCACCAGGTCGGGGGGGATGAGGATGACGCTGCCCGCCCGGCAGGAGAAGGCGGCGCCGGGGGTGATGACCCTGGTGGTTCCAGCGGCGAAGTAGACCAGCTCGAAATCATAGATGCGCCGATTGGACTCCACATACCCGGGGCTCCATTTGCCGTGAAACACCGGGCCAAAGGAGGGGCAGAAATGGATTTTTTCATCAAGAGGCATTGACTGTGCTATAAATGTCGTAATTGTGTTATTGGGTTCAACGGGTTTTCCATCCATAATATAAGCAACAGCGGAACCCCATACAAAAAGCGTCGATTTTTCATGTCTACATTGCAACAGTGCTATTCCCGGTTGTTGATTGACAACCACATCACCGACGAGAAACCGGAGTACATGAGCCGGTTTTCCCCGGAGGAGTATGTGCGCATGGTGCGTCTTTCGGGGGTGGAGTCCTCCATGGTCTACGCCTGCGACCACAATGGAAACTGCTACTATCCCACAAAGGTGGGGCATTTCCATGGCGGCTTGCAGGGGCGGGACGCCTTCGGGGAGGTGGTGGCCCTGTTGCGTCAAGCGGGGATCACTCCCCTGGCCTACTACACCGTCACCTACCACAACGACTGCGCCCGTCGTTTTCCCCAGGCCCGGATTGTGGACAATGCGGGGGTGGATCACGACGGACGCTATCACTTCACCTGTCCCAACCATCCGGAGGCGGAGGCCTTCTACAAGGCGCAGATCCGGGAGATTCTCCAATATCCTGTGGAGGGGCTTTTTCTGGACATGACCTTCTGGCCCTCGGTGTGCTGCTGTCCCGCCTGCCAGAAAGCCTTTGGGGAGCCGTTTCCGGAGACCATGGATTGGAGCGATCCCCATTGGGTTCGCTTTCAGCGCTTCCGGGAGCGTTCCATGGCGGAGTTTGGGCGTCGCCTGACGGAATACGCCAAATCCCTGAAGCCGGGACTTTCGGTGGTGCACCAGTTTTCCCCGGTGCTTCACGGATGGTATCTGGGCCAGTCCTCTGGCATCGCCGAGGCCTCCGACTACGCCAGCGGGGACTTTTACGGGAGCAAGCTTCAGCAGCGTTTCGCCACCAAGGTCTTCGACGCCTACACCCGGGTGCCTCCCTTCGAATTCATGACTTCCCGGTGCGTGGATTTGCACGACCACACCACGGGCAAGTCGGAGGAGGAGCTCTTTTTGAGCGCCCTGACCACCCTGGCCAACGGCGGCGCCTACTGCTTTATCGACGCCATCAATCCGGACGGCTCCCTGGTGGAATCCTTCTATTCCCGGCTGGGGCGGATCAACGAAAGACTGGCTCCCTTCCGGCGTGCCGTGGAGGGGCTCCAGGGGCGTATCGCCGCCTCCGTCGGCATCTACTTCTCCATGGCCAGCTGCGTGGATCGGCGGATCAACGGCAAGGCGTTTTGGGGGTACGACGGGGGGCGGGCCAACAACATGGAGTCCCGTCGGAACGCGGTCTTGGAGGAGTGTCTGGGCAGCGCCGAGGTGCTGAACCGTCTGCACGCGCCTTGGAAAGTGCTGACCGACCGGAGTCAGGATTTTTCCGGCTTGGCGTGCATCATCCTGCCTCAGGCGGCCTATCTCTCTCCGGAGGAGGGGGAGAGAATCCGCGCCTTTGTGGCCCAGGGAGGCACCCTGATTGCCACGGGCGCCGCCTCCCTCTACGACACCCAGGGCAACTCCTCCGGCAACTTTGCCCTGGCCGACCTCTTTGGGGTGGATTACACCGGGAAGGACTCCGACCAGATTACCTACACGGGGAAGGAGCTGGTGTTGGCGGAGGGCAGGGCGCCCCTGGTGACCGCCCGGCCGGAGACGGAGATCCGCAGCTTCCTGACCTTTCCGGACTTTCCCGCCTTCGACCCCGTCCACTACGCCTCCATTCACTCCAATCCTCCCGCCAGCCAGCCTAGCCCCTATCCGGCAGTGACCCTCCATCCCTATGGCAAGGGACGGGTTCTCTGGATGGCGGCCCCCATCGCCATGAAACGCTTCCCCACCCAGCAGGATTTTCTCAAGAGAGTCTACGGGGAGTTTTTGCCGGAGTACCTGGTGGATTCCCGGAATCTGCCGGAATCCGTGGAAATCACGCGGCTGGAACGGGGAAAGGAGAGCCTGCTTTGTCTCGTGAATCAACAGGATGAGTTCCCGGTGATTCCCCTGGGACCGGTGAAAGTGTCCCTCCGCTGCCCCCAAAAGCCCCGAACAGTGACCCGCATCTCCGATGGGGCAAGCCTCCCGGTGCAATGGGAGGCGGGAATTCTCCAGCTCTCCCTGGACGCTTTGCCTTACGGTGAATTTTTCCATATCCAACCCGAGGAGGAACAACCATGAGCAACGCCAAAAAAATCAGAGCCGCCTTCACCCAGGGCGGAGGCATCTTCCGCCTGGCCCCCAACTGGGTGCCCCGCTCCTTCTGCATCCCCGGACGACGCATCAAACTCCATCCGGATGACTACTATGCCTTGGGAAGCGCCCGGGGAGGCATCGACGAACGCTGGCTGGGGTGCACCACCCCCGCGGACAATGGCCCCCTCACCGGCAAAAACGAGGGCATCAGCCATTTGGTCACGGAGGACGAGGAGCGGATTCCCCTGACCGAGGCGGTGGAGGAGCTGGGGGCGGAGCTGCTGGGAGAGCGCCTCTGGAATGCCTATCACGCCTGGCCCGTCTACTCCAAGTTCTTCGACAATCTGGGTCCCTTGCCCCATCATATCCACCACATGGACCAGCACGCCAAGCTGGTGGGAGAGCGGGGAAAGCCGGAGTGCTACTACTTCCCTCCCCAATTGAACAATCACGGTGGACACTTCCCCTACACCTTCTTCGGCTTCGAACCGGGAACCACCAAGGAGCAGGTGAAGGAGTGCCTGAAGAAGTTCACCCAGGGAGACAACAAAATCACCAGCCTCTCCAAGGCCTATCGCCTGGAGCCGGGAACCGGCTGGGATGTGCCCCCCGGCGTCCTCCACGCCCCCGGCAGCCTCTGCACCTATGAACCCCAGGTGGCCAGCGATGTCTACGCCATGTGGCAGAGCCTGGTGGACGACCAGCTGATCGACGAGGCCCTCCTCTGGAAAAACTGCCCCCCGGAGAAAATCGGGGATTTCGACTATCTCATCTCCAACATGGACTGGGAGCTGAACGTGGATCCGGAGTTCGGAAAGCATCGCTTCATGCGTCCCGTGGAGAATCTTCAGAAGACGGAGGGGGCGGTGGATCGCTGGGTCTGCTACAAATCCCCGGCGGTCTCCGCCAAGGAACTCACCATCCTGCCGGGGCAGACGGCCGTGGTCAAGGACGGGGCGGCCTATGGCCTCATCATGATGCAGGGACACGGCACCCTGAACGGAATGCCCCTGGAAACCCCCTCTCTCATCCGATACGGACAACTGACCTGCGATGAATATTTCGTCTCGGAACAGGCGGCCCAGGCCGGCGTGACCATCGTCAACCTGTCCTCCTGTGACCCCATCGTCATGCTGAAGCATTTCGGGCCCGAAAACCCGGACTGGATTCGGCAATTTCGCGGATAACCAACAGAAACTGCATGAGTTACCAAAACAAGGGAGAGAGTATGAAGAGTGCCAAATGTTTCACGTTGATTGAACTCCTGGTGGTCATCGCCATCATCGCCATCCTTGCCGCCATGCTCCTGCCTGCCTTGAGCAAGGCACGCCAAAAGGCCCGGGACATCCATTGCACCTCCAATCTGAAGCAAATCGGATACGCCGTGGTCATGTATTCCGCCGACAACGACGACTACGTTCCCCCCGCCAATGCGGAATACTACAAGGACAAGGTAGCCAAGACCAAGTACAACTTCTTCGAGACTCTGACTTCTCTGGGGAGCGACGACTTTAACTCCACCTACGAGGAGAAGACGCCCAAGCTGTTGTACTGCCCCTGCCAGTCCAGCGACTTGAAGTTCACCGAGGGAGGCAAGTCGAAGGTGCTGGGCTATTGTGCCAACAAGCGGCTGGGAGGCATCTACAAGGCCAATCCGGCGGATGTCAATCTGTATTACCGCCCCCGCCGCATCACCTCCTGCCGCCAGCCCACCCGGGTGATGGTGGCGACGGATTCCCAGGGAGGCAGCGACGGCAGCAACATCCTGGCCTATCGTCAGGGGATGTACTCGGAGGGGCCCGTTGAACTGGCGGATCGGGATGCCATGGTGGCCGGCACCAAGTTCGTGAATCTCTACGAGGGGATGATGCGTCATCACTACAGACCCAACTTCCTCATGGCCGATGGTCATGCGGAGGCTCTGGATGTTCGCGGCTACCTGAAAGAGCAGTTGATCGTGCTGTATGGGGCGGATCCCAATCCCAACAGCCCCACCCTGGCCTGGCCAAACTGATTCCACAGGAGGGAAGAGAATGGGGAAGCTGTCCATTTTTGTCAAATTCTGGCTCCTGGCACTCCTGTGCCTGCAAGCCTGGGGTGCGGGGGGGGAGGAGTGGCAATCCCTTTCTGCGTGGCGGGCCATTCCCGAGGGGAGCGCCTGTTCTCTGGAGGAGGGGGCCTTGCGCTTTGAGACCGGTCCTGGGGCGAAGGAGATCTATCCCCTTTGCCGCGTTGCCGCCGGGGAATTGGGGGAGGTGCATGCCCTCCGCTTTGACATCCGCTATCAAGGCGCTCCCGATGCCCGGTTCTTCTCCCATGTGCTGCTCTATAGCCAGAGCCAGAAGAAGAACATTCACTTCACCTTCAAGATTTCCGCCCCGGAGGTCTGGCAGACCGTCACGGTCAAGCTGGAGCATCCCGCCGTGGAGCGGGAGGCGTTGAAGCACTGGCAGTTTTCCTTTTCCAGTTCCCAGCCTGGGCTCGCCGTTTGGGTGAAGAATCTCCAATGCCTGGATGCCCAGGGCAGGGTGCTGGGGGAGAACGCTTCGGAAACGGAAAGCGCCCCTGTCGCTCCTTCGGGGGAGGACAAGGTGAAAGTGGAGGTGCCCTCCCCTGTGGATTTCTTGGAGGAGAGCCAGTGGCGGGCTTTTCCCGAAGGGAGCGCCTGCTCTCTGGAGGAGGGGGCGATGCGCTTTGAGACCGGTGAGGGGGCGAAGGAGATGTATCCCCTCTGCCACATTCCCGCCGGGGCCTTCGCCCGGGTCCATGCCCTCCGCTTCGACATCCGCTATCATGCCGCCCCCGAAGCCCGGTTCTTCTCCCATGTGCTGCTCTACAGCCAGAGTCAGAAGAAGAACATTCACTGCACCTTCAAGGTTTCCGCCCCGGAGGTCTGGCAGAGCGTCACCGTCAAGCTGGACCATCCCGCCGTGGAGCGGGAGGCATTGAAATACTGGCAGTTCTCCTTCTCCAGTTCCCAGCCGGGACTCACGGTATGGGTGAAGAACTTCCAATGTCTGGATGCTGAGGGAAAGGAAATCCTTTTTCTTGGCAAAAAAAAAAGGATGTGAACCGGCCTCTTCTGGCTCCCCTGGGGACTCCGGATTCCTTCTCCGCCCTTCCCCTGGTGGAGCATGACTACCGGTTTTCCGTCCATGGTCTGCCGGAGGGAGGGGAGATTCCCTGGGAGATCACGGATGCGCGGGGAAGTCGCCAGGTTGTCCGGGGGACCTTTCGGGTTCAGGAAGGGCAGGGGACAATCAGGGTTTCTCTCCCGGCAGGCTTCTACGAATTGCATGTCCCGGCGACGCGGCAGGTCTTCGGTCTCTCTGTCCTGAGGGAGCCTGCCCATGCCCCGGATCCCTTCTTTGCCATCGAGGCCCTCCTTCTCACCGCTCCGGAGGAGGCCCAGGAAAGCTGCCTGCGTTTTCTGGAACGACACCACATCTCTTTTGTGCGGGATTGGGCCGCCTTCCATCAACTCCACCCCGCCCGGGGAACCTATCTCTCCCGGAGGGATGTGCTCTATGCGCGCATGGCCAACCACCATATCCAGGCCGCCTACGCCTTCGCCAATTTCCCCTCCTGGCTGGAGCCCATCCCCATTCGCAAGAATCCCGCCGCCCTTCCCAAGAGCCTCCTGGATTTCGATACGGCGGTTCTGACCATGTATGACAGCCGCAGAACCAGCGCCGTCATGGTCCAGCCCCTGAATGAATTTGACAGCCTGGAGATCCCGTCGGAGGGATTTCTGGCCCCCATCCGCGCCACAGCCTGGGCTCTGCGGGAGCGTCCGGAGTGCCTCCTGGGGGGAGCGGCCTTCTGCAAACCGGCTCCCACTCCCGCCCTTGCCCAAAGCCTGGAAAACCACATGCTGGATTCCCTCGATGTCTTCGCCTTCCATGCCTATGGCCCTCCGGAAGAGCTGCGGGAGCGGACGGAGGGATATCGGAGGGCCATGGCCTTCCATCCGGAGAAGGCGTGGATGCCCCTGTGGATCACTGAATCCGGGAAGCCCTGGGAGCGGGGGCGGGATGCCCGGGATGCGCAGGTCTACAGCTCTTTGGTGAACAACCAACATCCTAAAGTGGAGGAAGATATGCAGAGTGCCCTCTGGATTGTGGCCAATGGGGTGGAGGCCAAGACCCTGGGCATTGCCCGCTTCTTCCCCTTCACCATGGCCTTCTTCCAGGAAAACAACTCCAATTTTGGCATGATGGACTACCATCGGACTCCCCTGCGCTCCCTGCACAGCTACGCCTTTGCGGCGGATCTCCTGGCAGGCAAGGAGTATGTCGGCGATCCTGCCATTCCCTCTCCGGATCTTGCCTGGGAGCATCTCTTCGTGGGGGATGGCGAGGGGGTGGTGGTCTTCTATGCCGGCAAGGATTCCCACCTGGGCTCTCAGGCCCGGGCGGAGATTTCCCGTTTTCCGGCGGGCCAGGGATTTTCCCTGACGGGGGAAGCCTTAGGGAGCCAAGGGGGATTTCTTCCCTTGCCGGAGGGGCTGGCCTATTGGGTCTTCCCGGCGGACCAGCTGTCTCCGGAGTCCCTGAACTCCTCCACCCGGAACATGGCGTTGAAGAAGGGGGCGGAGACCTACCGGAAGGTGCCTCGGAAGGCTTCTCCGGTGATTCTCCGCTATGCCTTCTGGAAGGCCAAGGAACCCCATTACAATTCCTTCGCCTATTTCCTGGAGGGCAGGGAATGCGTCTTCCAGGTGACCAATCTGGACGATCAGGAGCAGGAGTTTCAGCCCGTGGCCATCTTGCCGGAAGGCGTGACCCTGAAGAAGCCCTTGCCGGAGAAAATCCTCCTGCCTCCCCGCAGCGAACGGGAATTGGTTCTGGAGCTGGTGCCGGGGGAGACCAGCACCTTCACCATCCGTCTGAAGAATGCTAAGGATCCGTTGAGCGAAATCCGCGTGCCCCTGGTTCTCGTGGAAAATCTCCGCACGGTGACCTTGGACAGCGAGAAAACCCGGGAACGGTGGCGGGAAAACAGCGCAGGACGCCAGACTCTCTCCTACGACAAGGAAAAGCAGGCCCTGAAAGTCTACACGGATTTCCGGATCAAGGCCAACCCCCAGGACAGCAATTGGAGCTTCCCGGAATTGACCCTTACGCCGGAGGAGCAAGCCTCCCATCTGATTGCGGTCTCCTTCGAGATCATGGTGGATCCGGCGTGCTACGATGTGAATGCCCAGAAATGGCATATGCTCCAGGCGGGAAATGCCAAGCAGGGCACCCGGGAAAACCGCTTCCACTGCCATGGCGTGACGGATCAGTGGAAACGATTCACCATCTACATCTCCGGCGACGAACCCTGCTCCCTCATTCGCATCGGCATGGCCACCGAAGCCCAAGAACTGACCTACTACCTCCGGAATCTTCAATTCCACCTGAATCCCTAGGGCTTGCCCCATCCTCTCCCCTTGCCCCTCTCTTCCTTGCCTCCATGGAACAGTTCCTCATCATTGCCTTGCCCGTGGCGCTCATCCTGGGCCTGGCCATCCACACAAGACGCTACGTGCGGGGAGTGACGGATTTCGTCGCCTGCGGACGGGTTTGCGGCCGTTACGTCATCACCGTCTCCTCCCTGGAGGAGGGGCTGTCGGTCATCACCCTGGTCGCCCTGATTCAGCAGTGCATGAACACGGGCTTTGCCTTCAGCTTCTGGGAATCCTCCTATGTGCCTCTCTCCATCTTTTTGGGGCTGGTGGGATTCTGCACCTACCGCTTCCGGGAGACCAAAGCTCTGTCCCTGGGGCAGGTGCTGGAGATGCGCTACAGCCGAAGACTCCGTTTCATTGCTTCTCTCCTGCGGGTGACGGCGGAGATTCTCACCAACGCCATCGGCCCTGCCGTGGCGGCCCGCTTCTTCGTCTATTTCCTGGGCGTTTCTCCCTATGTCACCCTGGGGAGCGTGACGGTTCCCACCTACTGGCTTCTGGTGGTCTTCTTCGTGATCCTGGCCTGCATTGTCATTTTGGCGGGAGGGCAAATTGCCTTGATCGTCACCGATTGCTGCCAGGCCCTGATGTCCTATCCCATCTTTGTCATTCTCACTGTCTACCTCATGGCCAACTTTTCCTGGTCTCGGGAGATTCTTCCGGTGATGCAGGACCGGGTGGCGGGAGAAAGCTTTCTGAATCCCTACGATGTCCAGGATCTGCGGGACTTCAATGTCTTCCTGATCTTCGTGACCATTTTGCAGAATGTGCTGAACCGGGCGAACTGGCTCTTTGGCTCGGGATCGGCGGCGAAGACCGCCCATGAGGGGAAGATGGGGAATCTTCTGGGGACATGGCGCTTCGGCTTCACCAATGTGGCCATTCTTCTCATCAGCGTGGCGGTCCTGACCTTCATGAACGCTCCCCAGTATGCCCAACAGGCCTGCCAAGTGCGCCAGTCTTTGGGCACGAGTTTGGCCCAGGAGGTGATTTCCGAGGCGGAAGTGCGGGAGGCCGTGGTGGCCTATTCCCAGAGCCTGGAGCCGGAGATTCATGATTTTCAGCGTTCCCGGAGGGAGCCGGAAAACTCCTTTTCCCGCCGCAACAATCCGGATCAGCATTATCTCGATGGGGTGAAGGAGAGCATATTGGAGGCCATGGTGCCCCAGGGAGCGTCTCCGGAGGAGAAGATCCGTTCCCAGGGGGAGGCGAAGAAGACCTTTGCGAAATTCCAGTCCTTTTACAGTCAGATGCTGGGACCGGCGGTGATGGGGAGGATCTTTCCTGCCTCCCTGCTGGGGCTCATCGGACTGTTGATGTTCATGTTGATGCTCTCCACGGATGACAGCCGGATCTTCAATTCCGCCGTGGGCATTGTCCAGGATCTGGTGATTCCCCTTTGCCGCAGGGTTTTGTCTCCCAGGGCTCATCTTTGGTGTCTGCGGGGTGCCGTGCTCTTTGTGGGTGCCGCCTTTGTGGCGGGCTCCCTTTTTCTGGCGCAAATGGAGTATCTTCGCATGTTCCTCATGATCATGGCGGGATTGTGGAATGCCGGCGCCTCCCCCATCATGATCGGCGGCTTCTACTTCAAGTTCGGAACCACGGCCGGCGCCTACGCCTCCCTCTTCGTGGGCGCAGGCTCCACCCTGGGAAGCATTTTCCTCCGAAACTCCTGGGCCAATGTCGTCTACCCCTTCCTGCTGCGCCACAATCTGGTGGAAGGAACCGCCAAAGTCCTGGAAACCCTTTCCGCCCCGTTCCATCCCTTTGTGGTCTGGCGGATGAATGATGTGGCCTGCCCCATCAATGCCATCGAGTTCACTCTGATCTCCATGATTCTCTCCTGGACCGCCTATCTGGGAATCTCTTTGCTGACCTATCGCAAGCCCTTCAACCTGGACCGCCTGCTCCATCGGGGAATCTACTGCGACGATCCCGGCAAGACCCTGGAATCCGATTGGTCCTGGAGGACCCTCTGGAAACGCTTCCTGGGCATCACGCCGGAATACACCCGGGCCGACCGGATTCTCGCCTGGTCCACCTTCTTCTACGGGATTGTCTATTCCTTCGGTCTGATGTTTGTGGGGGTGGTTCTCTGGAACGGCCTCTCCCCTTGGCCGGAGTCTTGGTGGGGGAATTACTTCTGGATTCGGCAGGTGCTGGTGCAGATTGCCATTGGCTGCGTCACCACGGTGTGGTTCACCATCGGCGGCGTCACGGGGTTGTGGAAGATGTTCCAGGATCTCAAGAAGCGAGTGGCAGATCCTCTGGACAATGGCCAGGTGTCGGAGGGAGGGGTCTCCCTGTCGGATCAGGCCCAGGTGCAACAAGCGGAACAACAGAAGCAGCAAAAAGCGTGACCCGTCTTCTTGCTTCCTCCCACAGGAGTCCTCCATGAAATCCACGGTTTCCGATTTTGACCAGCGCATGGCGATTCCGCCGGTGCAGACGGAGCATGTCGTCTTCCGTCCCGTGTCCGAAGCCCCCTTTGAACTCACCGGCTTTCCCTGGTTCGCCCAGGACAAGGTCTTTCGCAGGATGCCCGTTTCGCCGGGGGAGAAGCTGCCGGAGGGGGTGGATTTTCTGGCCAACTGCACGGCGGGCGGGAAGATTCGGTTTGCCACCAATTCCCGTCGGATTTTGATTCGGGGGAAGCGGGGGGATTTTGATCTCACGGACACCATGGCGTATACGGGGCGTGGCGGCTTTGATGTGTACGAGGGCGCGCCTGGGGAGGAGCGTTTTCTCTCTGTCATGCGGGCCAATCCGGAGAAGTCGGAGTTTGTCTGCAGTCTGGTGGAAAGGCCGACGTCTTCCTGGCAGACCTATACGGTCTACTTTCCCTTGTACAAGGGGGTGGTTTCCGTGGAGATCGGATTGTGGGAGGAGGCCGAGGTGGCGCCTCCTCCTCCTCTTGCCTCCCCTCCTCTCGCCATCTACGGCACCAGCATCACCCAGGGCGGCTGCGCCTCCCGCCCGGGAATGTGCTACCCCAATATCCTCTCCCGACGCCTGGGACGACATGTCCTGAATTTCGGCTTCAGTGGCTGCGGCCGGGGAGAGCCGGAGGTGGCCAGGATTCTCGCCTCCCTGCCGGAGGTGGCCTTGTATCTGCTGGATTTCGAACCCAATGTGGAGGGAAGATACGCCGCCTTGCTTCCTCCGTTCATCCGGGAACTTCGCCAAAAAAAGCCTGACACCCCCATCCTGGCGCTGACTCGCTACCGCTATACCCGCTACCCCATTCCGGAACACCAGGTGGAAGAAACCCGAAAGGCGCTGGAGGCCCTCCAGGATCCCCACCTCTTCTTCCTGGATGGCTCCAATATCCTGGGCCCGGACGGCTCCGAATGCCTGGTGGATGGCATTCATGCCTCGGATATGGCCTTCTATCGGATGGCCAATGCCCTGGAACCTACGCTGAAAACCCTCCTTCCCCCCTCCCCGAAACAACATCATGGCTGACAACGGGACGAAAATGAACGACTGGCCCTTCCTGATTCTGCGGATCTTCGGCTGCGGAGAGGACAACTCCGCCTTCCTCCAGGAACTTTTCGCCGCCCAGCAACGGCATCCCGGCTTGGTGGACGAACTCTGGTTCGGCGGAAGCACTCTGGAGGGCCTGGAGATCACCGAGGCGAAAGTCCGGAAGAATCTACCCTACCGCCAGCGCTGCCAGGACTTGGGCATTCGCTTCTCCTACCAGCAGGGCGTGACCTTGAACCATCGTGCCGATGGCCACGACCACGCCTCCTTCACGGAGGAGGCCTGGGTGGTGGATGAGGACGGGGTCCGCTACAAAGGCATTCTCTGTCCCCGCTCTCCAGAGGCCTACGAGTATAATCTTCAGACGGCGAAGAAGGTCATGTCCTTGATGCGTCCGGATTCCTATTGGCCGGATGACGATGCCCGGCTTCTGAAAATGGATCGCCTCTTCTGTTGCTGCGACCGCTGCCTGGCCGCCTTCAACAAGGCCTTTCATCACCACTACAGCCGAGAGGAGTGGAAGGCTTGCCTGAAGAACCCCGACCCCGCCGTGGCAGGCCAGGCACGGCGAGAATGGATTGCCTTCAACCGGGAATCCAATGCCGCCTTCCTCCGGGTCTTCCGGGAGGCGGCGAAGGCCACGCTGCCCCAGTGCCGCCTGGGCCTCCAGACCGTCTCCGCAGACCTGGTCTACGATGGCCAGGATTTTCGCCTGGCTCTGGAGGCGCTCTCCGACAACGGAAGGCATCCGGTGGGCATTCGCCCGGGAGCCGGATACTATCAGGACGACACTCCCCGGGAAATGCTCCGAAAATCCCTGACGATCCTGAAGGAAAGCAACCGATGCCGATCCTACGGCTTCGTGAGACAGGTTTGCGCCGAGGTGGAGAATTGGCCCCATGTCAACGCCGTCAAAAACCCCGACGGGCAAATGGCGGAAAGCGCTCTCTATCTGGCCTCCGGGGCGGATTCTCTGGCTCTCTACTGGGGAAGCGACCAAAACGGGGAAACCCCCGAACTTTGGGCCTACTATTTCGACCGCCTGGCCACCTGGAAACCCTTCCTCCAAAGGATGCGGGACGCCTCCCGAAAGACCTCTCCCTGCGGGGTGGCCATGTTCCTGGGACAGGGGCGACTAGGATTGGATTCCTGGGTGTCGGAGGCCAATGAGGCAGAACCCCGCCTCATGGTGAATGGCGTGCCCGTGACCCGGATGCACGCCAATCCCCAAGTCTACGCCTTGAATGAAAGCCTGGCCGCCGCCGTGACCCCAGAGGACCTCCCCATACTCTGGAGCAAGCCTGTGGTGATGGATGTGGCCGCCTTCCGGATTCTGGCGAAACGCTTTCCCCAGGAGAGGGTTTTTCGCCAGGTGCGTCTCGAGGCCGTGCAGGCGACCTCCGGGGTCACCGCCACCGGCAATCCCCGGGAAATCTTCCCCGGGGGACAGTCGGCTCTCGGTCTCCAGGCCGCTATACTTCCCGCATGCTCGGAGGGGATTCCCCTTTCCCGGATCAGCACCCGGGAAGATGCTTGGGGAAGTTGCCTCATGCCCACGGAACAGGGAAATTCTCTCCTCTTGATCCAGGAACTGGATTCCCGAAACCTGTGGACCTCCTACCGCCGAACCATGATCCTGGATGCCCTGGACCAACTCCTCCCCCAGGGCGGACTCCCCGTCCGGCTGCTCACCGGCGGATTCTCCCTCTGCCTCCAAGGACGGGTGACGGAAAAAGGCACCACCGCTTGCGCCTATCTCCAAAATTGCGGCATCGGGAGAACCATGCCTCTGAAATTGGCGATTCGCCATGGGGAATTTCAGGAATACTGGATGGTGCGCCCGGAAGAAGAACCTTGCCGCCTCCTCCCCATTCAGGAAACTCCCCAGGAAATCATCTACGCCCTGCCTCCTTTGATGGGCTGGCAGGGAGCCCTGATCACCGGCTTTATGTCGTAACTCCCCCTCCGCCACCGCTTCAACACAGAGGGCACGGAGAGGCAAACAGGTCAGGCACGGAAACGCCGCTATGCGGCGCACGGAGGGCACAGAGGGGCGGGACCTGCCCCCCCCGCACGTCCCGCCTCGGGTTCTTTTGGGGGGAAATCCTAGATTTCTAGATTCCTAGATTTCTAGCCCCTCTGGAACCTCCCAAAATGCGAAAGATGGGCTAGGGCGCAGGACAGAGGCGGAAGAACAGGAGGACTCCCGGATATTGAAAATTTCTGCCGTTTGTGTCAGAAAAATTCAGTCATGCCCGTTGTCCCGAGGGCTCCCCGTTTTCCCTTGGGAGCCTTTCCTTCCTGGGAGGGGCGGTTTTGGGCAGGGGAGGGAGTCCTTTTTTGTGTGATTCTCTTTGACGGGGGTGGGCAACGGGGAAGGAGGGGCGCTACATTAAGTCATCCCTGCGGTTTCTTCCGCAACGCGAGTCGTGTAGAATTCCGGTTTTTTGAGTCCTTTCACCCAATAACCAAGGAGGTGCGATGAACGTCATTATTTGCAAGGATAAGCGAGCCGTGGCCAAGGAGGCATACAAGCTGGTTCGGCACCGGGTGATGTGTGGCCGCGCCAAGGTGCTGGGGCTGCCCACGGGCACCACTCCTTTGGGCCTCTACCAGGAAATGGTGAAGGGATACAAGAAAGGGGAGATCGACTTCTCCGATGTCCATACCTTCAATCTGGACGAGTACATTGGCATGGGGCCCCGGGATCCCCAGAGCTACCGCCACTTCATGGACGCCCATCTCTTCTCCCACGTGAACATCAAGAAGGACAATGTGGATTTTCTGGATGGTCTGACGGGAGACATTGACCGGGAGTGCGCCCGCTACGAGGAGGCCATCGTCTCCCTGGGAGGCATCAAGCTCCAGGTGGTGGGCATTGGACGGGACGGGCATATCGGATTCAACGAACCCGGCACCTCCCTGACCAGCCGCACCCACATGATCACCCTGGCCCAGTCCACCATCGCCGACAATGCCAAGCTCTTCTTCGACGGCGACGAGGAGAAGGTGCCCAAGTGGGCCTTGTCCATGGGGGTGGGGACGGTGCTGGACAGCGACGAGGTGCTGATGCTGGCCACAGGGGCCAACAAAGCGGAGGCCATCCACGGGATGCTGGAGGGGCCCATCACCTCCATGAACACCTCCTCGGCCCTCCAGCTCCATCCCAATGTCACGGTCATCATGGATGAAGCTGCCGCCTCCAAGTTAAAGTACCGGGACTACTACCACCGGATTGCTCCGGGGAACGAGGAGGCCATGCTGAAGTACCTGGCGGCGGCCCGCCGTCGCGCCGGTCTTTCTGGCAAATTCTAGGGGCGGGCAGGGGACAGGGCGGAAGGCCTCCTTCTCCTAGGGAGGGGCGCCTTCCGGGAAGCCTCTTCCCCTCTCCTCCTCTCTGTCCCGTTGGTCTTTCCCCTCTTTCTCCTCTCCTTCCGTCTCCCTCCTCTTCCCTGCTCATCCTGGCGGGGAAGGAAGCCTGGGGGAGGCGGAAGGTCTGTTTTTCTGCCATGGAGCCTCTGCTGAAACTCTCCCATCTCACCGTGGAATTTTCCACGGAGGAAGGCGTGGTGCACGCCGTGAACGACGTATCCTTTTCCCTGGAGGCAGGGGAGGCCCTGGGGGTGGTGGGGGAGTCTGGCTGCGGCAAATCCGTGACGGCCATGTCCATTCCCCGTCTGGTGCCCTCTCCTCCTGGGCGGACGGTGTCGGGGCGCATTGAATTTCTGGGGCGGGATTTGGTGACGTTGTCTCCGGGGGAGTTGCGGAAATTGCGGGGGGCGGAGATTGGGGTGGTTTTTCAGGAGCCCATGACGGCCCTTTCTCCCTTGCACACCATAGAGGAGCAGTTGCGGGAGGCGATCCGCCTTCATCGTGGCATGAAGGCCAAGGAGGAGGAGGAGCGGATGCTGTCCTGGCTGGAGAGAGTGGGGATCGGAGAGCCCCGACGTTGTCTGAAGTCCTATCCCTTCCAGCTTTCCGGGGGCATGCGCCAGCGGGTGATGATTGCCCAGGCCATGATTCTGGAACCCCGTCTCCTCATTGCCGACGAACCCACCACCGCCTTGGATGTGACCATTCAGGCCCAGGTCCTGGAGGTGCTTCGCCAGGTGACGGAGTGCCCCGAACATCCCCGGGCCCTCCTCCTCATCACCCACGATCTGGGGGTGATCTGGGAGATGTGCACCCGGGTGGTGGTGATGTATGGTTCCCGCATAGTGGAAGAGGCCCCCGTACGGGAACTCTTCGCCCGCCCTGCCCACCCCTATACTTGCGGTCTCCTGGAATCCAGCCCCAGTCTCCAAAAGGACCCCGCCTGCCTGAAGAGCATTCCGGGAAATGTGCCCAGCCTCCTGACCCTCCCCGCCGGCTGCCCCTTCGCGCCCCGATGCTCCCAGACCACCCCGGAATGCCGCCAGAGCCTGCCCCCCTGGCGCTCCCTGGAAAGCCCTCAACATAAAGTGGCCTGCTTCCATCCCCAGGGGTAGTCCCGGGAAACAAAAGCAGGCCAGAGGGTGAGGAGGATTTCTTAGGGGGAAAAGACGAGGGCTAGGCCATCATCTTCTTGCCCCGGCGGAAGACCTGGCGCACCTGGAAGTCCTTGTCCAACACCGCCAGGTTGGCCCGGAAGCCGGCTTCCACCCGCCCCAGATCGGTGATGCCCAATTCCTGGGCCTGGTTGAGGGAGGTGGTGCGCACCAGCTCTTCCAGGGGCAGCCCCGTGACTTCGTAGACATTCTTCAGGGCATCATTCATCTTCAGGATGCTGCCGGCCAAGGCTCCGTTGGAGGCCAGACGGGCGGCCCCGTCCTTGACGATCACATCCAAACCGCCCAGCTGATATTTGCCCTCCTGGAGGTGGGAGGCCTCCATGGCGTCGGTGATCAACAGGATGTGATCCAGGTTCTTGGTGCGGAAAATCAGGTCGATCATGTCGGGGCAGAGGTGGATCTTGTCGCAAATCATCTCCAGATAGACCTCCTTCTGGCGAAGACCGGTGCCCACCATGCCGATCTCCCGGTGGTGGAGCTTGGTCATCTGGTTGCAGAAGTGGGTGAGGCGGCGGAGGCCCCGGGCCTGGCCGGCGGCGAATTGCTGGGTGGTGGCGTTGGTATGGCCGCAGGAGGGGACAATGCCCATTTGGAGAAGATCCTCGGTGAACTCCAGGGCCCCAGGCAGTTCAATGGCGTAGGTGATGAGGCTCACGGGGCTGACGTCGTGAAGCCGGCGGATTTCCGCCGATTCCGGGTTGCGCTGGTAGGCGGGATTCTGGGCGCCCAGGCATTCGGGGTTGACATAGGGGCCTTCCAGGTGGGTGCCCACCACATCGGCGCCGGTGGGGGCCTTGCGGTAGGCCTCTATGTAGCCCAGGGACTTGGCCAGGCGTTCCTCGGAGAGGGTCAAGGTGGTGGGGCAGCAGTCCGTCACCCCTTCCAGGATCTTGGCCCGGCCGATGGCATCCATGGCCTTGGGGTCGTCGGTGGTGGTTTCATAGCCCATGGCTCCGTGGAAATGCATATCCAGGAAACCGGGGAAGACCATCATGCCCTGGGCGTCGTAGGTTTCCTCCGCGGTGGGGAGGGTGGCGCCCTTGGGGAAGACGCGGCAGATGCGTTCCTCTTGGATCAGGATGGCGGCATCTTCCAGGCGGAGGCCGGGGGTAATGACGGTGGCGTTGCGAATGAGGAGAGACATAGGTGAGAACTCCAAATCTCTGGGTTATGGGGGCTGGGGGAGGGAGGGGAGGGCGCCAGGGGCGTCGGGAAGGGGATTCGGGGGGTGAGACCTGGGGGAGGGAGGGGAGGTTCCTGGGGAGGCTCAGGGGTGTTCGGGGGGCGTCTTGGAGAGGCCTGCCCGGGGCAGGAAGATGGTAATGTGGCATCCTTCCGAGGGAGCGGATTCCACGTGGATCCAGCCGTGGTGATTGGCGATGCAGCCGAAGGCCATGGGGAGGCCCATGCCGGTGCCTTGTCCCGCGGGCTTGGTGGTGAAGAAGGGCTCGAACATCTTCTGGCGCACGGCCTCGGTCATGCCGGCGCCATTGTCCCGCACATGGATGCAGATGTAGTCCTGGGGCTTGGCCTCCCGTTGGGGCCGGAACTCCCATTCCGGCATCTCGGGACGCACCCATTCCGCCCGGAGGGTGATGTGGCGGGGATCCGGCATGTCCTTCAGGGCGTCCCGGGCGTTGATGAGCATGTTCAACAGCACCTGGGAGAGCTGGATTTCGTCCACGAAGAGAGGGAGGGGGACGGGTTCGCAGATGACTTTGCACAGGATGCCCTTGGCCACCGGGCGAAAGAGCTGGAGGGCATGGTCCAGGAGCACGGAGGCGTCCAGCTCCTCGGCATGGAACTTCCCTTTCCGGGCGAAGCCCAGAAGCTGGCTGGTGAGGATCGTGGCCCGGCGGCATCCCTCCTCGATGTTGCCCACCAGGGGGAGGGCTTCCGGTGCGCCGTTCAGGCGCCGATGGAGGGCGTCCAGGCTCATCTGGATGGACTGGAGAAGATTGTTGAAATCGTGGGCGATGCCGCCCGCCAATTCTCCCAAGCTCTCCAGACGCTGGGAATGCATGATCTTCTCCTGCTGGGACTGGCGCTGGCGTTCCTCCTCCCGCTGGGTGGTCATGTCACGCCCGATGACCACGGCGATGGGCTTTCCTTCCAGTTGGACGGGGGAGACGTTGAGATCCAGATCCACGGTCTTTTTTCCGGGAATCCGGAGGAAGAGATTTTCATAGCGGAGGGCTCTGCGCCGGTAGTGGGTGTCCTGTTCGTCCGAGATGCGTTCGGGGAGGCTGTCCTGCCAGAACCAGGGGCGGTTTTGGGCGTCGAAGACCACCTGATCCAGGCGGAAGCCGGGCTGATCCAGCACTCTTCCCAGATATTTGGCGGCGATGCGGTTGGTGTTGAGAATCTTGCCCTCGGTGTTCACCAGGAGGATGAGTTCGCTGGAGTTCTCCACCACCACCCGGTAGCGTTCGCTCCACTCGGAGAGGGAGCGCATCATCCGTTCCGGGGAGAAGAAGAAGTCCAGGAAGCCGGTGAGGAACTTCAGAGCCTTTCGCTTTTTCTTGGGATAGGTGGTATTGAGGCCGATGAAGAAGTGGCCCATGCCGGAGAGGAGCAGGGCGGCGGTCAGGCGGGTGACCCATCCCAGGGGGGCGGTGGGGGTATAGGCCCGGGAGCCGGCGACGGTGAAGATGTAAATGGCGCTCAAGGCCTCCACCAGCACCACATAGGTGACCATGGTGGCGAAGATGGCCCCCCCGAAGAAGTTTCGCCAGAGATTCAGGATCGCCTGGTAGAGGATGGGGATGAGGAGGAAGAGGAAGAGATGGGTGAAGAGTCCATGAAGGAGGGCTCCCCTGGCTCCATGGCCATGGAAGACCGTTCTCAAGGCGTCTAGAAAATTCTCATGGGTGGCCTGGGGGGAGGCCGGGTGGGGGAGGAAGAGGCACAGGCAGAGGAGGAGGAAGAAGAGGGAGGTGATGGACAGGCCCATGTAGAAGCGTTGGGCCGCCCCTGTGCCCTCCAGCTCGTAGACGATGATCAGGAGGAGGAGGAAGGGGAGCCACAATAATCCGTTGTTCAGCCCCAGGGCTTCCCCGTTCTCCAGGGGAGGCAGGAGGCGCCCCGTCCCCGCCAGCAGGGCGAAGAGGAAATAGAGTCCCGCCGTCAGATAGGTGGAGGTGGTGCCGATGACGTTGCGGAAACTGTACAACAACACCAGCACCACCGCCAGGAGCAGCAGCATCAACTGATTTGTGAGAATCGCCTGGAGCATGGGCGGGGATGGGCCGAGGAGGGAGGGAGGAAGAGGCGCTTCCTTCCCTTCCCTCCCCGACGACTAGGCCTTGGTCACTTGGAAGGCGATGGATTTCCCTCCCAGGTCCACCGCCGTGAAGGCGGCGTCCGCCTCCGGGGATTCCTCCCAGGAAAGAGAGAGGGTTTCGCTGCAGATGTATTCCTTCTGGGCCAGGGCGGCTTCCTGCAGGACAGGATCCTGGGTGGCGTAGCGCACCCGCACCCCATCCGTCACGTCCAACCCCATCTCCTTCCGGAGTCCCTGGAGCTTGGAGATCATCTCCCGGGCCCATCCCTCCTGCTCAAGGGCAGGGGTGAGGCGGGTGTCCAGGGCGACGGTCACCTCGCCCTCGTTGGCCACGGTCATGCCCGGAAGCTCCTCCCGGAGCAGCAGCACATCCTCCGCCGTGATGGTGACCGGGGAGTCCCCGGCGGGGAGTTCCAGAGTGCCTTCCTGGCGCAGGCGGCGCAGGGCGGCGGCGTCCAAGGCGGAGATGGCCTTGCCCAAAAGCCCGGCCTGCTTGCCGAACTTGGGCCCCAGGCGCTTCATGTTGGGCTTGGCGGAAAGCTTGACCAGCTTCTCCTCGTCCTCCTCCAGACGCACGCTCTTCACGTTCAACTCCTCGGCGATGACCTCGGACATTTGGGCCAGATCCTGGCGCACCTGGGCGTCCAGGGAGACCAGGATGGCCTCCGCCAGAGGTTGGCGCACCTTCTGCTTGGCCTGGCTGCGCAGGAGGCGCCCCAGGGAGACGGCCCGCATGGTGTTCTCCATCTGCTGGTTGAGGCGGTCGTTCCGGAATTGGGCCAAGGGTTCGGGATAGTCGCAGAGGTGGACGGAGAGGGGCATGTCTTCGGTGCGGAGATTCCGGTAGATGGTCTCCGTGAGGAAGGGGATGAAGGGGGCGGCCACCTGGCAGAAGGTGAGGAGGACGTAGTGGAGGGTCTGGTAGGCCTGGGCCTTGTCCGCGGGATCCACGCTCTTCCAGAAGCGGCGGCGGCTGCGCCGGATATACCAGTTGGTGAGTTCCTCCAGGAAGCCGGTGAAGCGGGTGGCGCCCCGTTGCAGGTCGTAGTGATCCAGGGCATCCCGCACATCGGCCACGGTGGTGGAGAGGCGGGAGAGGATCCACTGGTCCAGGACGTTTTGGGGGGCTTGGGGCGGGGCGGCCTTGCCGTCCTGGGGGCGCCAGTTGTCGATTCTGGCGTAGGTGGCCAGGAAGCTGTAGGAGTTCCACAGGGGGAGGAGCACCATGCGCATCACTTCCCGCACGGCGGTCTCGGAGAAGCGCAGATCCTCCGCCCGCACCACGGGGCTGGAGAGCAGGCAGAGACGCAGGGCGTCCGCCCCGTATTTTTCGATGACCACCATGGGATCGGGGTAGTTGTGGAGATGCTTGGACATCTTGCGTCCGTCCTCCGCCAGCACCAGTCCATTGACCACCACATTTTGGAAGGGGGGCTTGTCGAAGAGGGCGGTGGAGAGCACCATGAGAGCGTAGAACCAACCCCGGGTCTGGTCCAGTCCCTCGGCGATGAAGTCCGCCGGAAGGTTCTTTTCCACAAATTCCTTGTTCTCAAAGGGATAATGGCTTTGTGCATAGGGCATGGAGCCGGACTCGAACCAGCAGTCCAGCACTTCGGGGGTGCGCCGGTAGGTCTTGCCGTCCTGGTGGATCTCGATCTTGTCGATGAAGTGCTTGTGGAGGTCGGTGACCTTCTGGCCGGAGAGACGCTCCAGGGTGGCCACGGAGTCGATGCACAGAATGTCCTGAGGATCCTCCACGTTAATCCACAGAGGGATGCAGGAGCCCCAGAAGCGGTTGCGGGAGATGTTCCAGTCCTTGGCCTCCGCCAGCCAGTTGGCGAAGCGGTGGGAGCCGATGGCGGCGGGCATCCAGCTGGTCTGGGCGTTGTTGCGCAGCAGCCGTTCGTGAAGGTCCTCCACCCGCACATACCAGGCGTCGATGGCCTTGTAAATCAAAGGCGTGTCCGTGCGCTCGCAGTAGGGATAGCTGTGGACGATGGTGTCCTGCTTCACCAGCTTCCCCTTCTCCTTCAACCACCGGATGACGCTCTTGTCCGCCTCCTTGCACTGCATGCCCGCGAAATCCGGGGCGGCGCTGGTGAAGCGGCATTCCGCATCCAGGGGATCCTCCAGGGAGACGCCCTCCCGCTGGCAGAGCCGGTAGTCATCCTCTCCGTAGGCGGGGGCGATGTGCACCAGGCCCGTGCCGTCGTCTGCAGTGACGTAGTCGTCGTTCACCACTCGGAAATCCTGGGGATGGCGCTCCTGGAAGTAGGGGAAGATGGGTTCGTAGCGGATGCCCACCAGCTCTTCTCCCTTCAGTTCTTTCAGGATGGTGTAGTCTTCCGGCTTCTTGAAGAGGGAGGGGAGTCGGTCCTTGGCCATGAGATAGGCGTCCTGGGAGTCCCCGTCCCGCACCACCACATAGTCCAGCTTGGGGCCGGCGCAGACCAGGAGATTGCTGGGCAGGGTCCAGGGGGTGGTGGTCCAGATGAGGAGGTAGGGGGTGGTGCCTTCCAGCTCGGGCATGGGGCGGGGCCAGGAGAGGATCTTCATGCGCACCGTGACGGTGGGGTCCTGGACCATCTTGTAGTTGGCGCTGGCCTCGGAGTTGGAGAGGGGGGTGGTGAGCTTCCAGCTATAGGGGACGATGCGGTGGGCCTTGTAGACCCGTCCCTGCTTCCAGAGCTGGGAGAAGACCCACCAGACGGTCTCCATGAAGGTGGGGTCCATGGTCTTGTAGCCATGGTCAAAGTCCACCCAGCGTCCCATGCGGTTCACCGTGGTCTTCCACTCCTTCACGTAGGTCTGGACCATGGAGCGGCACTTTTCGTTGAAGACATCTACGCCGGCCTGCTGGATGGCGGTGGCGCCGGCCAGTCCCAGAGCCTTCTGGGCCAGGGATTCGATGGGCAGCCCGTGGCAGTCCCATCCGAAGGTGCGGGGCACCCGGCGTCCCCTCATGGTCTGGTAGCGGGGCACCACGTCTTTGATGGTGCCGGCCAGGAGATGTCCGTAGTGGGGCAGGCCGGTGGCGAAGGGAGGTCCGTCGAAGAAGACGTAGGGCTGGGCGTCCTTTCGGTTTTCCACGGATTTCTGGAAGACTTGGTTTTCCTCCCAGAACTTGAGGACATCCAGTTCCTGTTCAGCCAGGGGGCGTCCAGAGTCGGTGCTGTCAAACATAGAATCGAGGGATTGGGCTTAGGGTGGGGAAAGGGGGGGGGGGAGGGAGGGATCAGGCTTGGGGGGCGTCGGTGGCCGGAGCGTCCTCCCAGGCTTCCAGCCGGGCGTAGGGAATGCGCCCCACCAGAGGCGCTCCCTCGGCGTTGATCATCTTCACCTGCACGCATTCGGGAAGGGGCTCCAAAATCTCCGTGACGGTGACCTTCACGCCATTGTAGGCCACATGCCAAGGGCCTGCCGGGGTGCCATCCGGGCGGCGCTGGATGGAGGAGAAGTAATGCTGATCCCAGACCACTCCCTCCTGGGAGACGGCGGGGGCCTCCTCCCCCCGCTCCCGGGCCTGCTCCGCTTCCATGCGGGCACGCGCCTCTTCCTCGGCGCGCTTCTGGGCCGCCGCTTGGGCAAACATCTCCTTCTGCTCCTTCTCCCCCTTGATCTCCAGGCTGTAGAGCAATTTTGCCGGGCCGAGGAAGAAGGTGAAGAAGCCCAGGAAGAAGAAGGGGAGCCCCTTGTGGCGTCGCATTTGGGCGATGGAAGCGGCCCAGGCTCCGGAGGCCAGCATCAGAGAGAGGACCGCCAGCAGGATGGCCAGCGGGAGCAGGTTGGCCTGAGGGAGCTGCAGATCCTCGATGAGCATGCCGTGGACATGGGTGGAGATCCACTCCCAGGCGCCCTTGGCGGCGTCCCGGATTTTCTCCCAGAGGGCGATGAGCCAGGTGTCTCCGGTGAGGGGATTGTCCTTGGGGGCCTCTTCCTTGGCGGTCTGGGCCAGCAGGAGGGTGGGAAGGGCCAGGAGGGTGAAGAGGGCGTTCCGGAGGGAGGAGGGGGACATGGGGGAGGGGAAGTTCAAAGGGTGGTCATAACGCCGCTCCTTCCCTCGATGCTGGCGTAGAGGACATAGAGGAGGAGGAGGAGGGTGAAGGTGGTGTCCAGGGAGAAGGGGAGTCCGGCCAGAGTCCAAAGGAGGGTGGCCAGGAGGGGAGGGATGGTCATGTTGAGTCCCCGGAGGAGGAAATGGGGGAGGAGTCGCAGTCGTCTTTCGGGGGCGAGGAAGAGCCAGACGACGGCGAGGGCCACTCCGGTGGTGAGGGCGAGTCTCAGCAGATCCAGGCAATGGAGGAGCATGAGGCAGCCGCAAATCACCAGGAAGACGAAGCGGCAGAAGAGGTCCTGGGAATCGGGGCGCAGCCCGGGGAAGGTGGAGCGGGCGAGCTTATGGGCGGGCAGAGCCAGAAAGCGCACGTCCTCCCCTCCCTCCGGGTCGGCCATCCACAGGCCGACGCCCTCCGGACAGAAGACCACGCCTTTCTCCTGGGGGGAAGCCGCGGGGGGAGAAAACTCCTGCCAGCTAGGGGAGAGGGAAAGGGCGCCGTGGGCCAGATTCAGGTGCTTGAGGGAGGGAAGGGGATTCTCCTTCTCCCAGCGCAAAAGCTCCTGCTCCAGATGAAACCCGCCGGTCTCCCGAAGCAGGAAGGTGGACCCCTTCCGGATGTCCGCCCCGTATTCCGGCGCCAGATTCAGGGTGAGCAGGAGGCCGCCCAGCAGGGAGAGCGCTCCCAGAGAAACCAGGGTGCCCAGCCAGAAGTTCCGCAGGCGAAGCAGGCCGCATCCCAGCATGGGATGGCTGAAGAGCAGACGGAGAATCTGGGTGTAGCGGAGGGCCTGAGCCCGAAATACCCATTTCGTCACGGGGGGCGTGGCGGGGGGGAGGGTCATTTCCGCCCCTCCTCGCCCAGAAGCCGCCGGATGGCCGCCTCCTGCTTGGAGAGCTTCTTCATCTGGGGATCGGCTTTCTTCTGCTCCTCCGGGGAAAGACGGTCGTAGAAAAGCTTCCCGTCCAAATGGTCAATCTCATGCTGGAGGCAACGGGCCAGCAACCCGCCGCACTCGGCGGTGATCTCCTGCCCGTCCAACATCGTGGCATGGAGGGTGACGGTGGTGGGACGGGTGACATGCCCCTCCACCCCGGGAAGGCTTAAGCACCCCTCCTCCGCGGTGGAGGTCTCCGTACTGGCGTCCACAATCTCCGGATTGATCAGCACCAGGGGCATCTGACTCTCCAACACCACCTCCCCCGGCAAGGCGCCAGGACGGCTCCGATGCTTCTCGTCCACCGTCATCAGGGCAATCATCCGAATGTCCACCCCGATCTGGGGAGCCGCCAGACCCACGCCAGGCACCTCGCTCTCCCGCAACGAACGCAAAAGCTCCTGGGCAAAATCCCGGATTTCCTGGGTGATCTCCCCCACAGGAACGGAAGGCGTGCGCAGGGCAGGGTGCCCATGAACCACAATCCGCATGGGGGAACCCTTCTTGAATGACTTCAAAAATGAAAACATAGCCGGGAAAAAAATACCGAAAAGAAAAAGGGAAACGCCTCTCACCTTGAGACGATAGGCAACAGGAAGCAGGCTCTCCCTCTGACAAACAAACCCCTTAATGTATTCCGTTCCCTGAAAACGGAGGACAAGGACGGAGAGAGAACACCCCCTGGCCCCCCCCAGGATCCGGGGGCGTCCGCGCCCCTTCCCCCTGTCTCCCGATCCTTTCCCCGAGAGGGGGATTTCCCGTGGTCGTCCTTGGGGGGTGCGGGGTAGAGCAGGGGAGGAGGGCTATGTTATCCCCCGTTCCGTGATTTCTCCAGGAAATCCCTCTTCTGGCGCCTGGGCGGGATTGGTGCCTCGGCATGTCTTTTTTTGTTTCTTAAACTTTTTCCTTGACCCCATGTGTGACAAGACAAAAACCCCTTCGTGTTCCTGTTCCCGCCAGACGAAGAAATGTGGCTGCCGGCGTCGGCTGCGCCGTCTCGGCGTGGTGGTTTTTGTGATTCTCCTGGTGGTTTTGGTGGGCTTGCAGCTGGCCTTGTCTCACATGACGCCGGTGGTGAAGAAGGTGATGGAGACCTATGGTCCTCAGGTGACGGGGGCTCCCTTGACGGTGGAGAAGGTGAGTTTTTCCCTGTTGCAGACCCGGTTTGAGATGACGGGGCTGGTGTTGGGGAATCCCGCCGGCTTCAAGACCCCCAGTTCCGTGGAGGTGGGGCGGGTTTTGGTGAAGGTGCGTCCCCTTTCTCTGTTCACCGACACCGTCCACGTGCAGCAGATTCTCGTGGAAAAGCCTGCCATCACCTACGAGGTGGGGCTGGGGGAATCCAACATCGGCACCATTTTGGAGAATGTGAACAAGTTCACCGCCTCTTTGGAAAAGGAGGAGGGGAAGAAGGAGGGGGCTTCGGAGGAGGATAAGGCAGGCAAGAAGGTGGTGATTGACGAAGTGTCCGTGTCTGGCGGGCAGGTGCGCCTTTCCGCCACCTTCCTTCAGGGGGGCGCCGCTCCCATTCCCCTGCCCACGGTGACCCTCCATGATTTGGGCAAGGACAAGGGCGGAATCCACTTTGTCCAAGCCACCCAGGAAGTGCTTACCTCTGTCTTCACCAGCGTGACCCAGGTGGGAAAGAAAGCCTTGGAGACCTTGAGCAACGGGGCCCAAAAGGCCGGGGAAGCCCTGGAGGAAGGAGCCAAGAAGGCCGGGGAAGCCCTGGAGGAAGGAGCCAAGAAGGCCGGGGAAGCCCTGGAAAAGGGAATGGACAAATTGAAGAAGCTCTTCTGATCCCCTTCCCCTCACCCCCTTTCTCTCACTTTCGTCCCCCCCCCCACACACTTTTCGCTCGTCTGCCTCGTCTGTCCTATGTCTCTCTCCTGCGGTTTTGTCGGTCTGCCCAATGTGGGCAAGTCCACCCTCTTCAACGCCCTGTCCAACGGGAAGGCGGCGGCGGAGAATTTTCCCTTCTGCACCATTGAGCCCAACACGGGCATTGTGCCGGTGCCGGATCCCCGGATTCAGAAGCTGGCGGAACAGGAGAAGTCGGCGAAGGTCATTCCCGCCACCATGCAGTTCATTGACATTGCCGGGCTCGTGGAGGGAGCCAGCAAGGGGGAGGGGTTGGGCAACCAGTTTCTCTCCCACATTCGGGGCGTGGATGCGGTGGCTCACGTGGTGCGTTGCTTCCGGGATCCGGAGGTGGTGCATGTGAAGGAGACCCTGGATCCCGTCCGGGATTTGGAGTTGATCCTGACGGAATTGATGCTGGCGGATTTGGAGATGCTGCAGCAGAAGCTGGCCCGGGCCAAGAAGAGCGCCCGGAGCGCCGCCGCCCAGGATCCTGCCGCCAAATTGGAGTTGGCCTTGGCGGAGAGCTTCGCCCAGTCTCTGGAGGAGGGACGCATTCCCCAGTATGACCGGGAGGATGCGGAGCAGGCGAAGGTGGTGCGGGGCATGCAGCTGCTGACCCTGATTCCCGCTTTTGTCTGCGCCAATACCGACGAGGAGTTCTATCGGAATTTCGGCAAGGAGCCCATCACCCAGAGGCTGGTGGAAAAGGCCCGGGAATACGGGATGGAAGTGGTTCCCGTGTGCGCGAAATTCGAGACGGAACTCCAGGGACTCTCCCCCGAAGAGGCCCAGATCTTCATGGACGACCTGGGAATCCAGGAAAGCGGATTGCAGAGGGTGATCCACACCGGGTATCGGATGCTCAAGTATCTCACCTTCTTCACCACCGGGCCGGATGAAACCCGCGCCTGGACCGTGACCGCAGGCTCTACCGCCCCCGTGGCCGCAGGAAAGATCCACACGGATATGCAGCGGGGATTCATCCGCATGGAAGTGATTTCCTACGAGGATCTGATGACCTACGGAAGTTGGAACGCCGCCAAAGAGGCGGGAAAACTCCGCATCGAAGGAAAGGATTACGTCATGCAGGACGGCGACTGCTGCTTCGTCCGCTTCTCCGTGTGAGACGGCAGGGAAGGGCGACACCCCAAGGAGGAAAGAAACATGCAGAGCATGACGGGATATGGCCGGGGCGCGGCCTCGGGGGAATGCGGAACGCTGACGGTGGAAATCACCGCGGTGAATAGCCGGAAACAGGTGGATTTGCGTTGCTCCCTCCCCCGGGAAGTGTCCTCCTGGGAACAGACGATTCGTCGCCGGGTGCAAAGCCTCCTCTCCCGGGGAAGCCTCTGTCTGACGGTGAACTATCAGATGAATCCCCAATATCTGGCGGAAATGCCTCGGGTGGACAAAATCGCCTTTCTGTCCGCCGCCCGGGAATTGCGGAATTTGGCGGCGGAGGCGGGGCTGGAGACGGGCCCTGCCGTGGGGGATGTGCTGGCGGTGCCCGGCGTGTTGGCTTCCTCCGCCCAGAATGGTTTCCTGACCCCCTTCGAGGCGTTGCTGACCCCCGCTCTGGAGGAGGCGCTGGCGGGCTTGCAGAAGGCCCGGGTGGAGGAGGGATTGCGCTTGAAGGAGGATTTGCTCCGCCGTGGCCAGGAGATGTCCCGCCGCCTGGCGTCCATTGTGGCGCGGGGGGATGAGGCGTTGCGGCAGCTTCAGGAGCGTCTCCGGGGGCGCCTTCAGGAGTTGGGGGCGAAGATTTCGGAGTCGGACGAGCGGATGGCGAAGGAGGTGGTCTTCTTTGCGGAGCGGGCCGATATCACGGAGGAGGTGGTGCGTCTCCAGAGCCACCTGGTGAAATATTTTCGTCTGCTGGAGGAGAAGGAGCCGGGCCGGGAATTGGATTTCCTGGGTCAGGAAATGAACCGGGAGGTGACCACCCTCTCCTCCAAGACCGCAGATCTCGTCATCGCCGAGGATGCCCTGGCCCTGAAGATCGAACTCTCCAAGGTGCGGGAGCAGATCATGAATATCGAATAGCCCCCCCGGGGGACGTTTCGCCGCGTTCCGGGGGAGTTTTGGGGGCAGAGAGGGGGCAAAGAGAAGAACGGGGGAGGCCACTACCCCTTCCGTTCTTCCATCAGGAGAGTGCCGAAGCAGTCGGGGCGGTGGAAGTTCAGCTCCGGGACTCCCTGCCAGGCCATCCAGCGGGGAGTGGCGGAGTGGTCGGCGCAGTGATAGAAGTTTCCGGTCCAGATCTGTCCATCCAGGGCGCCCAGGGGGCCGAGGAAGGCTTCCGGGACGGCCGGGGGAATCTGGAAGGCGATTTCCCAGGTCACAGGGCCGGGAAGTTCCCAGCCGGTGAGGCCCTGGCTGCCCCGCACGGCAATGCGCTCCCCAATCTCCAGGGGAACGGGCTGGTATTCCTCGAAGGTGCCGTCGGGCTGGCGGGCCGGCTTGGTGATGTAGGAGCATAGCTTGGCCCCGGAGGCGCTCATCTCCAAATTGAGGTAGCCCTTCTCCAAACGGGGACGGAAGAAGAATTCCACGCAGGAGTCGTTGCAGACCAGGGCATTGTAGTCTTTCGTCAGACCCAGGACGGAATGGTCTTGGACTTGGAAGATGCCATAGACGGTTCTGCCGTCATGGAGGAGGCGTGCCTGTACTTTGGGGAGAGGATGGGGGGTAGGCCAATGCCACTCCAGGGAGACGGTATTGGCGGAAGCCCAGGCGGGGCTGTTCCAGGAATCGTGGAGGGCGGGGGCGTCCTGGGGGCGGACGGCGTGAACGGTGTAGGTGTCCATACAATGAGGGGGGATGCGGCGGGGGCGGGAACCCCCGCCATGAGGCAGGCGGGGTTAGTCGATCTTTCGCAGGTCCAGGTTGGCCTCTTCCCAGAAGAGAGTGTCTTCCACCAGCTTGTTGTCAATTTCCCAGAAGTGGTTCATGGTGTCCTCTTTGCTGGGGCCCTTCTTCTGGACTTCTTGGAGATAGGCTTTCAGGGCTTCGGGGGTGATGGCGCATTCCGTCTGGGCCAGGAGGGGCAGATTCTTCAGCAGGGCGGCGGAGAAGTTGCGGATGACGCAATCCTCGGCGGGGGCGTCCAGGGAGAGATTCAGGGTGCAGACCACCAGGGTTCCGGGCCCCACATGGACGGAGAAGAGATGGCTGAAATTCCGGAGGGTGTCTCCGTCGATGAAGTGCTTGACGCCCTGGACCAGGCCCTTCATCCGGTCCCGCACGGGCTTGTCCACGCCCCACATCCACTGGGTGACCTTCCCGGGGAAGGTGTCCAAATTCACCTTGTAGGCGTCATGGAAGAGAGAGAAGAGGCGGAGATTGAAGAACTCCTCTCCTCCCAGGGCCTCCCGGATGGCGGGAGATTCGATGACGCCGCCCAGATTGCTGCCCCGATCCCAAATGCAGGGCTTGCAGTGTTCCCGGGCGCCGGGGAAGAAGAACTCCTCCTGCCCCTTCACGGGAGGCTTGGGGAGCGTCAGCAGCACGGTCATCCCCTTCTCCAGGGCCTGGAAGACCTCCTGGTTGAAGGAGCCGGTGACCAGGGTGTTTTCAGGCATGGGGGGCATGGCGGGCTTGGGGAAGCCCCAGAGGGTCCACTGGTTCTGGAGAAGAGCTCCCTCCTCGATCTGGAATTCCGCCGTCAAGGTCAGGGTCTGGGCGGGGTCTTCCGGGAAGGCCACCTCCAGATCGGCCAGCTTTTGGAGTCCTCCCACCAGGGAGAATTTCTCTCCCTGGTAGAGACATTCCTTGCGGCCATCGGGGAAGGCCAGGGTGACGGTGAGGGTGCCCAGAACTTCCGGCTCCGGGAGGAAATCGGAGACATGGAGAGTGGCCTTCAGGCCCTCGGTCCAATAGAAGGCGGGCTTCTCCACCTGGAGGAGCAAGGCGGCCTGGTCGTTGAACTGACGCATCCACTGGGGCTGGATGTCCTTGTCGTCGTCAAAGCAGTCCACAATGCCGTTCTTGTTCTCGTATTTCAGACAGTCGGCGAATTGCAGCATTTCGAAACCGCACAGGCTGGAGAAGCGGCAGCTCTCCAAATACTGTTTGAGGCAGGCCTGGCGGAAATGGCGGGAAGCGGCCACCATCTTGGGGAAGCGGGGCAGGAGCCCCTTGCGCTCGATGAGCTCCGGCAGGGCGTCCAGGAACTTGGGCCGGGCGATCTCGTTGGCCGCCAGATATTCGGGCCCCACTCTCTGGCAGAAATCATCGAACTTCTTCCGCAGGGCGTAGTAGTCGGGCACGTCGATGTAGTGGACGGCCTCGTGGGCCAGGGTAGGGCGGATGGGGGTGACGGCCCGGTGGGCCTTGGCGGTGCATCCCTTGGCCTGGGCGGTGGTGTCGAAGGGGACCTGGTAGGTGGAGCCGTTGATGAGCCAGGGATCCTCCACATGGAACATTTCCTTGTGGTTTCCGTAGGGGAAGAAATAGGCCACATGCTGGGAGAAGAGGTCGGCGCTGGTGCGGTCGTATTCTCCCCAGCCGGAGTTGTCGATGATGAGCTTTCCGGGGGCCAGGCGTCGTCCTTCCTCGTAGATGGCGTGGACCTGGGGCACTCTGCCGGAGTTGTGCATTTCATTGCCGATGCAGAAGATGGCCATGGAGGGGGAGTTCCGGTATTTCCGGAGGGTTTCCTTCCAGGTGGTCTGATCCATGGCCAGCCCCACTTTTTCGCCCTTTTCATTGCGGTCGTAGGCGAAGCCGATTTCCGCATGGATGAGGATGCCTTCCTGGTCGGCGGCATCCACGAATTCGGGCCAGGGGATGGTGGAGTGGAAGCGCACCAGATTGAAGCCGTATTTCTTGGCCTGGCGAATGTACTTCACGGCGGCCTCGAAGAGGGTGCCCCCGGTCATGTTGGGATGGTCATGGGCGGCAATGCCCCGGATGACTCCCCGGAAGTAGATGGGGGAGCCATTGAAGAGGATCGCCTTGTTTTGGAAACGGCGGATCTCGCAGTATCCAAAGCGCTGCTCCACCCCCTCGGACACAAAACGGTAGAGGACGGGCGTCTCGGGAGACCAGCAGTAGAGCTGGGAGGCGTCCAGCCGGGTGCGCCACATCCCGTTCTCCAGGGATTCGCAGGAGAGGACGGGAGCAGGGACCTCCTCTCCTTCCAGGGTGAGGATGCGGGCGTCTTTGAGGGGGGCGGGGAATTCGGCCAGCAGAAGGCCGCTGTCGATCTGACAATGGAGATAGAGGTCGTTCATAGGGAGGAAGGGGGGAACGGGGAGTTAGGGGGTGAGAAAAGTGCCGACGGCGGAGTTGACCTTGACCAGGGTTTCCACCCCCTGGGCGCTATGGGTCGCCAGATCCTCGTCAAAGCGACAGCGCCCGGGAGGGAAGGCCAGGATGACGGTGGAGCCGCCAAAGGTGAAGAAGCCCGCTTGAGTGCCCCGGGAGAATTCCATGCCCGACTCGGTGGCGTAGTCATGGATGGAGGCCACGCCAAAGGCGCCCACGGCAAACATGGCCGCCAGACCGCCCCGGCGCAGCTGAAGGATCCGGGTGGTGCGGAAATTCTCCGTGAAGACCCGGTAGCCTCTCTGAAGGGCTAGGGGATTGACGGAGTGGTATTTTCCGTGGGTGACCCAATAGTCCTCCTGGATGCCGTCGTCGGGGAAATGGTAGCGATGGTAGTCGGCGGGGCAGAGGCGGCAGACCATTAGGGAGCCTCCGTCGAATCCCCGGGCATACCGGGTGCCTTGGAGTCCCAGGAGATCTGCCATGGAATAGGGGGTGCCTTTGACGGGAACCACCAGCCCGGCGGTGATCTCCGGATAGACGGTGAGGCGGCAGTCCGCCGGGCAGCAGAGACGGCTGGGATCCTCGGGAAGGGGGCGGGCGCCGGGCTTCAGCTCCCGGGCGAAGAAGTCGTTGAAGGAGGTGTATCCTCCTTCCGGCACCACGGCCTCCGCCATGTTGATGTGGAGTTTTCGGACCGTGGGGGCGATGCGTTTCACCGAGGAAGGGCGGTCCAGCATCCATCCCATGAAGCGGGAGAAGAGGGCGTGGGAGAAGAGGGGCCCCTGGAGGAGGCCCCGGATGGGGGAGAGGTAGGCCAGGCGGAGCCAGCGGTCCCCCAGGACATTTTCCGTTTCCAGACGGCCTGTTTCCCGATTGTAGAATTGGATTTCCTTCTGCATGGAATGGGGCAAGGGGGAAAATTAGGCCATGCCGTGGCGGACGAAGCAGTATCCGTCGTTCCAGTCGGGGGCTCCGTGGGCTGTGAAGGGGCCTCCTGCCGTCTTGTAGAAGCTCCAGGGGCAGACCGCGTGGCTGTCTCCTTCCTCCAGATGATGGGGGCCTAGCATGTTCCGCAGGGAAGTGACCAGAGTGGCCTCCACCCGGTTGGCGCCCTCCTGGAGCCATTCCCGGGGAATTTCCCGGTGATATTCGGGGAGAGTGAGAGGGGCGAGGTCATGGCCGTTGATCTTCAGAAGGAGGACATTGCCCCAGAGATTCTCGAAGTGGAAAGAGCGGTTTTCCTGGAGGTCTTCCCGGGAGAGGAGGACTTCCTGGGCCAGGGTGATGGTGCCGGCGAAGAAGGGGAAGCCTCCCTGTTCCAGATGGTCGCCGGGAACTTCCTGGGGGAGGGCGGTGAGGAGGAATTCCCCTTGGTAGCGGCAGGAGTCCTCCGTGAGTTCCGTGAAGGCGCCTGGGGTGGCCACCCCGAAGTCGCCCGCCAGGTAGATGGCCTCGATTTCGCTGTCCAAGGAGAGTTTGTTCCGTTCGGATTCGAAGATTTTGGAGGCCCGGAGACAGGCGAAGGTCTGGGGATCCTGGTGGTAGGTGGTCTCCAGGCGGATGCGGTTCTCACCCGGCTGCAGCAACCCCTCCAGGGAGATGCGCTGGAAGGCAGGATCCGCGAAGAATCCCCGGGACGGGGAGGAAAGGGTCTTCCCATTCACCAAAATCCGATGGCGCTCCGCATGCTCCAGGAGGAGATCCAGGGGACGCTGGAAGTCAAAGCCCTCGCCCACTTGGAAGGTGAACTCCAACGCGACTTCCTGGTTCTCCTTCTCCCTGGCCAGCAGGGCATCGTTGATGGTGAGCACATACTCCCGGGCAAACAGCTCCTCCCCGTCCACCACACAACGGCAATGATCCAGGGTGAGAAGGTTTTCCGAGGCCTTTGCCACCTGCCAACGGGGCGCCAAGGCCAGAGGCTTGCCCGCCGGCGCCGCCGGAGCGGCCGCCTCCACAGGATAGGGACGGGAGAGGAGAAGGAGATCCCCGGCGGGGGAGAAGACATGGGGCACCAGGCAGACCTTCCCGTCGGTGGTGTAGGGGACGGGATAGCGCTCTCCTGTGCGGGGAGAGTATCCCTCCACGCCCACGCCGGGCACGGAGACCAGGGTCTTGACCGACTCAAAACGGCGATTGTTCACAAAGTAGTGGAGCACAGCGGGCTTGCCGTCGAAATCCGGGAAGTGTCGGGCGGTGCAGTGGATCTGGGGGGCGTCGGCCCCGTCCTCTCCCGTGACCCGCACGGGGCGGAACTCCTGGGGAATGGCTTCCACCAGGGCCTCCAGGGTGTCAAACCATTGCACCTTCTCCAGGAGGGAGCACTGGGGCGCCCCTTCTCCGTCCACGGCGAAGGGACTCTCTTCCAGGTCGTTGCGCAGGCCCAGAATCTGTCCTCCCTCCTGGTGGAATTGCTCCAGAAGCCGCACTTGGCAGCGGGAGAGGTGGTTCAGCTTGGGCAGGATGACCAGTCGATAGGCTTGCTCCCCGATGACTAGAGCGCCCTTCTCCACCCGGCCATGGCGCTCCATGAGGATTTCGTCCCCGTAGTGATGGTTGATTTGGTGGGCCTCCAGGGTGTCCGTGGCGGCCTTGAAGGCAAACTGATAGGGCATCAGAGCCCCGTTCCGGCCATTGTCGTAGTGCATCATGGCGGTGGACTGGGGATGGATCAGGAGCACCTGATACTTCACGTCGCCGGTTTCCAGGAGGGTGCCCATGCGGGAGAGATAGTCATTGAAGGGCTTGTAGTAGGCCCACCAGGGCTGATGGCGGAAGAGGCTGGCGGGGTAGTCCCGCTTCCGGATGCCCCGCAGGCTATAGCTTTCCAGGTGCTGGCAGACCAGATTCACGCCGTGGACGAACTGCCATTGGACCAGCCATTGGAGATCGGCGAAGGAGACGGCCCATCCGCAGAGGGCGAAGGTCTCGGAGAGAATCTGGCGTTTCCCCGTCTGGGCGGCGGCGCTGAAGAGCTGGAGGGGGAGGGTGACCCAGGAGTGGTCCCGGCCAAGAATGTCCATCCCCGGAATGTGGAAATATTCGTAATGGGGCATGCAGGCCCCGTTGGAGATCAGCTGATCCAACAAGGTCTCTTCCAGCACCAGGTGTCCGGTCAGCTCCCAGTCATGTTCCTGGCACCAGTCGTGGATCTGCTTCATGAAATTCTGGCTGAAAAGCTCGGTGCAGATGCGCCAGTAGCGATACCGGGTGCGCCGGTAGTCCTTGCCCCAGGGATGGAAGAGCTGGCAAAGACGGGGAAGCAACTCCTCCTGGTAGCGCTCCCGGTAGGCCTCCTCCAAGGCCAGGGACCAGGGATATCCGTCCCGGGAGATCTGGGGCTCGTCGGTGAAGAAGCCCCGCATGTTCCGGCGCTCCTCGGAAGTGAGACGCTGGAAGTATTCCTGATGGGTGCATTGGATGAACTGGGCGATGACCCGCCCGTCCAGGGTGTCCACATAATAGGGATTGACTTGGAAGAAGCACACCAGAAGACGCTGTTTTTGGGGCAGGGGCTGATCCAGGGGGAGCCAGGCGCCCTCCTCGGTGAAGATGGCCAGGGGGTGCTCCACGGCCCGGGCCTCCTTCTCTCCCCATACTTCCTTGCATCGCAAATATTTCTGCTGGTAGAAGAGCCCCTTGCCGTTGACCAGGCCTCCCCCAAAGCCGCTGGGCCACCCGTTCTCATCGTAGGCCCAGGCGTTCATGCCCAGTTCCTGGGCACGGTGAAGACAGGCCCGGATGGTGTCAAACCATGGGTCGGAGAGATATTCCGTGTGGAGCCCCCCTCGGGCGTGCATGAAAAATCCCCCAATCCCCTGCTGCTCCATCAGGTCAATCTGATGGCAGCATTCCTGGGGATCTAGGCGGTCATTCCAACTCCAGAAGGGGACGGGACGCTGACGGGAGGCGGGATTCTTGGCGGCTTCAAAGGGAGTCATGATGACGGAAAGAAGGAAAAGGGAAAAGAGAAGGAAAACTCCGCTAATGTAGCCCGATTCCCCAGGGCGATGCCGCGGGATTCCAGGGGAAATCCAAAGGGCCTTCAAGGCACGCCCTAGGGCCGGAGAAGGAGGAAAATCGGGTCATCCGTCTCTCCCAGAATCAGAGGGAAGGACAGAAAAAAGCCCCCTTCCTGCCAGCGGGTGGAGAGGGAAGGGGGCGTGAGGCTCGGAAGGTCAGCCTAGCGGATGTCGCCGCCGTGGCGGGTGTTCCATCCGGGGAACCAGTAGTAGTCGGCCTTCAGGTAGGGGACGCCGTAGGTGTCCTTGTTGATGGCCTTGGTGACGGGGATGGCTTCCACGTGTCCGTCGGCGAAGGTGGCGTTCATCTGGGTGGAGTGGCGGAAGTATCCGTCCCGCACGGTGGGCTTGGAGGCGGCCATCACATAGTCCGGGTGGGTGTAGGGCATCCGTTCCCAGGTTCCCTGGCGGTTGCCGTCCATGACATTGATGAAGATGGAGGGGTACTTGATGGAGGAGATGCGGTGCCAATCGCAGTAGGGCTGCCAGTCGGTTCCCATGGAGCCGCCTTCCTTATACTGTCCCATATAGCTCATGGCTACGTTCACCTGGTATCCGATGTTCCCGATGACCCGGTCGCTGGTGGGGCAGGAGGGGCAGTGGAGGACCTTGTGCCAGGCGCTCTTGTCCGCCTGTCCCCCGTCCATGACATTCCAGCCGCCGGCGGGATCCTTGGCGTACCATTCGCTCCAATCCATGGGGGTGCCGGGGATCATGGAGTTATAGCAGAACCAGATGCGGCTGTTTCCCGCGCCGCCCCAGTTCACGCTGTCGGGACGGTAGATGACAGGGGGCAGGTAGTCGTCATAGTCGTTTCCGTAGAGGATGTTGCCCAGTTGAATCTGCTTCAGGTTGCTGGTGCAGCTGATGGCCCGTGCCTTCTCCCGGGCCTTGGACAGGGCAGGCAGCAGCATAGCCGCCAAAATGGCGATGATGGCGATGACCACCAGCAGTTCAATGAGGGTGAAGGATTTTTTCATGTTCTTTAACCTCTTTGACAGGATCTGGTTATGGTGTTTTGACGTGTGGGGGGTAAGCTATCGGATGTCTCCGCCGAGCTTGCTGTTGAAGCCGGGGAACCAGTAGTAGTCTGACTTCAGGTAGGGGTAGCCTTCGCTGTTGTTCTTGATTTTGGAATAGGGGATGGTCTCTACGTGTCCGTCGGAGAAGGCGGCGTTCATCTGGCTGGAGTGGCGGAAGAACTCGGTGTCGGCCCGGACGATGTAGTCCGGGTGGATGTAGGGCATGTTGTCCCATCCCGTTTCCCGGGTTCCGTCCATGACGTTGAGGAAGATGGTGGGGTATTTGATGGAGGAGATGCGGTGCCACTGGCAACTCATGTTCCAGTCGTTGCCTCCCCAGGCGATGTACTGTCCCATGTATCCCAGGGCCACGTTGGCCTGGTATCCGATGTTGCCGATGACCCGGTCATTGGTGGAGAGGGAGGGGCAGTGGAGGACCTTGTGCCAGGCGCTCTTGTCCTCCTTCCCGGTGCGGGTGACATCCCAGCCGCCGGCGGGATCCTTGGTCTTCCATTCTCCCCAGTCCATGGGGGTTCCGGGAATCATGGGGTTGTAGCAGAACCAGATTCGGCTGTTGTCACTTGCTCCCCAGGCTTCCCGGTCGGGTCGGTAGATGGTGGGGGGCAGGTAGTCGTCAGAGTCGTTGGCGTAGAGGATGTTGCCCAGCTGCACCTGCTTCAGGTTGTTGGTGCAGCTGATGGCCCGGGCCTTCTCCCGGGCCTTGGACAGGGCGGGCAGAAGCATGGCCGCCAGAATGGCGATGATGGCGATGACCACAAGAAGCTCAATGAGGGTAAAGGACTTTTTCATGGTTTTAGGCAAGAGGGACTAGGGGGAATTGCACAGAGATGTCAAAGTGCACGGAAGAATTATAGGAAAAAATGGCAAAAAATCAAGGGGGGAAGATTTGATTTCTGTGAGGAGGCCAGGGGAGGGGCATGCCTATTGTCCGGAGGAGAAAGAGCCATCCAAAGCCGAGAAATCCCCCTACATTATTCCCGTTTTCCCCTTTTTGCTTCCTCTCACTCCCCCTTTGTTCTAATGTGGTTCTGGCTCCTTGGTCTTCTTGTCCTCGTCTTTGCCGGATTGGCCTTGTGGCTTCTCCAGACTCCCCCCACCCGGGGCATCCCCTTCCGAGGACGCCTTCCGGGAAAGGCCCTGATTGTGGTGTTCAGTGACTCCCCGTGCCAAAATACCCGCCGCCTGGCGGTGTGGATTCACGAGGCCACGGGCGCTCCCATTCTCCCCCTCCAGGTGAAGACGCCCTATCCCGGGGGATATTGGCGGACCGTGGCCCAGGCCCGTCAGGAGTTGAGGGGAGGCATTGCCCCGGAGCTGACGCCGGAATCCCAGGTGGATTTGTCGGAGTATTCCGTGATTTTCCTGGGGTCTCCCGTGTGGTGGGGGCAGGGCGCTCCGCCGGTGACTCGGTTTTTGCAGGAGCATGGCGGTTTGGCGGGAAAGGAGGTGGTTCCTTTTGTGACCCATGGAGGCGGGGGGGCAGGAGGCACCTTCCGTCTCTGGGCCAAGGCTTGCCCGGAGGCCCGTTTCCGGGAAGGTCTCTCTCTTCGGGGAAGCAGTCTGCCTGAACGCTGGGTGGGGCGCACGATTGCGGATCACGTCTCCCCCGACCAGGTGGCCCAATGGCTGAATCGCCTCTATGGCGAGGAAGCTCCTGCCCCGCAACGGTAGCTCCCTCGTCTCCCCCCCCTCTTTCCCTCTCCCATGAGTTCCTCTCTGAAGGCCGTCTTCGTTTCCGGCCACCGAAATCCCGATATCGATTCCCTCTCCGCCGCCATCGCCTTGGCGGAATTGCGCCGCCGCCAGGGAAATCCCCTGGCCCAGGCCGTCTGCCCCGGCGTCCTCTCCGACCGGGCGCGCTTCCTCCTGCAGCGCTTTCGGATGCCCGAACCCCTCTGCCGCAACGATGTCTATGTGCGGGTGGCCGATGTGATGGAGCCCAATCCCCCTGTGGTTCCCGCAGGAAAGACCCTCTGGGAGGGCTTCCGGATTCTCCGGGAGAGCGGAATGCCCCGGCTTCCTGTGGTGGATGCCCGGGGGGGCTACCAGGGAATGCTGAGTCCCATGGGCGTGTTGAACCAGCTGCTGGGAATGGGGGAGGAGGAGGGGAGCCAGCGCTTGGCCTCCCGGGAGGTCCATGCCTCCGTGAATCACATCGCCAGCGCCTTGGATGGCACCATCGTGACCGCCCAGGCGCCGGAGGAAATGGTGCGCTTCCAAGTCTATGTGGCGGCCATGCAGGTGCGTTCCTTCGATGCCCATCTTCCCTGGGAGATGGGCTCCCGTCTGGCGGTGATCGTGGGGGATCGCCCCGATATCCAGGAGCACGTCATTCAACGCCAGGTGGGTCTTCTCATCGTCACCGGCGGCCATCCCGTGGAGCCTCGTCTGGCGGAGCTGGCCCGGACGCTTGGGGTGACGGTGCTGGAGAGCCCGGGGGATTCCGCCCAGGTGATTCGCCGTCTGGCTTTCGCTCCTCCCGTGGAAAACTCCGGACTCCGGGGACATACCCTGGTGCTCTCCCCGGAGGATCGCCTCCGGGATGTGGCCCCCCGGGTCTCCGCCCACTTCGAGGATGTGATTCCTGTTCTCCATCCCTCCGAAGGCACGCTGGCCGGTATCCTCCTGAAGAAGGATGTGACCCAACCTCCTCCTTTCCAGATGATTCTGGTGGATCATAATGAAATCGAGCAAAGTCTTCCCGGGGTGGAGTCCCTCCCGGTGGTGGAGGTGGTGGATCACCATCGGCTGAAGACGATGCCCACGGATCAGCCCATCCGGTTCACCGCAGATGTGGTGGGATCCACCTGCACCCTCATTTCCCGGATGTATAAAGACGCGGGAGAGTCCCTCTCTCCCTCCCTGGCGGGAATGCTGCTGGCCGGCATTGTCACGGACACCCTGAATCTGAAGAGCCCCACCACCACGGAACGGGATAGAAAGGCGGTGGCCTGGCTGGAAAAACTGGCGGGCTGCACCGCCACCGGCCTCATGGAGGAACTCTCCGCCATCGCCTCTCCCCTGGCCGCCCAGGATGCCCTTGCCGTCCTCAACGGAGACCGGAAGAGCTATACGGAGGGGAAATGGAGTTTTGCCCTGGCCCAGGTGGAGGAGAGCAATCTCCTGCTGTTGAACCAGCGCCAGGAGGAGCTGGAGGCCGCCATGGGGGAGGTGATGCGCCAGGAGAAGCTGGATTTCCTGGGGCTTCTGGTGACGGATGCCGTCCGGGAAAATTCCCGGATGCTTCTCCTGGGGCCGGAAGCCCTAGGACAGGCCCTTCCCTATGCCTGCCTGTCTCCCCATCTCTACGATTTGCCCGGCGTCCTCTCCCGGAAGAAGCAGCTGCTTCCCCAGGTGCTGGCCGCCCTGCGCACGCTGCCCACGGCGTGAACGACATCCCCCCAAAAAAAACATTCTCACGGAGAAAACCATGTTTCAGGAAGTCAGCTGGGTCTATCCCCAGGGAAAGAATCGCGCAGTGACCTTTAGCTACGATGATGGTCAGCGCTTTGACGAGCGGGTGGTGAAGGTGCTCAATGCCCACGGGATGAAGGGCACCTTCAATCTGTGTTCCTCCCTGGTCCAGGATCCCGCCAAGGCGGAGACTTATCTCCAGGCCGAGGAGGTTCCGCAGGTCTATCGAGGCCACGAGGTGGCCGTCCACGGGGTCCATCACCCCTATTTGGAACGCCTCGCCCCCGGACAGGTCCTGGCGGAAGTGCTGGAGGACCGGCGGAATCTGGAGAGGATCATGGGTCGCCCCGTGACGGGCATGGCCTATCCCTATGGCTCCTGGAACCCTATGGTTCTGGCCCAGCTGCAGGCCGCCGGCATCCAATACTCCCGCACCACCAACGCCACCATGAGCTTCCCTTGCCCCCGGGAATGGCTGACCTGGCACCCCTCTTGCCACCATCGGGACGCCCTCGCCCTGGTGGAACCCTTCCGCAAACAGGGCCGCTCCCTCAGCCTCTTCTACATCTGGGGACACAGCTACGAGTTCGACATGAACCAAAATTGGGAACTCCTGGAGCAAATCTGCGACGCTCTTCCCCAGGACGAAGAGACTTGGTACGCCACCAACGGAGAGATTCACCGGTATGTGCAGGCCGTGCAGCGTCTGGTCTTCACCGCCGATCAGGACATGGCTTATAATCCCACGGATCAGGAGGTGTGGTTCCTGGTGAATCACCGGACTCTCCGCTCCCTCCCCCCGGGGGAATGCGTTGCCCTGAAATAGGTCGCCCCTCTCCCGGGAGGCGGACTAGAGGCGGGGCGTGAAGGCGAAGGGGGGGAGAATCGGCTGATAGCTCCGCCACTCCTCCGGGGAGAAGAAGACCTTGGCCAGGAAGAGACCCCGGGCCGGGGCGGAATCCGCCGCCAGGGAACGATCCTTCCCGGAGAGGATCGCCGGAACCTGCTCCGGCTTCCCATATCCTAGCCCGATGTGCACCAAATACCCCACCAGGCTCCGAACCATCTTGTAGAGAAAACTGTCCCCCACCGCATTGACGTAGAGCATCCCGTCCCCCGTCTCCATCAGCTCTAGGCGCCGAAGGTTGCGCACGGTGGATTCCATGGGCTTCCCGGAGTTGACCGCAAAGGAGGCAAAGTCATGCTCCCCTTGGAGCAGGGCCGCCGCTTCGGCCATGGCCGACAGGTCCAACGCCCGTGGGGTGCGCCATAAATATCGTACATACAAGGGATTGGGCTTGAAGCCTGGCGCCAGGCAGTAGGTGTATGCCTTCCCGCAGTTGTCATGCCGGGCATGGAAGGGGCCGGGACAAATCCGGGCGGAGCGCACATAGATGTCCTCCGGCAGCCAGCGGTTGAGGCGACGGGCCAGATCGGAGGCGTCCACATCCCCCGGCAACACCGCCTCGAAGGAAACCTGCTGGTCCAAGGCGTGAACCCCCGCATCCGTCCGGCTGGAACCGTAGATTTTCAGCTCCGGCGCCCGCAACATCAGGCGAAGACGGGTGAGAAGCTCCCCCTGAACTGTGGGATGGGACGGCTGCACTTGCCACCCCGCATACCGGGTGCCATCATAGGCAAGGGTCAGGTGAAAACGGGTGACCTGGGGCGTGGGGCTGTCCATGGGAAAGGGACCTTTCGGTAGAGGGCTTCTGCGCTTTTCTTCCGCTTCCGAGAGGGCGGCAGAGCCCCTCTCGCTCGCGCGAAAAAACGAAACTCTGGGATAAGGAAGAAAAGGCCGGCTCTCCTCCAGGAGGAGGAGAACCAGCCTAGAGAGTTCCGCTCTGGGAAAACGAAGAAGGAGAAGGAGGCTATTTCGCCGCCCCTTCCTGGGAGAGGAATTCCGCCCGCTCGTGCTCCATGACCAGCTTGATGACCTCCTTGTTGCTGGTGCACTTGGGCAGGTTCTCCACAAAGCTGGAGGACTTCAGCAGACGGGCCATGCAGCCCATCAGGTGGAGGTGAAGCTCAATGTTCTGGCTGCACACCAGGAAGAACATGTGGACGGGCTTGCCGTCCGGCGCATTGAAGTCCACCCCCTCCTGGGAGTAGCCGTAGAGCACCGCCGCGCTGGCCCGAAGGGTGGGGATGGGATCCCGGGGATGGGGAATGGCAATCCCTTCGCCCACCGCCGTGGAAAGCACTTGCTCCCGCTGCAGACACTTGGTGCGCAAATCCGAGGCGTCCAACACCAGACCGTAAAGAAGACGGGCGTCCGTCAACTCGTGGATGACCCCCTCCTTGTCCCGACTCTTCAGGTTCAACAAAATCCGATCCTCGCTCATCACACGGCTCAGGGGAATGCCAATCAATGGATGGGTGATGATGGAAGAACCCTCCGCCTCCAAAGGACTGCTCTCCGAAACAGACCCCGGAAAAAACACCTGGTCAATCTGGCTCCCGTTGAACCGCCACTGACCCCCAATCTTCGCCCCTTGGATCTTGCCACTGTTGATCATCCGGGAAATGGTGCGCTCGTTCACGCGCAGGTACTCCGCAAGCTCTTTTAAGGTAAGAATCATGATTGTGTCTCTCTTGCGCTAAGAAAAACCGAAGGGAAATGGACAATATTGGACAAAATGAGAAGAAAAACTTTCAGACACCCCAAAATAATCCCAATTTTTCAATCTGCAAGGGAATGAAAGAAAAAATATGACAATTCCAGACAATTTTACCGCCCCGCGGAGACACGGTGCGCTGCCGCGGGCACAGGTCGGGCACGGAAGGCCCGGCAAGCCGGGCACGCAGAGACCACAGAGAGGCGGTTCGTGCTACCCGCACGAACCGCCCTGGGATTTTGTTATAACTTCTTTGATTCTAGTAGATTTCTAGACCCTCTAGCTTTCTAGCCTCCCCCGCCTGTGGGGGGAAGGGGGGGGGATCCTCATGAACCGCGTAGCGGTGGGAGGATCGCTAGACGGGGGTGAAGGGAGGCCCTCGGGGCTGAC
>JAEDMH010000184.1 GCA_016303095.1 Lentisphaeria bacterium | reverse complement strand
TGGATCCATCCCCGGCGGAGTTTGGCCTCTTCCTGGGGGGATTCCAGGGTGCGGGTGGCCTGGGCGGCCTCCTGGTAGGAGAAGGGTAGGCTTTGGAAGGCCTCCCGTGCCTGGGGGGAAATGGCCTCCCAGCCGCCCTGCTCCAGGATGCGTCCCCAGGATTCCCGGAGTTCGGGTCCGCAATCGATCAGCATGACCTTTACCAGAATGCGGATCGCGCTGAAGAGGCGTCCCGTCCAGTCGCCCCGATAGTGGAAGCGTTCTGCCAGGACGAGGGGGCGTTCCTCCCCGAAGACGGTATTTTCCAGGGCGGTTCCCTCATACATATCCCGGCGGACGGGGAGTCGATAGAGGGTGTAGTCCCGGGGGCCGTCCGGGGTTCCGGCGCACTTCCCCCAGAGAGTCTGAGCCTGGGGGGAGAGGAGGAAATCCACGAATTCCTCCGCCAGTTCCCGATGGGGGGCGCCCCGCAGGATAGCCACGGGATCGGCGGAGACGGTGGAAGCGGCCTCGGGCGTGCGGTACACGAGGGTTTCCCGTCCCAGCTGGGCGCGTTCCCACTCCACCTGGGAACGACCGTAGAAGTCGATGCACATTCCCGCGGCGATTTGGCCATTGGCGGCATCCACCGGGACCTTGCTGGCGGAGAAGGTGAGATAGGCGGCATTCCCCCCCAGCTTTTTCAAGAGGGTCATGGCGGCGGTCCACGCCTGCTCCAGTTCCTGGGGCGTGGGCTGCAGCTCGGCCATGGGCACCCCGGGATGGAGACGACGCAGAGTCTCCTGCATCTCCTTCTGGATCAGCATTTCGAAACATTTTGTCATGGAGCCGGACTGGGTGGGGTCGGCCAATCCCACGGCCCGATAGAGCCGGGGATCCGCCAAATCGCTCCACCGACGGCCGAAAGTCTCGATTTCCTGGGGAGAGAAACCCGCCTGGGCCAGGCGATCCCGGTTGTAGACAATGCCAAAGGTGGCGAAACACACGGCGTAGTAGCCATCGTGGGCATCGTACCAGACCTCGCCTCCGCCTCCGGGAGAAAGGATGGGGTTCGCCCCCGCAAACCATTCCGGATGCCGCTCCCGCACCCCGGCGGGCACCAGCAAGCCATACCGCCGCAATCCCTCGTGGTCATACTGTCCTCCCCCCAGGAAGACATCCACATCCACCCCCACCTGGCTCTCCCGCAGCCAGCGCCAGACCTCCGCCCGCGCAGGCTCCTGGGGGCAGACCGCCCCAAAAGCCGCAGAAGCCACCTCCTCGCTCCAGGCCTGCCCTGTCCCCCGGCTCCCCCAGGCGTGGCGCACATTGGCCTCAAAGGTGCTTCGCAAATACCGGACAATCTCCGAGGTGCCTCCCGGCGCCCGCCAGTCAATGGAGACCTTCTCTCCCCCGTGTCGCTCCCCATAATATTCCTGGAAGGCCAGCTCCGTCTCATGGCGCAGGGCCTCGTTGTTGGCGGTGATCACCACCAGACGACGGACAGGCCCCCCGCCAGAAGGGGAGGGGCCATTCCTCCGACGCAGGGCCACGGGCAGCGCCAGGATGGCACCGAGAATCAAAACCGTCCAAAGGAGAGAGCGCATGGAGAGAGTTTCCTCCGGGGGAAGAGAGACAGAGGGCAGAGACGCCGCCGTCCTTCAGGCATGGGGGCTCCCCCCCGGGACACCGCCCTGCCCTACAGAGACATGCCGCACTGGAACGCCGCCTGGCGCAGACGGCTGATCAGTTGGGTGCAATTCCCGATCCGGTTCAGCCGACGGTAGATGGTGCATTCCCGGATGACCTCCGCCAAGGGACGATAGGCCCCCGTGAGTTCGGGAATGTCGGAGACGGCGGGAAGGGTGTTTTTCTCCAGGTCGGAGACGGCGTCGTGACGCACTTGTCGGCTCTTGGCCTCGTCCGGGGACTGGAGCAGGATTCTTCCGCCAAAGAGGACATTGAAGGTGATGCCCAGCGCAAAGATATCCGTGTCCTCCCCCAGGGGACGGCAGGAGACCTGCTCCGGGGAGAAGTACCCCGCCGTGCCAGCCACGGTTCGGCTCTGGAATCCGGAAGGGACGGAGATTCCGAAGTCGATGAGCCGCACCCTGCCCTGGCGGTCCACCATGAAGTTGCTGGGCTTGATATCCAGATGGATGAAACGCCTCTGGTGCAATCCGGCGATGGCCTGAGCCATGCGGATGCACAGCTTCACCTTGTCCTCCACGGTCATGGAGGCCATGAGCCGTTTGTCCGACAGATCCACGCCGTTAATGCGCTCCATCAGCAGATCCCAACCCAGCTCCAGCCCCAGACGGCTCACTTTCCGCAGGGAGTAGAACTGCACCGGCACGGGCGCCCCCTGGTCTGCCTGGAAGTTCTGCCCCACATTCCACTCGTTGGTGAGGTGGCGCACTTTGGTGGCGTAGGCCACTCCGCCGGAAATGCGCCCTTCATCCTTCCGTGTACGCATATCCCCCAGCCAATGATCCTTCCAATTGCGGATGGATTTCACCAGGAAGTGATACCCCTCCGCCGATCCTTGGTAGAGAATGCTCTCCGCCCCCCTGGCCAACTGGGAGCCTATGGCGTAACTGGCTCCCCGCCGCAATTTCTCCACCACCTGGCGACTCTCCGCCGGGGAAAGAAAATTCAGGGTTTCCGGCAGACGAGACCGCAAATGGGAAAGCACGCCTTCACTGAAGGGAGACACCCCCTGCAAGGCCGAGGCGCTCCGACGAGGCATGCCGTTCCCCCCCAAGGGGGAAGGAGCAGGAGCAGGGGAAGGGGCAGGGGAAGAAGCCGCCGGAGAAGTGACCTCGGGCACGGCTCTCCCCTGCCCAGGCGGAGGGGGAGGAGGGGAGCCGGGACGGGTATCCTCCAGGGTGGACGCCACGGGGACTCCAGAGAGACGGCCGGGACGGGTATCCTCCAGGGTGGACGCCACGGGGACTCCAGAGAGACGGCC
>JAEDMH010000048.1 GCA_016303095.1 Lentisphaeria bacterium | reverse complement strand
CCACAATACTGCCCCAGGATCCCCTTCCTGGCCGGGATTCCCCGTCCAGAAACGCCCCCTTCGCAGGTCTGTTTCTAGGATGCAACTCCTAGATTATATAGGACATATAGAATATCTAGACCCTCTCGATTTCTAGCTCCTGTCTTCTTTGTTGGCGTGGGCTTCCAGGAGGGCCACCACGGAGTGGATGGTGACGGTTTTGCCGGCCAGAGCAGCCATAGCGGAGGAGAAGACCGGGAGGAGCTCCTGGGGGAGTCCGGCATCCAGGAGACGTTGGGCGTAGGAGCCGGGTTGTTGGGGATTCATCCACCGTTCCAGGACTTGTGGGGGGAGCAGTTGGGTGCGGTGGGAATCCAGGAGGGTGGCGTGGGGGTGGGGGAATCCGGCGTTGCGGGCTTCCTGGAGCAATTCTTCCACGTCCCAGTTCAGGAGGGGGTCATCCTTCTTTTGATAGAGTTGTTCTTCTGCCTGGGGGATTTCCGGGGGCAGGGCGGAGTGGTTTTCCAGGAGTTGGGAGAGGCGTTGTCCCCGTTGGGGCAGGGTTTCCGCCAGGGCCAGGGTGCCGCCTTTGGGTTCCAGGAGGCGGGCCAGGGTCTTCAGGATTATTTCCCGGTGGGGGGGGCGTCCCAGGGCGTTGCGTCCCAGGATCAGGTCGAAGCGGAGATCCTGATTTCCCTGCTTTTGGAGGAGGTCGGGGAGTTCTTCCGGGGTGCCCACCAGGACTTGGGGACGTCGGAGGTCGGGGAGATTGGCGGCCTCCTCCAGGAGGAACTGACGGGCTTCCGGGGTGCGGACCAGGGCCCAGACCCCGCCTTCCGGAGTTTGGCGGACGGCTTCCCAGGTGAGGAGTCCCGAGTCGGCGGTGAGATCCAGAACCCGTTCGTGTCTCTGGAGGGGGTGTCGTTGGAAGAGTTCCTTTCGGAGCTGGGCCAGGAATCCGGTGAGGGAATCCACCGTGCGGGCCAGCCACTGTTCCGAGCGTTTTTCCGTGGGGGAGAAGGTGAGGATTTCCTGGGGGGGGCACTGGGTTCTTTCCCGGAGTGCGGCCAATTGGAGTTCCCGTCGTTGGCGGATTTGGTCGGCCAGGGTGCTTTCGTAGCCCAGGTTTCCGGGCTGGTAGAAGACCCTTCCCTGGAGAGAGGTGGGAAGATATTGCTGGGCCACCCAGTGATCTCGGTATTCGTGGGGGTAGCGGTAGCCCACGCCGTGGCCGAAGCCCTTCTTGTCCCGGCTGGCATCCCGCAGATGATTGGGCACCTCTCCCTCCCGCTCCTTCTCCACCAGCTTTAAGGCATCAAAGAAGCCCAGGACCGAATTGGACTTGGGGGCGGTGGCGCAATAGAGGGCGGCGTGGGCCAGGGGAAAATGTCCTTCCGGGAGACCCACCCGGTCGAAGGCCTCGGCGCAGGATTGGACGAAGGGGACCGCATGGGGATCCGCCATGCCAATGTCCTCCGAGGCGAAGATGAGCATTCGGCGAAAGATAAAGCGGGGATCTTCGCCGGCGTAGACCATTTTCGCCAGCCAGTAGAAAACCGCATCCGGATCCGAGCCCCGCATGGACTTGATGAAGGCGGAGATGGTGTCGAAGTGGCAGTCTCCCTCCCGGTCGTAGAGGACTGCCCGTCGCTGGATGGACTCCTCGGCCACGGCCAGAGTCACATGGATGACTCCATCCTCTCCCGGAGGAGTGGTTTCCACGGCCAGTTCCAGGGCGTTCAGGGCGGCCCGGGCGTCTCCATTGGCCACATTGGCCAGATGGGCCATGGCCTCGGGATCCATCGACACGGAGAGCTTGCCGTAGCCCCGCTCCGGATCCTCCAGGGCTTGACGCATCACCTGGCGCACCTCCTCTCCGTCCAGGGGCTTCAGCTGGAAGACCCGGCTCCGGGAGACCAGAGCCCGGTTCACGGTGAAATAGGGATTTTCGGTGGTGGCGCCGATGAGGATGACGGTGCCATTTTCCACCCAGGGGAGCAGGGCGTCCTGCTGGGCCCGGTTCCAGCGATGCACCTCGTCGATGAAGAGAATGGTGCGCTGCCCGTATTCTCCCTGCTTTCTCTGGGCCTCCGCCGTGACCGCCTTGAGATCCGCCAGGCCCGCCATGACCGCATTCAGGGTGACGAAGGCGGAGCTGGTGGTGTTGGCGATGACGCTGGCCAGGGTGGTCTTTCCCGTGCCTGGGGGACCGTAGAAGATCAAGGAGGAGAGGCGGTCTGCCTGGATGGCGCGTCGCAGAAGGCGTCCCGGGGCCAGGAGATGGGTTTGGCCGATGTATTCCTGGAGGGTGCGGGGGCGCATCCGGGCCGCCAGGGGCGCCTCCTTTTTCAGGCGCTCCTGCCGTGCATGCTCAAAGAGCCCTGGCGGCGTCATGGACATGGGAGGCGTGGGCGGGAATCAGGGGATATGCCGTGTCATGAACTCCTCCACTGCCTCCCGGGTGGGAGAGAGGAGGGTTTTCCGGAGGGGGAGGGATTTCAGGCGCTCCAGAGCGGGATGGGTGGCCAGGGAGGGGTCGTCCAAGGCCTGGGCGATGGCGCCGGGGAATTTGCCGGGGTGGGCGGTTTCCAGGCAGAGAGTGACCGCGTCGGGCAGGGGATTTTGGAGAGCCACCGCCACGCCCACGGCGCCGTGAGGATCCAGGAGGACATGGTGTTTTTGCCAGCATTCCCGGATGGTCTCCAGGGTCATGGCGGTGTCGCCCCGTCCTGCGGCGAAGCGGGGATCCGTGCCTTCCACCTGGATGGGGGCGCCTGCGGCAAAGCCCTCCATGGCGGATTTGACCAAGGCGGGATCCTCTCCCAGGCGGTAGTAGAGATAGCGCTCGAAGTTGCTGGCCACCTGGATGTCCATGGAGGGAGAGAGGGTGGGGTGGACTTCGCCCCGGCTGTAGCATCCCGTGTGGAAGAAGCGGGAGAGGATGTCGTTTTCATTGGTGGCCAGGAGCAGGCGCCGGATGGGGGCGCCCATGGCCATGGCCACGAATCCGGCGAAAATGTCGCCGAAATTTCCCGTGGGGACGCAGACCTGGAGGAGAGCCTGGGGATTTCCCGTCTGCCGGCGCACCTGGAAGCTCCCCCAGAAGTAGTAGACCACCTGGGCCAGGATCCGGGCCCAGTTCACGGAGTTCACGGCCCCCAGGTGCTTCGCCTCCTTGAAGGGGAGGTCGTTGAAGACCTCCTTCAGCACCCGCTGGCCATCGTCAAAGGTGCCCTGGATGGCGAGGCAGTGGACATTGGGATCGTCCACGGTGGCCATCTGCCGTTCCTGGAGAGGGCTGACCCGGCCCTCGGGATACATGATGAAAATCTGGATTCCCTCCTTGCCCCGGACGCCGTGGATGGCGGCGCTCCCCGTGTCTCCGCTAGTGGCCCCCAGGATGTTGAGGGTGCCGCCCCGCTTCTCCAGGATGGCCTGGAAGAGATTGCCCAGGAACTGGAGGGCCACATCCTTGAAGGCCAGGGTGGGGCCGTGATAGAGCTCCGCTAGAAAGAGGCCGCTGTCTCCCAGGGGGGAGACGGGAACCACCTGAGGCGTGTCGAAGGTGGCGTAGCTCTTTTCCACCAGGGCCTGGAGTTCCTCTCGGGTGAAGTCCTCTCCCACGAAGGGAGCCATGACCTCCAGGGCCAGCTGGGGATAGGTGAGGCGGGACCATTCCTCCAGGCGTTCCGGGGTGACTTTGGGGAAGACGGAGGGGAGGAGGAGGCCGCCGTCGGTGGCCAGCCCCATCATGACGGCATCGGCGAAACCCACGGGGCGGGTGCCACCTCGGGTGCTCAGGTAGAGGGAGGGAGAAGGAGTCATGGGGGGGTGGAGGTACTCTCCGGAAAATGAATGTTATATTGTCTCGTTTTCACCTGTCCGCCGTGGGGGGCGGCCTGCCTGCTGGAGAGGCTTCTTCGGCGGCGTTCGGCTAATATAACCCCCGGCGGGTGGCCTAGGCCTTTCCGTCTCGGGCAGGCCAGGCCCTCCCACCTTCTCACCCCCTCCTTTCCCGCCATGCTTCGGAACGCTCTGATTTTCCTTGCCCCCGGATTCGAGGAACTGGAGGCGCTGGCCCCCGTGGACGTGCTGCGGCGGGCGGGAATCCCCGTCACTTTGGCGGGTCTGGGCCCGGATGCCCATGGGTGCGTCTCCTCCTCCCGGGGCGTGGGGGTGCGTTGCGACGGCTCCGTCCAGGAGCTTCCCCTGACGGGCTGGGATTTGGTCTACTTCCCCGGAGGGATGCCTGGTTCCCGGAATCTGGCGGCGGAGGAGCGGTGTCGCGAGGCCGCCCGTCAGACCCTCCATGGGGGCGGGTGGGTCTGCGCCATCTGCGCCGCTCCCCTGGTGCTGGAGGCGGCGGGGCTGCTGGAGGGCGGGGTGGAATACACCTGCTATCCCGGCACGGAGCGCCAGATCTCCCATGGGGTCTACACCGGAAAGTACATCCAGCGTTCCGGACACATTCTGACGGCCTGCGGCCCCGCCGCCGCCCTGGATTTCTCCCTGGAGATCCTGCGGGCCACGGGCGCCGCCAGCCTGGCCACCCAGTTGTCGGAGGCCATGGGCCGACGCTAGCCCTCCCCTCCTTTCCTCTTCCCCTTACCTCCTTCCCCTCCCGGCCTCCCTTCCCCGGGAATCCCATTGCAATACCGTGAAAGCTTTCCACGCCATCCTGAAGCAGACCGTCCGCTCCGCCCTGCGGTCCAAGGTCTTTCTTGTGCTCTTCGCCTTGATTCTCCTGTGTGTCATCGGCCTGCCCTTGACCATCCGGGGAGACAATACGGCCGCCGGACTCGTCCAGGTCTCCTTGACCTACTCCCTGAATCTGGTCATCGCCCTGGTCTCTGCCTCTTGCCTCTGGCTGGGATGCTCCCTTCTCTCCAGTGAAATCGAGGGATACCAGGTGCACATGGCGGTGACCAAGCCCTGTCCCCGGTGGAAGCTGTGGACGGGGAAATTCGTGGGGGTCTTCCTGATGCACGCCGTGATTCTGGTGGTCTCCATGCTTCTGGTCTATGGCCTGACCTTCTATCGCCTCCGCTCCGCCCATGCCGCCGGACTCTTCTCCGACAGCGACATGGAGCGCCTGAACCGGGAGTTCCTGGTGGCCCGCCGCCAGTTCCGCCCCGCCATGCCTGATCTGCGGGACAAGGTGACGGCGGAGTATGAGAAGCGCCTGCGCCAAGGGCTGGTGGACGCCCGGATGGACGAATTGGCGGTGAAGCGTCAGATCATGGACGAACTGGCCGCCGCCGCCATGCGGAACATCGTGGTGAAGCCCGGCGAGGAGCATACCTGGGAGTTCCGGAATGTGCGCATTCCGGAGGGGGCGGATGCCCGCCTCTGCCTCCGCTTCCGGATGTATTCCAGTGACCATATGACCACGGATCAGCGCATGATTCCCCTGGACTTCGGATTCCAATACAAGGGCGACGCCCCGGGGGTGGCCGGAAATCCCACCGTCTGGTATAGCGAAGCCCGGGGGGGCAGCCCCTACGTGATGCCCGGCGGATCCTGGCAGGAAATCAATACCCTCACGGCGCAGGATGAGGCCCGGATGGAGACGGAGGGGCTCTCGGAGGGCGTCTTCCCCCTGAAGGCCGTCGAAGTGGTGGATGCCGAGGGCAAGTCCCCCGTGACCCTGACCATCCGGAATCTAGGCAATCTTCTCCTGCCTCCTGCGGAGGCGATTCCCGCCGACGAGGAGTCCCAGAAGGAATATCAGCGCCAGGTGCGCAACACCACCGCCGTCTTCCAGGTGGCAGACGGGCCCACTCTCCTGTGCCCCGTGGCCTCCTTCGCCCAGAACTACTTCCGCACTATGCTGATGGCCCTCTTCCAGCTGGCCTTCCTGGCGGCTCTGGGCAGCACCGTGGGCGCCCTCTTCTCCACCCCCGTGGCCGTCTTCGTGGCCGTGGCCTACCTGATTATCGGCCTGGTGGTGCCCGCCGCCCTGAATGCCCCCCTGCGGGGAGATGACGGACGCTACATGTATGCCAACGTGTGGGAAAGATCCGCCCATATCATGGCCCGGGGCGTCCAGACCCTGGTGGTGACGGTGGACGATTTGAACACCACGGGGGATTTGGCCGCCGGCAAGCTGGTGGAACTCCAGGAGTTGGGCTGGGCCTTCCTGAAAGTGCTGGTGGTGCGCAGCGGGTTGCTGGCCTTCCTGGGCATCTTCTTCCTGACGCGCCGTGAACTGGGCCTGGTGGTGCGCCGGAACACCTGAGTTCCCGCCCCCACACCCGCTCCGCCCCCTCCTCCCCGAACGATTCCTCTCCCTTTCCCGTCAATATGAAAAAGAGTTTCCTGCAACTGGTGGCCATTCTGGTGGCCATGGTGGCGCTCCTCTGTGTCATCTCCTTCCTGCAGAACAGGATGAATGGCCTGCGCACCACGTACCATCTCACCGACAACACCCCCTTGGAGAATGCGCCTCCCGTGGTGGCCTTCACCAGTGTGGCCCTGGGGGGCTTCCGGGGCATTCTGGCCGACTATCTGTGGCTTCGCTCCGGCAGAATGCAGGAAGAAGGAAAGTACTACGAGATGGTGCAGCTGGCGGACTGGATTGTGAAGCTGCAGCCCCGCTTCACAGGCGCCCATGCCTTCCTGGGGTGGAACATGGCCTACAACGTCTCCGTCACCTTCACCAATTTCGAGGATCGCTGGCGTTGGGTCAAGCGGGGGCTGGAGCTGATCCGGGACGAGGCCCTGGAATACAATCCCGGGGATCCGGATCTTTTCCGCCAGCTGGGGTGGATTTTCCAGCACAAGATGGGGCAGGACTCCGATGACGCCAACCGGTACTACAAGGTGGAATGGGCCAAGGAGATGATCCGGCTCTTCGGAGACTACTATCTCCAGTGGGAGACCCTGGATCGCGCCCCCTTGAACGAGACCAAGCTGCTGGCTGTCCTGGGAGACCGGGCAGGGGAATACCGTCGCATCCTCCAGGAGGGGCAGGCGGACTTTGCTCGGCTGGAGCTGGAGTTCCGGGAGGCCGCCACCATTCCCGCCCGCTTCCGGGAGGCCTTTGACCAGGCGGGCATCACCCAGGATGTGGAGCTCTGCCTCCGCCATCGCTGGATGGTCTACAAATACCGCCTGGATCCCAAATACATGATTCGGCTCAACGAGATCTTCGGCGAATTCGACTGGCGCCTTCCCGAGGCCCACGCCGTCTACTGGGCCCAGAAGGGCATGGAGGTCTGGAAGGATCCCTCCGCCGCCTTCAAGCGACTCTCCTGCAACCGCATGATCTTCCAGGCCTTGAACGCCTCCTTTTCCACCGGACGCCTCCTCTATCTCAAAGGAGACCTGAAGAATCTCCAGATGCAGCCCAATTTCAAGGTGGCCGACGCCGCCAATCAGGCCTATTTGGATGCCATCCGGGACTTCCCCAACAACAACATCCAGGGCGCCTACAGCAACTTCCTGGTGGATGCCGTGGTGCGCTTCTACATCTTCGGCTACAAGAAGAAGGCGGCCAACTGGTTTGCCATGGCCAAGAACTACAATGAAACCCGCTTTCCCCGGGGGATGAGCCTGGAGGACTTTGTGAAGAAGGAGTTGGCGGAGGATTTGATCGACGCCAGCCATCGGGCGGCGGAGCAGGCCATCAACAGCTACCTCTTCCAGGCCTACACCATCTTGGCCTATGCGGAAAGCGAGGAGGCGGACGAGTATCTTTCCTTTGAGAGCCTCACCCTCACCGCCAAGGAGATCTACGACACCTACGCCAAGGCGGCGGAGGGAACGGAGCTGCGCCGGGGAATGCCTCCCTTCGATCAGATGCGACGCACGGCTTTGGGGGTGGTGGGACGGATGCTCCAGGCCAATCCCGACACCCAGCGCCTGGCGGAGAACCTGGCCAGCTTCCAGCAGGTGCCCTTGGAGCGCTTCATCCCCCGGGCCGAGGAAATCGAGGCCCCCAAGGTCAAATAGCATGACCCTTGCCTACTCCGGCACCCCCTTTCCTCCAAGCCCATGAATCCCATGCTTGCCCAGATTTCCAATGTGCCTGGCATCATCGCCATTGTGGTGCTGGCCTTCCTGGTGCTGACCTTCATCATTGCGGCGGACCGCTATCTCTATCTCCACCGGGCCCGGGTGGATACCTTCGAACTCCTCCGGGGACTCCTGAACCAGCTCCGGGCAGGCAGGGTGAAGGAGGCGGTGGCCAACTGCGATGCCAAGACCGGCCCCGTGGGGGAGATCTTCCGCACCGCCATTGAGCATTGGCAGGATGGGGCCGCCGCCATCCGCCACGCCGTGGAGGAGACCGCCCGCCTCCTGATTCCCCGGCTGGAGCGAAACCTGAAGCTCCTGGCCGCCTTCGCCAACATGACCCCGGTCGTGGGGTTGCTGGGCACTCTGGTCTCCCTCATCGGCGCCTTCGATAAGATCAACAACATCGAGTTCCAAGGCGCGCAGGTTCTTTCCGGCGATATCAAAATGGCGCTGATTTGCACCGCCTTGGGCTTGCTGGCTTCCCTGGTGTGCCAGATCTGCCACGCGGTTCTGGTGGAGAAGGTGGATCACCTCCTGGCGGAGATGGGAAAGGCCGCCGCGGAAATCACCTACTTCCTCACCCACAATCCTCCCCCCGCCGAGGAAGAGGAATCCCCTGCCGAGAAAGCCTAAGTTCCCCCTGCTTTGCCGATTCCCATGGATTTCCAGTGGCGAACCCAATTCCATCGGGTGACTTCCACCCTGCCGACGGTCATCGGCGTGCTGGGACTCTTCTCCGTGCTGATGGTGGTTTTCCTGATCTGCAGCCAGCGGGTCTCCCTGCCGGGCACGGCCATCGACCTGCCCCGCTTCGAAAACGAAGAACTCACGCCCCTGGTGAAGACCGTGGTCACCGTCACCGCCGATGGAAAGCTCTTCTACAATGCCAGACGGCTGCCCTCCCTGGAGGCGTTCAAGGAGGTGCTCCAGGAACTGTCTCTGAAATACCAGCAGGGCCAGGCGGAATTGCCGGAGCGTCCCCTGGAGCGCCGCCCCAAGGTGGTCTTCTACGTGGATCAAAATGCCCCTCTGAGCATGGTGACCCAACTCTTCGACTACGCCCGGGGCGCAAATTTCGACGCCTATCTGGCCACCAGCGGCGCCAGCTTGCGGAACAACAAGAACTATGTCCCCTCCCTTGATGAAAACGGCCTCTGAACTTCCGTCGTCCCTGCGTCGGCGGGAGGGGAAGGGGCATCGGGAGCAGGAAGGGGATCACAAGTGGCGTCGTCTTTTCCTGGCCATCCTGGTGGTATTGTTGCTGCACCTTCCCTTCCTTTTGCTGCCCCGGGGAGAGGAGACCCGTTCCGCCCTTTCCTCCCCCAGCCGTCTGGCGGCCATCTCCCGTCCCGACAAAGTCGTCACCCCCCAGGAGAAGGCATTATGGCAGTGGATTGCCATGATGGAGCCTTCCCAGTGGTATTATCCCACGGGGGAGGGTTTTTCCCGGTTCAACCGTCGTGCTCCTCTCCCCTGGCCGGAGGCGCCCGCCTTCCTTTTGACGCCTCGGGCGCTTTCGCCCCTCGCCCTTTCCTCCCACCGTCTTTCTCCGGTGCTTCCTCCTCCGGATGACCTGGCTCTTCTGCCGGTTCTTCCTTCCGTGTCTCCCCTGGTGCCTTCGGGAGAGGATTCTCCCCTGCCTCTTCTGCCTCCCCAATGGCGGCGGGAGGGCGGCGGCGTGTGGACTTCCCCTCCCTCCCTCTCCTCCGAGGCCCTTGCCCTGCTGGAGAAGCCGGAGATTCGCCAGCGTCTTTGGGAACATCGGGAGGGGATTTTGGGGGAGACCCTTCCCCGTCCCTCCACCGTGATGGAACTCCAATTCCTTCCTGGCTTTTCCATGCCCCGGCTGCTTCTCCGGCGCTCCTGCGGCGTTCCGGAGCTGGATCAGGATGCTCTTCACGCCCTGCGCTCCCTTCTCCGGCGTCAGTCGGGTCCCCGACTTTGGGAGGGCGCCCCCGCTGCCCGCTTCTCCCTGGCGGTGGAGTGGCTCCCCTGACCGACCTGCCCCCCCTCTCCTCTTTTCCGGCAAGCCATGCCCATTTCCAGCCTCCTACTCCTCTATACCCTGCTGGCTTTGCTGGGAGGCCTTCTCCTCCTCCTGGCGGACAAGCTGTGGTTGAGCAACCACAATTGGCATCTCTCCCGCTCCAAATTGCTCACCTGCGGCAAATGCGGAAATGTCTTTTCCCTGCCCCGGCAGTCGGTGGATCGGCGCTGCCCCCTTTGCGGCGGACGCACCCATCCCTTCCAAATGCCGTACTCCGGCATTCATGAGACCCTGAAGCAACGGGCCCGTCATCTGAAGGAATCCTGACCCATGCGCATCGTCTCCGGCCTGGCCAGGGGCATACGTCTGGCGGTTCCTGACGACGACGGGGTGCGTCCCACCGAGGACAAGGTGAAGGAGTCCCTCTTCTCCACCTTGGGCGACCTTCGGGGCAGCTGTGTGCTGGATCTTTTTTCCGGCACAGGGGCCTTGGGATTGGAGGCGCTGTCCCGGGGGGCGTCGCGGGTGGTGATGGTGGAGAAGGATCCCCGGCACCTGGCGGTGATCCGGGAGAATCTCCAGCGGGTGCGGAAGGCCATGTCTCCCCACCCTGTGGGGGAGGTGGTGCTCCTGGGGGGGGATGCGGCCCAGCTTCATCGCCGTCTCATGGGCGAGGCCTCCTTTGATTTCCTGTTGGCCGATCCTCCCTACCATCCTCGTCCTGGACAGTATGGGGCCCGGGAGTTTCTAGGGGATCCCGGCTGGCTTTCCCTGGCGGCGGAGGGGGCCATTCTGGCTCTTGAACACCATACGGAGGATCGGGAGCTCCCCTGGGCTCCCCTCTCTTCCTGGCGTCTCCTGAAGGAGCGTAGCTTCGGCATCCGCACCCTCTCCTACGCCACGCCCGCTTCTCCGGAATCCTCCTCTCCATGACCTCCCAGCCTTCCCCTGTTTTCTGCGGAGAGGCCAAGGAAGCTCTCCGCCGACGGATGCGGGAATGCCTCCGTCATCTTCCTCCTCTTCCGCCGGAAGTTCCTTCCTTTCAACGTCTTCTGGCAGATTCCCTTTTTCAGCAGGCCACTGCCCTGGTGGGGTACATTCCCCTGCCGGGGGAGTTGCCGGTTCTCCCTCTTTTGACTCAGGCTCTTCGCCAGGGGAAGCTCCTCTTTCTCCCCCGGTTCCAGGAGGGCGGATACACCCTGGCCCAGGTTCGCCATTGGGAAGGGGAGCTCCAGCCGGGCAAATACCGGATTCCGGAACCCGCCCCCTTTTGTCCGGAGGCCCGAAAACTCCCGGCGTCCACCCTCTGGCTCATTCCCGGGCTGGCCTTCGACCGCCGCGGCACTCGCCTAGGCAGGGGCGGCGGATTCTATGACCGGCTCCGCACCCGCTTCCCCGAAGGGTTTCCCCTGGGACTCTGCCACCCGTGCCAATTGCTGGAGACGGAGGAGATTCCCGCCGAACCCTGGGATCGCCCCGTCAGACTCATTCTCACCCCAACCCAATGGGTGATTCCCCATGCCCCTCTTCCTTCTTGACATCCTTCCCAGGGCTCTGCAGGCGCAACAGAGCTATCTGTCTCCGGAACAGGAGGCGGAACTCAATACCCTCCAGCTCTGGTTCCTCAGCGGCGCCAGCCTGCTCCTGGTCTTCCTGGTGCTCTGGCAAATTCTGGCCGGCAACCGCCGCGGCCGCATGGAAGCGGCCATTCGCCGGGAGCAGGAGGAGTCCCGCGCCGCCATCCAGTCTTCCCAGGAGCAGGCCCGTCGTCAGGCGGAGGCCATGGTGAAGGAGGCGGAACTCAAGGCCAAGGAAGTGTTGGTGGCCGCCCGGGAGGCGGGGGAGAAGGAGAAAGAGAAGGAGCGCGGGGAACTGCGTCACCAGGCCGAACGCCTTCAGGCCAGGGAGGATTCCCTGGAACGTCGTCTGGCCCTTCTCCAGGATAGGCTGGAGGAGCTGGATCGGCGGGGGGATGCCTTCAAGGAGGCGGATCTGAAACTCCAAGGGGAGCGCCAGGAATTGGAGGAGGCGCGAAAGGCTCTCCAGGAGGAGCGGGCCCGTTTGGCGGGAACCTCCGTGGAGGAAGCCCGACAGGCACTCCTGGAGGAGCTGCGCCAGGAGATGGTGGGGGAACGGGCCGCCCTGGTCCGGCAGCAGCAGGAGGAGGGACGCCAGCTTCTGACGGCCCAGGGCAGAGAGCTTCTTCTGGCCTCCATGGAACGCTGCGCCTCCACGCTGGTTTCGGAGGCCGCCACCTCCACCATCGCCCTTCCCAACGAGGAGATGAAGGGACGCATCATCGGAAAAGACGGACGAAACATTCGCGCCCTGGAGGCCGCCACCGGCACCTCCATTTTGGTGGACGAGGCACCCCAGACCGTGGTGGTCTCCTGCTTCGATCCCCTTCGCCGGGAAGTGGCCCGCAGGGCTCTGGAGAAACTGGTGGATGACGGGCGCATCCATCCCAGCCGGGTGGAGGAATTGGTGGAGACCATTCGTCAGGAACTGGAGGAGCAGATGCGTCAGAAGGGGGAGGAGGCCGCCCAGCGGCTCTCCCTGGTGCTGCCGGACAAGCTGCAGGATCTCCTGGGGCGCCTGGAATATCGCCACAGCTTCTCCCAGAATGTGCTCCAGCACTCCTTGGAGGTGGGCGCCTTGGCGGGAATGCTTGCCGCGGAGATGGGGCTGTCCCAGGAGCAGGCCCGTCGTGCGGGATTGTTGCATGACATTGGGAAGGCCCTTCCCTCGGAGGGTCCTGGGAGCCATGCTTTCCAGGGGGCGGAGTTGCTTCGGAGCGTGGGAGAGGATCCGGTGGTGGTCAATGCGGTGGCGGCCCACCACAACGAGGTTCCCGTGGCGTCGGGCATTGGCGTCATCGTGCAGGTGTGCGATGCCATCAGCGCATCCCGTCCCGGCGCCCGCTCGGAGAGCACGGAGTTGTTTTTGCGTCGTCTGGAGGCATTGGAGCGCATTGGCGGCTCTTTTGCCGGCGTGTTGAGTTGTCATGTTCTCCAGGCGGGTCGGGAGATTCGGGCTTTGGTGCAGCCCCAGGAGGTATCCCAGGAGGAGGCCCAGCTTCTGGCCCGGGAGATGGCCCGGAGAATCCAGGCGGAGGTGCGCTATCCCGGCCAGATTCGGGTCACGGTCATCCGGGAGACCCGGGCGGTGGAATACGCCTGTTGACCCGCCGTCCCCGCCCCTTTTTTTCTGTCATCCTCTCCTTGGAAAGTTGCCACGGAAGCCGGTGCCAACGGCTTTGCCGCCCGAGGGGAGGGCACATTCCCTCTTTCCCAACAGGAGGTCCCATGAATTGGCAAGACTTGTGTGATTCCATCCTCGCCTTGATGAAGCGAGATGCCCGTATTTCCATCCAGGAAATCGCCGACCGGCTGGATGTGCCCGCCTCGGAGGTGACCAAAGCCCTCTCGGAAATGGAAGCCCAGGGGCGCATCCTGGGGTATACCGCCTTGACCATGGAGGAGGAGAACCAGACCCGGGCCATCATCGAAGTCCAGATTCAGCCGGAACGGGATTCTGGATTCGATGCCATCGCCCAGAGAATCTGCAAATTCGACGAGGTGGTCTCCGCCTATCTGGTCTCCGGACGCTATGATCTCCACTTGGAGGTGGTGGGGAATTCCCTCCAGGACGTGGCGCACTTCGTGGCCAGCAAACTCTCCACCCAGCCCGGCGTGAAATCCTGCGCCACCCTGTTTCTGCTGAAGAAATACAAGGAACTGGGCATCGAACTCCAGAAGGAAGAAAACTATGAACGTCTCCAAGTCTCCATGTAAGGAGCCCTCCTCCTCCTCGCGGGTGGCTCCCCATATCCAGGATATCCCCAAAAGCGGAATCCGGAAGTTCTTCGACCTGGTGAGCACCATGCGGGACGTGATCTCCCTGGGCATCGGGGAACCGGATTTCGTCACCCCCTGGCGCATCCGGGAGGCCATGCTCTACTCTCTCCAAAAGGGATACACCCACTACACCTCCAACCTGGGAGACCGACGCCTCCGGGAGGTCATCTGCCGTCATTTCCGTCAGCGCTACGGCGGGGAATACAGTCCGGTGAACCAGTGCCTGGTGACGGTGGGGGTCTCCGAGGGTCTGGATTTGGCGGTGCGGGCCGTCATCTGCCCCGGAGACGAGGTGCTCTACCACGAACCCTGCTACGTCTCCTACGGGCCCACGGTGGCCATGGCCCATGGCGTCCCCGTCTCGGTGCGCACGCGGGCGGAGCATGACTTCGTGGTGCAGGTGGAGGATCTGGAGAAGGCCGTTACTCCCCGCACCAAGGTGCTGATGCTGAACTATCCCAACAATCCTACTGGGGCGGGCATGACCTGGGAGGACAAGGAGAAGGTGGCGGAGTTCGCCATCCGCCACAATCTCCTGGTCTTCTCCGATGAAATCTACGAGGATCTCTCCTATATCCCCCGCTCTCCCTCCATCGCCGCCATCCCGGGCATGGCGGAACGCACCGTGGTCTTCAACGGCTTCAGCAAAGCTTACGCCATGACGGGAATGCGGGTGGCCTACGCCCTGGGGCCCCGGGACATCATCGACGCCATGATGAAGATCCACCAATACACCATCCTTTGCGCCCCCACTCCCTGTCAGTTCGGAGCCATCGAGGCCCTCCAGGGAGCCGAGAAGGAGCGGGAGGCCATGCGCCGGGAATACGAGCAGCGCCGCAATGTGATCGTGAAGGGCTTCAACGCCTTGGGCTTGACCTGCTTCATGCCCAGGGGCGCCTTCTATGTCTTCCCCTGCATCGAATCCACCGACATGAAGTCCACGGAATTTGCGGAGCGTCTCCTGGAGGAGGAGCGGGTGGCGGTGGTGCCGGGAGACGCCTTCGGGGCGTCGGGCGAGGGCTTTGTCCGCTGCTCCTACGCCACGGGCATGAAGGAGATTCAGGAGGCTTTGGCCCGGATTGGGCATTTTGTGGAACGTCACAGGAAAGGGTAGGGCATGGAGAGTCTCACCAACACTTGGCAAATCTACGAGCTTCCCGAGCCTTGGCGCAGCGCTCCCGTGGAGTTTGACATGGGCTGCGGGAAGGGGCGCTTCACCGTGGAGTTGGCCCGCCGTCATCCGGATCGTCTGATTTTGTGCAACGATCTCATCTCCGAGCGCCTGCGCATTGTGGAGAAGCGGGCGGCCCGGGCCGGGGTGGAGAATCTCCGGGCCTTGCGGGCCACCAGCTTGGCCCTGGTCTCCTATCAGTTGCCTCCCCACTGCCTGGACCGGGTCCATCTCCTGTGCCCCGATCCCTGGCCCAAACGAAGCCACGTGGGACGACGACTGGTCTGCACGGATTTCCTCTGCCGCATGGTCCGGGTGCT
>JAEDMH010000047.1 GCA_016303095.1 Lentisphaeria bacterium | reverse complement strand
ACAGTCGGATTTACAGTCGGATTTACAGTCGGATTTACAGTCGGATTTACAGTCGGATTTACAGTCGAATTTACAGTCGGATTTACAGTCGAATTTACAGTCGGATTTACAGTCTCATTTATGACCTGTCCCCCAGCGAAGATACCGACACCGCCAGTGCAGATATTTCCAGCTCGCCCACTAGGGAAACCATCATTTTCCCGTGCGCCTTTAGAAAATCTTTCACGGAGAAAGAGTCAAGCGTAGGAGCAAGGTTGTTAGTCGCTATGGCTTTCTTAACCTCCTGGATTTCATGAAATGGAATGACCACGCGCTTGCCGTCTAGGATATCCATCACTTGCCTCAGCGAGAACGTATTCCCCTCGGAGGGGGACACCTTGAGGGACACCTTGAGGGACTTTATTGATCCGCAATGACTTCCAGCCCTTCCCCGCTGATGCCGTAGGCCTGGGGAACATCATCCTCCAGCAGGACGCGGAGATACTCCTCCATGTGGGGCGCAAGGCCGCCATGGCGCATCTCGTCCAGCGTCATCCACTCCATCCGCCCCTCTGCGGAGGACTTCAGCTCTCCCGTGAAGGTTGAGGTTCGGAACATGAAGACAATGTACTTGGAATTCGGGATGTTGTCCTGCCAGACCGTACTCTTCGGCCTCTCGGGAATTTCCCACTCCACCACGCCGCACAGCCGCAGACGGGAGACCGTCAGCCCCGTCTCCTCGCGGATTTCCCGCACCGTGGAGGCCGTGATGGACTCCCCCGACTCCACGTGCCCCCCGGGAAACGTCAGCCCGCACCATGGATTCGTGGGCTTCGCCAGGCGGTGCTGGACAAGGACGCATCCCGTGGCGACATCCTCGATCATGCACATGTTGCAGAGGGTGGTGTTCATTTTTTCTCTTCCACAAAAGCGGCATCGATGTTGGAAGTGACGACCAGCACGGCCTCCTGGTGGAACATCTCGCAGTATTGACGGGCTAGCCTTAGAACCTTTTCCTTGGCATCCACAGGCGCAACGATGAGGAGGACACGGGTGTTTTCCCGCATTGTGATGTCGCCATGGTTGCGCCAGTAACCAGTGCCTTCAAAGGAGGTGTAGCCGTCAGGAAAGGCAGCCGTTACGTGCGTGTCACAAAAACGCCGCCAGTCTGCCTCGGACACTTCCCCCTCAGGACTAGACATCCCGCAGAATACCTTGTACTCTCGACCGCAGGGCTTCCCGTAATGGGCGCAGCCACAAAGACAAAGGCACACCGCCAGCAGGAAGGTCAGCAGCGCCTTCTTGCTGGCGACTTGACGGTTGTTTCCTGCCCTCATCAGAGTCCCTCCCCCTTGAAGTTTTCGTCGATCCGCAGGACGACATCCTGTTCGGTTTTCCTCGCCACAGCGTAGCCGGGGGCGTGTTGCTCCCTGCCAGCGCACTCCAGGCAGATGCCCCGCGCATTCATCCGGCTTATCGTTGCCCCTTTTCTCAAATCCATGCCACGCTACTCGCATTGGGTTTGCTTTGTTAGGTTGTCGACCGTTGAATATCCCACAGTAAGCATAAAAACTTTTCCAACTCGTTGGACGATAGTTATTTTTTGTCTCTTCCACGCTTTTGTTTCGGCCATCCCGAGGATTGGGGGTGCGCAAGCAGGGGATTTTTATGCGTAACTCACTGGCGCACACAGAGTTACAGAAAGAAAAAAAACTCCGCCAGCCTAGGGTAGGCGGACGGAGTTTTTGGGGGAATTGGTGGAGGCGCGGGGAGTTGAACCCCGGTCCTGAAGAGACGTCGCGCAAGCGTCTACATGCTTATCCCGGGCTTTGGTCTTAGTCCATCGCTTTGGTGTCGGGCATCCTTCGATGGAAGCAGCGTGCTGTTCTTTCTCGCTGGTTTCCCCCGCCTGCCCGGGGCTCCTGGCCAGCCTGATGCTTGCGCCTCAACCGTTATCAGGCATCCCGGAGGAGACGTCACGGACTAAGCCGCGAGTGCGTACTGAGTGTTCGCAGTTACTTTTTTGACCGATGATTAAGGAGGCCAACGATCATCCTCCGCATGCAACCCGCGTTCTACCTTTCCAGTCGAGACCGTTTCGCCCCCAGAAAGCATTTGCGGCGGAGAGCTTCTCCCCGCCATGGAACGCATGGGAGGTACTATATCCCCATTTTGCGGTTTTCGGAGTTGGATTTCACCAGGAGATCGGACATTATATTCTTTCGTTTTTCCGCCTCCTCCCCCTGTTTTTCCGATTCTGTCTCTTTCCCCCATGTGTTCCCAGCGCAAACGCGAACGTCAAAAGGCCGAGGCCTTTCCTCCTCCCATGGACTTTTTCGAGATTTCCGGGGAGGAGATGGCGTTTGGGGAGATGGTGGACGACTTTCGGGCGGACGGGGAGTTTATCCGCAGGGAGAAGGAGAAAGCCCGTCAGTTGCGTTCTTCTCCCTGGTGGAAGAATCGTCGAAGTTCTGGGGTCTGCTATTATTGCGGCGGTCATTTTCCGCCCCGGGAGTTGACCATGGACCATCTTGTCCCCATTGCCCGGGGGGGGCGGAGCACCAAGGGGAATGTGGTGCCTTGCTGCAAAGAATGCAACACCAAGAAGAACACCATGCTTCCGGTGGAATGGGAGGAATACCGGCAGCGTCTTTCCGGAGAATCCTCCTCCTCCCCTGCCCCTCATGACTGACTTTGCCCCCGCCCTTCTGGAACTTCTGATTCGTGCCTCCACCCTTTTGCCCCAGGAAGTCACGGATGCCCTGGCCCACGCCCGGCAAGAGGAGGCCACCGATTCCACGGCGGATGCGGTGCTGGGCACCCTGCTGGAGAACCGCAACCTGGCCAAGGAGCGTCGTCTTCCCCTGTGCCAGGACACGGGAATGATCCATTTCTTCATCCAGGCCCCGGACGATTTTCCCCGGCGGCTTTTCCGGGCCTCGGCGGAGGACGCGGTAGTGGAGGCCACCCGGCTGGGGGTTTTGCGCCAGAACTGCGTGGAGACCCTCACGGGACGCAACACGGGGAACAACCTAGGCCATGTGAGCCCGGTCTTCCACTGGGAGGAGACGGACGGTTCTCGGCGGGAAGCCCGGGTCACCGTCCTGTTGAAGGGGGGCGGCTCGGAGAACATGGGGCGTCAGTATTCTCTGCCGGACGCCGCCTTAGGGGCGGGACGGGATTTGGCGGGGGTGGAGAGATGCCTATTGGACGCGGTCTACCAGGCCCAGGGGAAGGGATGTTCTCCGGGCATTCTGGGGGTTTGCCTGGGAGGGGATCGGGAGGGAGGGGCGGAGGAGGCCAAGCGTCAGCTTCTTCGTCCCTTTGGGGAGCGCAGTTTGGACCCCCTTTTGGCGGAATTGGAGGAGCGGGTGCTACGGCGTGCCAACGCCCTGGGCATCGGCCCCATGGGCCTGGGCGGAAAGACCACCCTTTTGGAAGTCTTCATCGGCCAGCGCACCCGGCATCCCGCCTGCTACTTTGTCACCGTGTGCTACAACTGCTGGTGCTTGCGCCGTCAGAGCCTCCTTCTTTCCTATTGATCCCCCCGTCTTCCCGTACCTCATGCCCAAGATTCTGCAGACTGCCCTATTGCTTTGCGCCTCCAACCTCCTCATGTGCTTTGCCTGGTATGGGCATTTGCGGACCTTGAAGGGGAGTCCCCTTTGGATCGCCTTGATCATCTCCTGGGGCATTGCCTTCTTCGAGTATTCCCTGGCCATTCCCGCCAACCGCATCAGCGCGGACTCCTACAGCGTGGCCCAGCTGAAGATTCTCCAGGAGTGCATCTCCCTCACCGTCTTCGTGCCCTTTGCCCTGCTCTTTCTCCGGGAGAAATGGAATTGGAACTTCCTTTGGGCGGCCTTTTGCGTCTTGGGGGCGGTCTTCTTCATCTTCCGCCGTTCCTGAACCCGGATTCGGGATGGGCTCCTGGGGTCAGGGAACGGTTTTCCCCCTTCCGTTTATATTACCCCGTTCTGCTTTTTCGCCCTCCCGTTTTCTTAGGGAGGCGGAGGAGGCTTTTCTCTTTTCTCCTTCCTTGTCTTCTGCAGGGAAGGAAGGCCATTTTTCACCATGAGCAAGAACTACGCACGGGCCGACATTCAGGCCATCGCCGGGTATGTGCCCGGGGAGCAATTGTCTGGCACAGTCATCAAGTTGAACACCAACGAAAACCCCTATCCTCCTTCCCCCCGGGTAGGAGAGAGGGCCCGGATGTTTGACTGGCAGCAGTTGCGCCTCTATCCGGAGCCCACGGCAGCCCACCTGCGGGAATGCGCCAGCCGCATCTTCGGCCTTCCCCAGGAGTGCATCCTTTGCGGCAACGGTTCCGACGATCTGCTCACCATCGCCCTGCGCACCTTCGTGGGCGCGGGAGAGGCCTTCGCCTTCCCCGAACCCAGCTACTCCCTCTACCCCGTCCTGGCCGACCTCCAGGGCGCCCGGCGCCGTCCCATTGTCCTCACCCAGGATTTCCAGCTGCCTTCCGACCTCCTCGCCCAGGCAGGGGATGCCAAGCTCCTGATGCTGGCCCGTCCCAACGCCCCCACGGGAAATTCCTTTCCCAAGGAGGCCATCCGGCAACTTTGCCGGGACTTTTCCGGCGTGGTGTGGATTGACGAGGCCTATGGGGACTTTGCGGAGGACAACTGTCTGGATCTGGTGAAGGAGTTTTCCAACGTGGTGGTTTCCCGGACCTTTTCCAAGAGCTACTCCCTGGCGGGGCTTCGTCTGGGGCTTGCCTTTGGCGATGCGTCTTTGGTGTCGGAGATGAACAAGCTGAAGGATTCCTACAACACGGACCGTTTTGCCCAGGCGATGGGTGTGGCGGCTTTGGAGGATCAGGAATACCTGCGTCAAAGCGTCTCCCGGGTAAAGGCCACCCGGGAGAAGACCGCCGCGGCGCTGAAGGAGCTGGGGTGCACCGTTCTTCCCTCCCAGGCCAATTTTCTTCTGGTGCGTCCTGCCCGGAAGGCTGCCCGGCAACTTTTCCTGGACCTACGCCAGGAGGGATTGCTGGTGCGTCACTTCTCCCTTCCCAGAGTGGAGGAGTATCTCCGGGTGACCATAGGCACCGAGGAGCAGATGGCAACCTTCCTCCAGGCCATGGCCCGGCTGGATGCCTAGCCTCCCCCCCTCCCCCCTCCGGAGCCTTCTCTCATGGTTGTGGAATACCTTCCCGGCACCGATCCCCAGGAAAACGCCGCCCGGGAGGAATACCTCTTCCGACACCGTCCCTTTGACGGGATCCCCCGACTCCTCTTCTACACCAACCGGGAGTGCGTCCAATGCGGGCGGAACCAAGAGCCTGCCTGGGAATGCGACCTGGCCTGGTGTCATCAACAGGGAATCCCTGTCCTCCAGAGGATTTCCGGGGGAGGCACGGTCTGGCACGATTCCGGCAACCAGAACTACGCCTTTCTCCTCCCCCGGGAGATGTATTCCCCGGAACGCATTCTCTCCCTGGTGGTGGAGGCCCTTCGGCGCATCGGCGTGACGGACGCCCGGTTCTGCTCACGCTATAGCGTCTGGCACGGCCCCTGGAAGATCTCCGGCAGCGCCTTCGCCCTCTCTGGCCCCGCCGCCCTCCTCCACGGCTGCCTTCCCTTCACCACGCAACTTTCCCGGCTGGGGCGGGCTCTCCAGGCCCCGCCCCCGGAAAGCCGGGAGCAAGCCCGGGGAAAGGTGGCCTCCGTCCATTCTCCCGTGGCCAACATCGCTCCCCTCTGCCCGGATCCGGCCCATTGCCGGCAAGACTTCTGCCAACAGCTGACCCTTCTCGCCCAGGAGGCCCTTGTCCCGGGAGCCCAAGACCGCTAGCCCGGGATCCTTCCCTCCCCTCCCCTAATCCTCATGTCCCTTCAGGACCTTTCCGAAAGAATCGAACAATACGTGGTGGAGATCATCAACGGCCAGCGCCGGGATGGTTTTGCCGGCTATTTGCGCATGGTTCTCTTCGATCTGTCCCGCCTCTACCACTCCGCCGTCCAGCTGCGCCTGGCTTTGTACAATGCGGGCATTCTCCGGCAGCATGTCATTGGCTGCTTTGTGGTGAGCGTGGGCAATCTCACCACGGGAGGCACCGGCAAGACCCCTGTGGTGGAGTTACTGGCCAAGACCCTGTCCCAGCGCGGGAAGCGGGTGGCCATCCTCTCCCGGGGATATCGTAGCAAGCCCCGTCCCTGGTGGTATCGGATGAAGTGCCTCTTCTCTGGCAATCCCGAGGTGGTGCCTCCCCGGGTGGTTTCCGACGGCACCCAAGTCCTCCTGGACTCCGGGCAGGCGGGAGACGAACCCTTCATGCTGGCGAAGAATCTCCTGGGCACGCCCCAACGCCCGGGGGCCATGGTAGTGGTAGACAAGAACCGCTTCAAAGGAGGAACTTACGCCATCTCCAAAGGAGCGGACACCTTGATTTTGGACGACGGGTTCCAATACCTCCGCCTCCGCCCTTGGACCAACATACTTCTGGTAGACTCCACCAACCCCTTCCACAATCACGAGATGCTCCCCTGCGGAATGCTCCGGGAGCCCATCGAGAATCTCCGTCGGGCGGACTACATCTTCCTGACCAAGTCCGACGGGCGGGACTTTCATCATCTCCGCAAGTTCTTGAAGCGTCACAATCCCCTGGCGGAGATCATCGAATGCAACCACGTGCCCAAGCATCTCCAGGAGATCACCGGGGATTCCCGGGAGGAATTGACCTTCCTCCGGGGCAAGAAAGTGGCTTCCTTGAGCGCCATCGCCGTTCCGGAGAGTTTCAACCGGTATCTTCGCCAGCTAGGGGCCACCATTGTGCACCAGCAGCACTTTGCCGACCATCACCGGTATCATTCCGGGGAGTTGGCCGCCTTTGGGCGGATGGCCCGGAAGGCGGGAGCCGAGTTGATTGTCACCACGGAGAAAGACGCGGTGCGCCTTCCGGAATTGCCCCCCAGCATTCTGCCCACCTACTACCTCCGGGTGGAGATCACCATCCTGAAAGGCCAGGAAGCCTTCAATCGATGTGTGGCTCAAATTTGCCTGGGATGAGAAAAAACGGATTTTTTTGCCAAAAATCCCTATTTTTTCTCCTCCTAAGGAGTGTTTTTTTCGATTTTTTTCCTAAACTATAGAAAATGCCCGAGAGACGCGGGGAGTTTTTCCTCTCTCCGCCCCTCCTCTTTGACGCGCCCCACCCTCATCTCTCCGTTCCACTGTTTATGCGAAACTTTTTCCGCCTCGCCCTCCTCACGGCCATCCTCGGGTGTCTCTTCACCCTCTGCGCCCAGGAGCTCACCCCCATCCCCGCCAAAGCCCTCTCCCCCCTGCGCCTGCAGCGGCTGAATCAGAGGTTACAGGAGAAGGCGGTTCAGTTGGGGAGCGGGGCGACGGAGGAAACCCTGGCGGAGGCCGTTCTCGCGGAGTTCATCGCCTCGGACCCCCTGCTGGCCTCCGGAGGCCAGGAGCCCTATATCACCGAAGAGGTCACCATCCGCAAGATCCAGGAGAAATTGACCCAGGACGCCTTGGCCAAGTATCCGGAATACACCCACGAGGAACTGGTCCGGCAGTCCGAAACGCTCTTCCCTCTCTATGAAAAGGGAGACCGGGTCACCCTCCATGTGCGCACCAACCCTAGAAAGACCGTGAGCGTGAAGGGTTCCTACGGGGGCACCAGTGGCGGCAAGGTCTTCATTGGCAGCAATTCCTACAATTTGGCCGACATGGCGGGCATTCCCGGGAACGATGGCCCCCACGGGGAGATGACCAAATTCGATCCTGTGACCAACGCCCGGTATCGTCGCCAGTGGCAGGAGGACTATGCTCGGGAGAGCGCGGTGGGCAGGGCTCAGTTCCTGGAGGACGGGGAGCGGAGAAGGGAGTATGGGCTTCGTCAGCACGAGGAGGACTTCCTGGAGAATGAGCGTCGTGGCTACACCTTCTTCCAGGAGCGCTGGTTTGCCCCGGAGGAGTTGGTTCAGGAGTGCGCCACCCTGTTGTCGGAGCAGTTGTTCCAGGCCAATGCCAAAGCCCGGAGGCAAGACGAGAGCCGGCGGAGGGAGGAAGTAGAATCTCAGAGCGTCATGACCCTCCACAGCGTGGCCGTTTCTTCCGCCAGCCGCTTTCCCTCCGCCGAGAAGGTCATCCGGCAGAATGCGGAGGCGGAGTCTCGTCGGGCGAAACTCCGCGCCCAGCGGGAGCGAGAGGCGGAACTGATGGCGGAGCGGGCCAAGGAGGAGGCACGTCAGAGCGAGTTGAGGCGTCAACAGGAGCAGGAGCGCCGCCTGCGTCAAGCCCAGGAACGGCAGATGGAGCAGGACGATCGGGGCCTCTCCTTCACCACCTTCGCCGTGGGCGGCGTGGTGCTTGTTCTGGTTCTTCTCGGCATTGGCTGGTGGATGAACTACCGGAGAAACGAAGACGAGTTGGATGTCTCCAAGTTCTATGAAGGCAAAGGGAAACTCCAACAGGAATTCTGGGATGCCGCGGCGGCGGATCCGGACCACTTCAAATACGTCTCCTACCTCTTCCCCAGCATGGAGAGCGCCAAGGACGCCCTCCTTCAACTCTCCTATCTCAGCACCGATGAATTAGGAAACATCGTCAGCAAGCGGGACGATTTGCGCTACGGGTGCTATGAGCATCAGAACGGAGCCGTGGCCTTCGTCGGCAGCACCACCCTGAACTACGCCCGCTGGCGGGAAGCCTCCATGACCTGGCCCGAGCTTCCCTTTGCCAACTACTTCAAGGTTTCCTCCGAACCCCAGGTCAGCATGCTTGCCCCTGACATGGAAAAATTGAAGAGCATGGGGCTCCATGTGGAGAACCTGGGTGCCGAGGATGTGCGGATGGACAACGGAGAAATCAACCGCGTGTACCGTTTCAAGGCTGCCGACCGCAGCGAGGCCATCACCTTGCTGGAATCCTTTGACATCCGCGAGGAAGGGCTTTTGGTGCGTGTCCAAACCGCCGAAGGCGAGTTTGGCAAGGACATCCACGGAATCTTCGCGGGCTAGCCAGCCTGTCGCTGGCGTCCCCTGGGGCGGCTTCTTCTCCCTTCATCTCCGTCTCAGGGGACGGCCCTGTGCCTCCCTCTCCTTTCTCGCCTCTCCTTTTGGCGAGGCGGGGTGATCCTGTACCTGGCCAAAAGGAAAGAACGTACGGTGACGCATCTCCACCAGGATCCTCAAGAACAATCCCCGCAAGAAACAAGCGTCCGTCGGCTGCCTCTCTCCGAGGCGATCCGCCTGCGTCTGCACCTCACCCGAAAACTCCAGGCCAAACTCCTGCGAGTCACCCCCCGAACCTGCCGCTACTGGGCCAAAGGCATCCATCGTCCTTTGCCCCGCAAACTCTATCAGCGACTCCGGCAGGCCCATGCCGACCATATCCTCCAGGGCTTAAGGGAAAAAACCAGCCTGCCCCCCTTCACCAAAGAACGGGAAAGGGAACTGGAATTCTGTCTCCTCTTCCGCAAGCTGACCCTCATGCATTTCATCGTGCAATCCATCCTCCCGGGGGAAATCCATGAGTTGGAAGCGAAAATAAAGGCTCTCCTGGTCTATCCCAAACATCCCTACCACTACTCTCTCAAGAGGGAATAAGGGAACGGCGGCTTCCCCCGGGCGCCCCCAGGAGCCTTTTCTTTCCCGGCCGCCTCCCGGGAAGCCCAAGGTCGACGGGCTCCCTCGGCCGAAACGCCCCGCAAAACATTTTCCCAGGGCGGAACGTGGGCGTAGCGCGGACCGCCTACTCTTTGCCCGCCGTGTCCCGGGCAGCGGGGGGGGCTTTCCATGGTTCTCCAGGGCATCGACCTTTCCTATATGCGCCGGAGCAGGCGTGTCCCTAGGGGAAGACAGTATATTAGGGACATGGGCTATGCAGTGAATCACATTGTGGACTATATCGGGAATGGGGAACTCTGTCTGGGCGTTGTGGTGAAGGACCAGGGGGAGCGCATTCAGGTGCAAGGTCCCACCAAGCAGGTGGCGAAGGTTTCCCTGAAGCAGGTGGTGGCCGACTATGGCCGGTGTCCCACCAACAATCCTCTGCCTACCCTGACGGCCCTGCAAAATGAAATCACGGCCCTTCAGGCGGAGATTGACGTTGCCTTTTTCTGGGAGACCCTAGTGGAGAGTGCACCGGAGAGCCGTCTTCTGTCCGTCCAGGCGGAGGAGTACTTTGGGTCTTCTCCCCGGGCCCAGCAGTGTTCTGCCCTGGGGCGTGCCATGATGGCGGACTCTCTGCATTTTCGTTACGACGGGGCGGGCTTTGCCCCCAATTCCCCGGAGGAGATTGCCCGTTTGGAGGAATTGCGGCGGCAGCGTGCGGAGAAGGCCGCGTTGCGGGAACGCACCCGTCAGTGGCTGGCCCAGGCCATTGGGGCGGAGGAAGGGGCATGCCTTCGGAATCCTCTTCCGGTGCCGGAGGAGATGGAAGGTTTTCTTTCCCAATGCACGGACTATCTCCTCCGGGGACTGAATGCTCCTGCCGTGAATCTTCTGGCCACGGCGGGAAGCCGCCTCTCCCCTCGGGAATTGGCCCTCTCCCTTTTGCGGAAGACCCATCGCATGCCCAAGGATGCCGACGAGTTCCTTCTGGCCAATGGGATCCATGCCGGATTTTCCCAGGATGTCCTGGCCGCAGCGGAGGCCCTTTCCCCCTATGTGGACTCTCCCCAACGGGAAACCCTCCAGGGAATGGACATCTTCTCCATTGACGACCAGTGGACCCGGGAGATTGACGACGCCCTCTCCCTCCAGCGCCTCCCCAACGGTCATTTCCTGGTGGGCATCCATTTGGCCAATCCCTCCTCCTTTGTGAAGAAAGGAGACCTTTTGGATCAGGCGGCCGTGGATCGTCCCCTCTCCTTGTATCTCCCCACCACCACCGTCACCATGTTCCCCGAGCGCCTGGGATGCCAACTGGCCAGCTTGAACCAGGGAGAACTTCGGCCCGCCTTCAGCGTCATGGTCACCTTGGATGACCAGGGAGAAATCCAGGACTGGCGCATTGTTCCCACCCAGATTACCATCACCCACCGCCTGACCTATATCCAGGCGGATGCCCTGCTGGCCCAGAACGGGAGCGACTCTTTGAGCCAGGCCCTGGCGGACTTGCGTCGTCTGGCCCAATGTCGTCAGCGCTTCCGGGAGGAATGCGGAGCCATACAGCTCAATCGTCCTGAATTGAAATTGCATGTAGAGAACGGGGAGATCACGGCGGAATGGGATGACCAGAATACGCCAAGCCACGAGCTGGTCAGCGAGTTCATGGTGCTGGCCAACCATCTCGCGGCCCGCTACGCCCTGCGAAACGACGTCCCCATCCTCTACCGTTGCCAGGAGCTGCCGGCGGAAGACGCCCATTCCGTTCGCGTCTACGACCCGGTGGACTTTGATCAGCAGGTGCGCAAGATGAAACGCACCCGGCTCTCCACTTACCCCGAAGGCCACGGCGGATTGGGCCTGGATCTGTACACCCAAATCTCCTCCCCCCTGCGCCGCTACGCCGACATGGTCATCCAGCGGCAGCTCTGCGCCCACCTGGCGGGAGAGCCCCTCCCCTATACCCAGACCGAACTCTTCGGCGTCCTGGACAATGTGGACCGGACGGCCTCGGGCAACCGGGCCTTGGAACGGGAGGCCAGGGCCTTTTGGACCCTGGAATTGCTGCGTCGCCAGGACGCAAGCAAGACCTATCCGGCCACGGTGGTGCGGGTAGAAGGGAGGCTGGTGCTGGCGGAGTTGTCGGAATATCTGGCGCGGGGCGTTCTCATGGTGCGGGACGCCCCTTCTCTGGGACAGCGGGTGACGGTGCGCATCCAGGAAGTGAAGCCGAAGATGAATCGTCTCGTGCTGGAGCCCGCCTGATTCTTTCTCCTCCTCCTCAAAGCAGGGTGCTGCGCCGCATCTATGTTTGTTTCCCCTTAGTGAACCTCTGTTTTCATGCGCATTCTCTTTCTTGGTGACATTGTGGGCCATGACGGCCGCCGGGCCGTCCAGGAACTCTCCCCGGTACTCCAACGGGAATACGGATGCGATTTCTGCCTGGCCAATGGCGAGAACATGGCAGGCGGGAATGGCATGAGCAAAGCCCTGCTGGAGGAGTTCACGCCGGAGCAGGTGGATGTTTTCACCTCTGGCGACCACACCTGGGATCAGCGGGAATTTCCCAAGCAGATCCAAGGCCTGACCAACGTTCTGCGCCCTGCCAATTTTCACCCTAGCCAGCCTGGCCGCGGCTGGGGCGTTTTTCCCGCCCGCAACGGGAAAAAAGTGGGGGTGGTGAATCTGCTGGGGCGGGTCTTCATGAAGCTCCAAGTCTCTTCCCCCTTTGACCTGGTGGATCAGGCCCTCCAGGAAATCACCCAGGAAACTCCCATTGTCATCGTGGATTTCCATGGGGAAGCCACCAGTGAAAAGCAGGCCATGGGATTCTATCTCGCTGGTCGGGTCACCGCCGTACTGGGCACCCACACCCACGTGCCCACCGCCGATTCCCGCATCCTTCCTGGAGGCACTGCCTTCCAATGCGATGTGGGAATGGCGGGAAGCCAAGAGAGTGTGCTGGGACGGGACACCGCCGCCGTCATTGAGAATTTCCGCACAGGGATGCCCATGCGCTTCTCCGTGGCGGAGGGCAATACGGTGGTGATGGGCGCCGTGGTCACCCTGGATGAGGAAACGGGACGGGCCACGGAAATCCAGCGGGTGCTTCGCCCCTGGACTCCCGCCCCCCAGAGGTGACACGTTCCCCTATGTCCGTCCATGGATTCCTTCCAGGATTCCCTCCAGTTGCAGCCCCTGACCAGCCCCGTTCCCCTGCTGGTGGCGCCTGAACTCTTTCGCCGCCTTCGGGCTTTCCCGGATCACGAGAGCCGACGGGCCTTTCTGGCCCAGGAGAGCGAGAAGCCTTTCTCCCCCTTCTTTCCCCGGGGAGAGCACGGAGGGGATTTTTTATATCGACGCGGCCGGGGGCTTCGCTTCCAGTGGAAGGCCCCGGCCAGTATGCCTGGCCCCTATCAGGTGGAATTGTCGGAGGAGGCGGATTTTCGGCACGTACGGATCTTCCGTGCCCAGAAGATCTGGGCTCAGCATCGCTGGGAATCCTTTGTCGAGGTCAAAGAATACGAGGCCAATCTCAAGGTGGGCACTCCATACTATTGGCGGGTGCGCTTTACCCCTCTTCCCCCCATGCAGACCCCAGAGGCCCTCTCCCCTGTCTCCCGCTTCGTCACGGAGGACCTCCCCCCAAGAATCATCAGCCGGGAAAAGCTCTTTTCCGTGGATGGCCGGGTGGCCAATTCCCGGGATATGGGAGGATGGCGCACCGGGGAGGGGCGACGGGTGCGGCAGGGCTTAGCCTATCGCATGGAGGCCTTTGACGATCCCAGTCCGGACACCATCCATCCAGGACGCAACCGTCTGTCCCTGGCAGATCGGGAATTCTTCCTGGAGGTCCTGGGGATTCGCACCGATTTGGATTTGCGAACCCCAGCAGAAGTGGGCAAAGCCGGCATCTCGCCTTTGGGGCCTGGCGTGCAGTACTACAATCTCCCGGTGGAGGGATATGAGGTGGCCTTCACGCCGGAACAACGGGAGGCCACGGGGGCCGTCTTCCATTTGCTGGCCCAACCCCAGATCTATCCTATGGTCTTTCACTGCCTGGGCGGCGCAGATCGCACTGGCATGGTGGCCTTCCTCCTCAATGGGCTCCTGGGAGTGCCTGAAAACGACCTGTGTCTAGACTGGGAAACGACCTTCCTCCCCCATCTTCCTTGCGAAGAATATCAATGCACCTTCCGGTGCTGCCAACGGCTGCTGGACGCCTTGAAAGAGTATGGAGGCCCCGAAGTCCCTCTGCAAGAAAAAATCCATGCCTTCCTCCAGACCTGCGGCCTCACCTCCCAGGAACTCCTGCGCATCCAAGAGATTTTTCTGGAATAGGAAAAGGCAACAGAAAGACAAGGAAAGCATTTCCTGAGGGAAACAAGAGAGAGGAGCACCGGCATCCGCGGCTGCGTACGGATCGATCTGCGCAACACAGGGAAGGATGCGGGCGAGAGATCTGGATTCTCTTCTTTGGGGGGCATGGGGAAGCCATGAGCCGCCCCGGAGTGTCTGACTTGTGTGCCCCAGCCCCCGAGGGGGAGGGGGGCAGGCCAGGGAAGTTGTCCCGGGGGCAAATCAGGGAGAGGTGCCCACCCACCTCTTACTCTTGCTTTTGATTCAACGCATGAAGAGCGGATTGCACCCTCTGACGAAGATCCTTGTCTCCTTCCTTCCAGGCAGCATGGAACCACTTTCGCGCCAGCTCCTTATTCTGCGCAACCCCTTCGCCCTTCCCCCAGCATGTATTTCGCCTCGGCATTCCCCTGCTCCGCGGAACGCAGGTACCATTTCGCCGCGGCTGCGCAATCCACAGGAACGCCCTGCCCCTTGGCATGACACTCTCCAAGAAGGTATTGGGCGTCAGGTTTTCCCTGTTCCGCCGCCAAGCGATACCACTTCACCGCCTCTTCCCAGTCCTGGGCAACCCCCTGGCCATAGGCATAGCACTTTCCAAGACGAACCTGCGCATCCCCTTTCCCCCCTCTGGCCGCCAGACGATACCACTTCACCGCCTCCGCCATGTCTTGTGGCACGCCATCCCCAGACTCATGGAAAACACCGAGATAATATTGCGGAACCACATGCCCCTGCTCTGCCAGAGGACGTAGCCATTTCAACGCCTCCCCGGCATTCCGGGACACACCATCCCCGATGGCATAGCAGACGCCGAGATTGATCCGAGCATTGACGTATCCCTGTTCCGCCGCCAGGCGATACCACTTCACCGCCTCCTTCTTGTTCTGGGAAACCCCATGGCCACTGGCATAACAATAGCCCAGGTTATCTTGCGCTATGGCCTCCCCTTGGAACGCCGCCAGGCGAAACCATTTCACGGCTTCCGACCAATCCTGGGGAACCCCGACTCCCTCCATGTATTTCACCCCAAGCCTGCTTTGGGCATAGGCATTTCCCTGTTCTGCCGCACGACGATACCATTCCACTGCCGTATCCGTATTGTGAGGCACCCCATATCCTTTGGCATAGCAATCACCAAGATAAAGCTGGGCATCCCCATTTTTCTGCTCCGCAGAACAACGATACCATTTCACGGCTTCCTCCCAATCCTGGGGAACCCCCTGGCCATTGGCGTAACACCAGCCAAGCCTGCACTGGGCGTTGGCATCCCCTCTTTTCGCCTTCTCTTGCAACGTTTGTATCTGCTCAAACGTCCATGAATCCCCAGATTTTCCAAGAAAAGAAAATGAGAAAAGGAAGAGAAAAAGGCACAAAGGGACTTTGCTTCTGCACATGTGGGCACGAAAAACAGAAATGGACATACGCCTGGTGGCAAATTCCGGACAGTATTTCCTTCTGTACTACCGGACCTGCCCCATTTTCTTACCGACGGCTTCGAGGGGAGGCGCTAACCCTACACCCCTTCTAGCGCTCCCCCACCCCGGCCAGGTCAGGCAGATCAAAGGGGTAGATGCTCTAGAGTTCTAGAGATCTAG
>JAEDMH010000046.1 GCA_016303095.1 Lentisphaeria bacterium | reverse complement strand
CGCCAGAGGGTTTTCTTTGCGCAGGCGGTCAAGGCGTCCCGCATCCACCAGGGCCAAGCCAGCAGGGCCATGCCGGCACATCCCCAGAGGAGGGCGGTGAGGCCATAGAGGGGGCGGAGTCCGCATTGATAGGCGAAGGCGTGCTGGATGAGATAGTTGGCCCAGATGACCCAGAGTCCCCCCAGGGCCCGGGCGAAGAGGAAGTCCAGATATTTCCAGGAGAGGGCGACGGTCACGGGCACCAGGGCCCAGAAGAGAGGTGGCCACCGGGTATCCGGGAGCATGGCGGAAGCCTCGCAGGCGCAGTAGAGGAGCAGGAGGGTTCCCAGGATCAGCCCCGGCCACTTTCCCCGGGGGATGCTTTTGGCCCAGGAGGGATGGGCGGGCATGCCGTAGAAGCAGAGTCCCCCTGCGGTCAGAGCCATGCAACCCATCATCAAAGAGAGAAATCGATAGAAAGCCATCGTGGGGCGGGTGGGGGAGGGAGAATCTAGGGGAGATTCAGAGAGGGAGGAGTTTTTCCAGATCCCGGGGATTCTGGAGATAGAGGAGTCGGGGATCCTGGGCGGCTTTTTGCCGATGTTCTTCGGTGGCGTAGCCCCAGGCGGCGAAGCCAAGGCGGAGATTCGCTAAGGCGGGGACAGCCTCCACCCGCTCCAAAGTGGCGAGACGATCCTCCACAAAGGCGGAGGCCCCTTCCTGGCACCACTCCACCAGGGTGGTCTCCTTGTTTCGGATACGGGCCAGGCCGAAGACATCTTCCGCAGGGAAGGGGACGCCCTCCCGCTCCATGAGCCGCAGCACAAAGCGCTCCTCTTTGGTGGTGAGGATCCGCACTCGTCCCCGGGAAAGAAGGGTGCGAAGAACTTCCGAGGCGCCGGGATAGAAGCGGTTATAGGAGAGCCATCCCCCCACATCCTCTTGAATCCACCGATCCCGCTCTCCCCCAAAGCACTCCTTCAGCTGGGCCACGGTAAGCCCCAGAGAGTCGACCATGGCCGGCAAAGCTTCCCCAAAGCCCACCGTGAGTCTCTCCAGGGACTCCCCTCGCCACAGACCCTCCGTCTGGACAATGGACTGGTAGCCGGTTTCCATGTAGGGGCGCAGATCCCGGCAGAAGCGCTCCACCTGGGCTTCCGGCACCGGCCCGGAAAAGCGCTCTGGCCAGAGGCGGCAGCAGCAGCGCCAGGCTGTGGCGGCATTCTCCGGGGCGGAATCGCAGATGACCCCGTCAAAATCCAGGGCGACGAGAGGTTGGTTTTCCATAGGGGCAGGGAGCTATCAGGGGGGGGTGGGCTAGGGTTCCCGAAGCAGGCGGAGCAGCTCCTCCAGGGGCACGGTGTCGATGGTGTTCGCCTCGGAGAGAAGGTTGTCCGCCAAATCCTTCTTGCGCTGATGCAGCGCCTTGATCTTGTCCTCGATGGTGTCCACCGTCTGGAGATGGTAGATGGTGACCTTCTTGTTTTGGCCCAGGCGGTGAGCGCGGTCCGAAGCCTGGTTCTCCACGGCGGGATTCCACCAGGAATCCAAGTGAATCACATAGTCCGCCTGGGTCAGATTCAAGCCCAGGCCCCCCGCCCGGAGGCTGATGAGAAACACCGGCACATCCCCATTTTGGAAATTCTCCACGGAAGCCGCCCGTTCCCGGGCATTCCGGGAGCCATCCAGATATTCATAGGAGATGCGCTGGGATTCCAAACTCTCCCGCACAATATCCAGGAATTTCACGAACTGACTGAATACCAGGACTTTATGATCATTTTGGAGAATGCGTTGCAGCAATTCCATGAAGGCTTCCAGCTTGGCGCCGGGGAGTCCCTCTCCGCCGGGAACCAGGCGGGGGTGATCCACGGCCAGCCGCAGCTGGGTGATGCCGGAAAGCACCTGCATATGCTTCAGATTGTCGCTCTTCTCCGTGTTTTCCAGCTCCTGGAGGATTTTCTTCCGGCAGTTGTTGTAGAATTCCCGTTCCTGGGGGGAGAGTTCCACGGGGTAGTCGATTTCCTCCTTGGGGGGCAGGTCATTGAGGACCTGGTCTTTTCGGCGTCGCAGGAGGAATGGGCTGACGATGCCCCGGAGATTCTTGGTGACCTCCGGGTTTCGGTCATGTTCGATGGCGGTGGCGAAGCGCCGTTGGAATCCCTCCCGGCTTCCCAGGAGTCCGGGGATGATGAAATTGAAGATGCTCCACAATTCGTTCAGATTGTTTTCCACGGGGGTGCCGGTGGTCACCACGCGGAAATCCGCCTGGATTTCCAGGGCGGCTTGGGAGCGTTTGGCGTGGGCGTTCTTGATGGCCTGGGCCTCGTCCAGCACCGCCACCCGCCAGTGGACCTTTCGGAAGGACGCCTGTTCGCTTTGAAGCAGTCCATAGCTGGCGATGAGCACATGGCGTGGGCCCAGCTTTTGGAAGGTCTGGCTCCGGTCCCCGGGGCCAAAGACCTCGCATTCCAATTGGGGGGCGAATTTCCGGAACTCCGACAGCCAGTTGGCGCAGACCGACGTGGGGGCCACAATCAGGGAGGGGCCCTCCTCCGCCCTGGACAAAATCAAGGTGATGGCCTGGACGGTCTTACCCAATCCCATGTCATCGGCCAGACAGGCTCCTGCCTGGGCCCGATCCAGCCGGGAGAGCCACAGGAATCCCTCTTCCTGGTAGGGGCGCAGATTCACCTGCAACCCCGGGGGCACCGGCGGCTTCTCCGCCATGGCTTCGTTGTATTTGCGGAACCAGTGCTCTGATTCCTCCGGCAGGGCCGTGCTGCCGGGGAAGAAGGAGAGCTGCTCCCGGAGGAAGGGCAGCAGGAAGGGGCACACCCGAAGGGAGCCCGCCCCCTCCGCGCCCCGCCCGTGCACAATCTCCCCTAGACGATTCAGGGTCTCCAGCTTTCGGCGCACGTCTTCGGAAAGGGCCACCACATCCCCGTTGGAGAGGGTGACAAAGTGCTTCCGCTCCGCCACCGCCTGGATCAGCTCTCCCAGGGAAGCCGTGGCATCCGTCCCCTCCAGGGTCACCCCGCCCTCCACGGAAAACCAGGAGAGGTAACTCTGGGTGTGCAGAGAAATGTTGCTCATGGTCAGGGTGCGGCGGCACACGAACTTCCGATCCTGGGGCACCTGGATCCGGCATTCCTGGATCCCCTGCAGCTGCAGGGTCAGCTCATAGCAGGCCTGGCCTTCCAGGCGCCAATGCCAGGGAGACTCCGGCTTCGTGGCCAAGAGACGGGGGCAGGACTGCACCACCTGGTCGGCCAGCGCCTTCTCCCGGTCAAAATCCCGAACCCGCCGGGTCTCCTGGGCGATGAACTCCATGGGGCCCTCCCCCGGGGCATAGTAGGGCATGGAGGATCCGAAGGGCTGCACCATCATCTCCGCCCGCAAGCCCCGCTCCCAGTTGGTCAGCTGCAGGCAGGGGATGGGATCGGCGGGCAGGGGAGCCAGCTCCACGCCCGGCAACGGTCCCTGGGAAATGATGCGGAAGCGATGGAGAAGCTGGTCCAGGATTCGGATATTTTCCTGGGGATCGTCCTGGGGCACCCGGAGATCGCCGGACAAGGCCTTGCGCAATTGGCGCACCGGGGTGGGGAAGGTATACACTGTCAGCTGATTTCCCCGTTCCAGGCGCACCACGCACTCTTCCTCCACCGGGGCCTCGGGCAGCAGCGTGTATTGCAAGGCCCCTTCCACCTGGGTCACATGAACCACCGGTTCTCCGGCCACGCACTGCAAGGGCTGGCCGTCCCCTCCTTCCAGGAAAAGCCGGGGATGTCCTTGGAGCGCCTGGATCACCTTTCCCCAGGGTTGGGGCGTCTGTTCCGACTTGGTTTTGATCCATTCCTCCGCCTCGAAGAGAAGATCGCAGGCGAATTTGTCCTGGGGCGTCAATCCCAGGAAGAGCATTTCTCCCATGGGGGGTTCCTCCAGGGGGCGGAGGCTGCTGAAGCGGCATTCCCGATAGGCGGTAAAGCGGCGTCCCTTGGTCCACTTTCCTCCTCGGGAGGCATGCTGTTCGATGGGCTTCACGGTGATGAGGCCGTGTTCGGCCTGTTCGGCGTTCACGCTCCAGACCAGGCGGGTGGCGGTGGGCTGGGGCAGTTCTTCCAGGGCCTGCCGCAGGCATTCCAGGCGTTCCACCCAGCTATTTCGGGTGACCACGCTATCCAGGAAGAAGGGGAGGCGATTGTTCTGGGCGTCGTGGAAGCGGTGGAAGGCTCCGTTGGGATTTTGGATTCGCTGCAGGAGTTCCTCGCATTCTTCCGCCAGCCAGAGATAGCCTCCGGCCCGGGCCGCCTGGGCGGAGCTTTCCAGCAGCAGGCGCTGTCCTCCATCCAGGCTTCCGGTGAGCCAATAGTGAGCCACGCAGGCGAAGATGTTGTTCAGGCGGTTGTCGGCGTGCCACATGGGGTGGACGGGGGGCAGATCGGGATTGGCCTTGGCCTGCACCACCTGTTCCAGGAGAGCGTAGACCACCCCGTGGGGGGTGTTGTTGAGCACGCCGGAGCGGGCGTAGAGTCGCGCCAGCTGCAAGGAGGCGGGCGTCCCCTCCCGGAGCAGGGCGAGAATGGCGAAGATTCCCCCCACGGTCATGAAATAGCCGTCGTGGGAATGGGCGTCCCGCCGAATCTGTTCCAGGGCATCCCGGAAGTGTCCTGCGGCTTCCTCGTTGCGTCCTGTCAGGAAGCGGATCCATCCCAGGCGGAGCAGGCGAGGGGCCTCCCCCTGCTTCAGGCGATGGAGGAGAGGCTGGAGGTGCATCCAGTCGCCGCACAGGATGGCGTAATCCAGCATGGAGCTGGCCACCATGGGCTTGGCGCTGTCGGCCAAGGCGTAGCAACGCTCCGCCAGCGGACGCACGGGGCGGAGGGAGCAGGCCGCAGAGGGCAGCAGTCGCCAGGCGCAAACCTGGAGAATATTGTCCGGCAAGGAGAGGAGCCACTCCTCTGGCTCGTCGAAGAGGAAGTCGAAGAAATCCACCTGTTCGTATTCCCGGGGGAAGGATTCCCGCATGGTGCGCAGGACGTGATCCAGAAGTGCCACGTTCTGGCTGAAAAAGGCATTGCGCAAATCCCGCAGGAGCTTCTTCCCATCGGCCTTCCCGTTCACCTCCACCATGGGCAGCGCCCGGAAGACCGCCGTCGGCAGCGGGGCAAACTCCGGCATGGCATACAATTCCCGAAGGGTCTGGGAGGAGAGGTCCGTGGCCACATAGTATCCCTCTCCCCGATCCGCGGCCTCCCCTAGCTCCACCAGCCGCCGCAAGCCATCCTCCAGCTCCTTCTCCCCCCACCGCTGCAAATTCTCAAATTCCCCATGCCCCAGCAAAAACAGGACATTGCTTAACTCGGCGGCGGAGGCAGGACCACCTGTCGCCTTCAAAAGCGCGGACAGGAGACGAACCTCCTTTGCCTGGGACTTGGCGACAGAGGAGGAATGGGGTTTCTTCGGGGACATGGGTGGGGCGCCAAAAAAGGAAAATCCGCCCGGCAAGGGAAGACGGGGCTCCCAGGCGGATTTGGATGCTGAAGCGGGAAAAACCTCCCGGACCGGGAGGGGTGGGGTACTATAATCCCCCCCTCCGCCGTTTTTCTTTTCCCCCCCCTCCGTACAGGAGAAATCCTGCCCGCTAGACTACATGCTTTCCAGGGTGCGGATGGTGAGGGTGCGGAGGCCGTCTCCGATGATCTTCCGGGTGGCTTCGCAGAGGGCCACCCGGGCGGCCTTCACCTGGGGATCCTGGGCGTTTTTCACCGGGCAGTTCTTGTAGAAGGCGCTGAAGCCCTTGGCCAGATCCAGGAGATAGGCCGCCACCACGGAGGTGTCCAATTCCCGGGCGGCCTTGGCCAGGGCGTCGGGATATTTGGCGCAGAGGAGAGCCAGACGGCGTTCCGGGGCTTCGGCGAGGACTTCCCACTGGGGGGGCTGTCCCTGGAGTTCCGCCACCCCGGGCTGGCGCAGGAGGGAGGAGAGTCGGGCATAGGCGTAGAGGACATAGGGGCCTGTGTCTCCCTCGAATTTGATGGCCGCGTGGGGATCGAAGGTGATGGTGGTGCGGGGGGAGACCTTCAGGAGCATGAATTTCAGGGCGGCCATGCTGATGACATCCGCCCGTTCCTCCAGGTCGGCGGGGGGCTCCTGTCCCTCCGGGACTCGCTCCAGAGTGGCTTCCCGGGCCAGGCGGGCCATTTCGTCAAAGAGGTCGTCCGCATCCACCACAGTGCCTTCCCGGGACTTCATCTTTCCGGTGGGGAGATTCACCATGCCGTAGGCCATGTGGGTCAGGCGGTCGGCCCAGGGATAACCCAGGGCCTTGAGGATGGTGAAGAGGACTTTGAAGTGGTAGATCTGCTCGTCTCCCACCACCCAGATTTGCTGGTCCGGCTGGAAGTCCTGCTGTTTCAGCAGGGTGGTGCCGATATCCTGGGTGATGTAGACGCTGGTGCCGTCGCTGCGGAGCACCACCTTGGTGCCGAAGGAGGGGTCGTGGAAATCCATGATGACAGCCCCGTCCTGACGCTTCTCGAAGACCCCCCGCTCCAGTCCCTGGAGGATAATGTCCTTCCCCAGCTTGTAGGTCTGGCTTTCCAGGTAGAGCTTGTCGAAGACAATGCCCATGCGGCGGTAGGTTTCCTCAAAGCCCTGGAAGACCCATCCGTTCATCTTCTGCCAGAGGGCCCGGACTTGGGGATCTCCCGCCTCCCAGTCCTGGAGCATCTTGGCGGTGGCCTGGCCCAACTCCGTCTCCAGGAACAACTCCTCCGACTCCTTCGCCGCCAGCTCGGGATGCTCCTCCTTCAGCTGGGCAATCTGCCGGGAGAGCTCCTGGTTGTAGCGCACGTAGAAGTCGCCCACCAGATGATCTCCCTTCTTGCCAGTGCTCTCCGGGGTGCATCCCTCTCCGAAGCGCTGGTAGGCCAGCATGGACTTGCAGATGTGGATGCCCCGGTCGTTCACCAGATTCACCTGGACCACCTGGTGTCCCGCCCGCTTCAGCAAGGAAGCGGTGGACATGCCGATGGTGTTGTTGCGCACATGGCCCAGATGCTGGGGCTTGTTGGTGTTGGGGGCGCTGAACTCCATGAGGATCTTCCGGCGCTCCGAGGCGGGCAGCACCTCCTGGGCTAGGATATCCCGCCCCACGGTATCCCGCATCAGGGCGCCGGGCTTCAGGGTGAGATTCAGGAATGCCTTGGCCACCTCGCATTTCTCCACATCGGGATGTCCGGCCAGGTGCTCTGCCGCTTTGGCGGCCAGGGCCATGGGATTGGTGCGCAGCGCCTTTCCCAGGGGGAAGCAGGAGAGGGTCACATCCCCCTGGAAGCCCTCCGGGCATAGATCCACCGACAGGGGGGGCAGGGAGGCATTCAGTTCCTTTTCCAGATAGGCATGGAGGTCGTCGAGGAAAGCAAAGCGCATGGGAGGTTCCAGGAAGAGGGGTGGCGGGTGGGATTATTTCCGGATGGCGGCGGAGTTGCCGTGGGCGTCCAGGCCTTCGGCGGCGGTCAAGCGGGCCAGAGCGGGCTGTTCCTTCAAGAGGGCTTCCCGGTCGTAGGAAATCAAGCTGGTGCGGCGGAAGAAGGCGTCTCCGGTGAGGCCATTGAAGAAGCGGGCCGTGCCCCCGGTGGGCAGCACGTGGCTGGGGCCCGCCACATAGTCCCCCACGGGCTCCGGGGTGTAGCTCCCCAGGAAAATGGCGCCGGCCGCCGTGATCTTGGGGGCCAAGGCCCAGGGATCCGACACCTGCAGCTCCAAATGCTCCGGAGCATACTGGCTGGCGATCTGGGCCGCTTCCTCCAAATCCCGGGCCTCCACCAAAAACACCCCCTGGTCCAAGACCTTCTGGACGCATTCCTGACGCCCCAGAAGGGCGGCTTGACGGAGAATCTCCCCCCGCACCGCCTCCAGCATGGCGCGGCTGGGGGAGACCAGCACCGCCTGCTCCCGTCCGGAGCCATGTTCCGCCTGGGAGAGGACATCCGCGGCCACATAGGCGGGATTGGCGGAGTCGTCCGCCACCACCAGGATCTCGGAGGGTCCTGCCACCAGATCCAGGGCCACGGTGCCGTAGAGGGCCCGTTTGGCGGCGGCCACATAGGCATTGCCGGGGCCGCAGATCTTCTCCACCTTGGGGATGGTGGCGGTGCCGTAGGCCAAGGCGCCCACCCCATAGACTCCGCCCAGACGATAGACGGTGGTGGCCCCCGCCGCCCGGCAGGCATACAGCAAGGCGGGATGGATGCCCCGGGCTCCGCCGGGAGGCGTGCACACCAGAATCTCCTTCACCCCCGCCGTCCGGGCGATGGCCACCGTGTGGCAGACCGTGGACACCAGGGGGGCCGTGCCTCCGGGAATGTAGCATCCTACCCGGTCCAGGGGATGGAACTGCTCGCCCAGCACCACGCCGGGACGGGGAGAATCGTGCCATCCCTTGGGCAGGGTGCGTCCATAGAAATCCTGGATATGGGCCACCGCCAGATCAATGGCCTCCCGATCCTCCCGGGAGACCTTGGCGCAGGCTTGGGAAATCTCCTCCTCCGTCACCAAAAACTGCTCCGGGGTCAGTTCCGTGTGGTCGAATTCCCGGGCATACTGGCAGAGGGCCTCGTCTCCCCGGAGGCGGACTTGCTGGAGGATGGCCTCGGCGGCCTGGGCAATCTCCTGGGAATAGGCCTCCCGGGAGAGCATGGCCTGAAGACGGGAGGAAAAATCGGGGGTGTCTCGGAAAAGGAGTTCCATGTTCTGGAAGAGAAGGGGAGCGGAGAAACGGGGGGGGAGGGAGGAAAGAGGGGCGGGAGAGGCGGGCGGGGGGAGAGGTCAGTAGATCACAGGGAAGCCGCCCTCGTCGTCCTCCTCGTGGTGGTGTCCTCCGCAGTGGCAGTTCGGGCCATGGTGGCCGGGGCCTCCATGCTCCAAATCGATGTTGGGATCCACCTTCACCAGGCAGAAGTAGTCGGCATCTCCCAGGAGCTTGGTGCCGTCGTTGGGGGCCACCGTGCCGTAGGCGGAGGAGGGCACGGTGAAGATGGCGCCTTTGGCGGTCATCACATCCAGGTGCCCTTGATTGATGGCGGCCCGTCCCCGGAGGGCGCGGCACTGCACCCTTCCCGTGGAGGGCTCCAGCACCTTCACAAAGACCACGCAGAGTTTCTTGCCTTCCAAATAGTCCAGAGGGGGGGGCATGGCCGAAAAAAGGGGGGGGAGGGAGAAAAGAGGAAAAGGGAACGGCCGACCCAGGCGCGTCTTTCGCGTCCGGCCGGCCGATGGAGAAGAACGCCTTCGGGGCGTCCCCGCCTGTCTTCCTCGCCCCCCGACACCCCTGAAAAAGGGGCGGCAGGGGGGATAGGGCAAGGGGACTCCTCCGGAGGCGCCGGGAAAAGACTCCCCGGCCTAGCCGAGGCGCTTCTTCAGCTCTTCCAGCTGGTTCCAGATTTCCGCGGGCAGGGGATGACCCTGATCCGCATACTTGTTCAGCTTGTTCAGCCACTCCTCGAACTGAGGCAGGGTGGACTTCCAGCCTTCCTTGTCCACGGAGAGCAGGACCTTCTTGTCCTCGGCGGAGACATCCAGGCCGCTCATGTCGATGGCGTCATCGGTGGGCAGGTTGCCGATTTCGGTCTCCTTGGCGTCGGCGGTGCCGTCGCAACGCTCGAAGATCCACTTGAGGACGCGGCTGTTGTCGCCGTAGCCGGGCCACAGGAAGTGGCCATCCTCGCCACGACGGAACCAGTTCACGTAGTAGATCTTGGGCAGCTTGGCGCCGGGATGCTTGCCGATTTCCAGCCAGTGCTTCAGGTAGTCGCAGACGTTGTAGCCGATGAAGGGCAGCATGGCCATGGGGTCGAAGCGCAGCTGGCCGGCTCCGCCCAGGGTGGCGGCGGTCATCTCGGAGGACATGGTGGCGCCCATGAAGACACCGTGTTCCCAGGAGCGAGACTCGTTCACCAGAGGCACCACGGTCTTGCGGCGTCCGCCGAAGAGGATGGCGGAGATGGGCACCCCTTCCGGGCTCTCCCACTCGGGGGCGATGACGGGGCACTGCTTGGCGGGGGTGGTGAAGCGGGAGTTCTTGTGGGCGGCGGGGCCGGCGGGATTCCAGGCCTTGTTCCAGGGCCGGCGCAGCCAGTCCACCACCGTGCCGGGATCCTTCACATCCCCGTCTTCCCACCAGTAGCTGTAGTCCTCGGTGAGGGCCACGTTGGTGAAGATGGTGTTGCCGCCATTGATGGTCTTCATGGCGTTGGGGTTGGACTTCATGGAGGTGCCGGGGGCCACGCCGAAGAAGCCGGCCTCGGGATTGATGGCCCGCAGCACGCCGTCCTTGTCAAAGCGCATCCAGGCGATGTCGTCGCCCACGGTCTCCACCTTCCAGCCGGGGAGGGTGGGAGTGAGCATGGCCAGATTGGTCTTGCCGCAGGCGCTGGGGAAGGCGCCGGTGATGAACTTGTACTTGCCCTCGGGATTGGTGACCTTCAGGATGAGCATGTGCTCGGCCATCCAGCCCTCTTCCTTGGCCAGGACGCTGGCGATGCGCAGGGCGAAGCACTTCTTGCCCAGCAGGGCGTTCCCGCCGTATCCGGAGCCGAAGGAGATGATCTCCCGGGTGTCGGGGAACTGGGAGATGTACTTCTTCTCCACGGGAGCGCAGGGCCAGGGCACGTCCGCCTGCCCGTCCGCCAGAGGCGCGCCGTTGGAGTGGACGGCGTGGATGTATTCCCGGCCGGCGTCAATGCGGTCCAGGATGGTCTGGCTGACCCGGGTCATGATCATCATGTTCACCACCACGTAGGGAGAGTCGGTGATCTCAATGCCGTACTTGGCCAGAGGAGACTCGGGATTGCCCATGGAGAAGGGAATCACATACATGGTGCGTCCGGCCATGCAGCCGTCGAAGATCTTGTTGAACTCCGCCTTCATCTCGGCGGGGGCCTTCCAGTGGTTGGTGACGCCGGCGCCGGCCTCGTCCTTGGCACAGATGAAGGTGCGCTCCTCCACACGGGCCACATCGCTCTTGTCGGAGCGGGCCAGATAGGAGTTCACGGGGCTCTTCATCTTGATGAAGGTGCCCGTCTTGACCATCAGGTCGCAAAGGGTGTCGTAATGCTTCTGGGAGCCGTCGCAGAACTCAACCATGGCAGGCTTGCACAGGTCGATCCAGCCCTGAAGCCAGCCCTTCAGCTCGGCATTTTTCAGATCATTCACGGTGATCATGGGGTTCTCCTCATTCCGTTTTCGGTGGGACATGGACCGACCGGGGCAAAACGCCGCCACTCGGCCCGCTTTGACGCAAAAAAACCGTCAAAAAGGGAAATTGACGTAATATAAAGGCTGACGGAGAATCCGTGGGTTTCCTCCCCCGGATCAGGGAAATCCCCGGGCTTCCGCTTCCTCGCGCCCTCCCCTGCTGCTTTGGGGGCAGGAGGGGCGTGGCCGGCCGGTTTCAGAAGAGGAGGACGGGGGGAGCCATGAGTCCGCAGGGGACCAGGCATTTATGGGGGGAGGCGTATTCCTTGAACTGTTCCGGTCCGGTCCAATCGGGCCAGGCTCCCTTTTGGGCGTAGAAGGGGCCGTGGGAATTTCGGCGATGTCCGATGACCCGGAGGGAGAAGAGATTCCGTCCGTTCTTCAGCAGGTGGGTGACCTCCATTTGGAAGGGGGGCCAGGGGAGGGGTTTCCAGGGAGAGCCGTTGACGGAGACGGCCAGGCTCACGCCGCGCCAGTGTTCCAAGGAGAGGAAGCAGGGGCGTTTTTCGTCCCAGGGGAGATCGATGGCGTGGGTGTAGGTGAGATTTCCGGCGTAGTGGGGGAGTCCCTGGTGGCACCAGTCTCCTGTGGAGAGGGTGCGGACGGGGGGGGTGAGGGTGTTGTCCACCACCCCGAAGTCTCCCAGGAGGTAGACATATTCCAGTCCGGGGAGTCCCAGGTGGTATCGGCAGCGGAGGGCGAGATGGTTTTCTCCGATTTGGAAGGCCTCCGGGGGGAGGGGGAGTTTTCGGAGGGAGAGGTCGCACCACCATCCCGCGTCCTTTCGTTCCACCCGCTGTCCGTTGAGGGTGATTTCGTAGAGATCGGGGCGTTCCAGGGCCAGGTGGCAGAGTTCCTGGGGGAGGGTGTGGCAGCGGAAGGTGTATTCCAGCACCAAGTCCAAGGTGTGCCCCTCCTGGGGCTTCTCTGCGCGGAGCCAGGGCTGCACCATGGCGTATCCCCGGGGGCGCCCGTGGAGGAGTTCCGTTCGGATGTGGTCATCCAAGGCGAGGATGTACCGGTTGCCCAAGGGGGTGCCATCCACGGTGGCCTGGGCGTGGTCCAGCACCAGGACATTGGGGTCGTCCAATTCCACCCGCCAGCCGTTTTGGGGGAGGGGGATGGATTCTCCCGTGAGGGCGGGGGGAGTGACGGGGGGCTTGGCGGGGAGTTTGGCTTCGGTGAGGAAGAAGAGATGGGATTCCAGGGGGAGGAGGCTGGTGTGGAAGACCAGCTTTCCCCCCTCGTGCCGGCTGGAGACCTGGGTGAGGTCGCCGGTCATGAGATCCAGTTCGTAGGCGGTCTCCTCGGGGCTGGCCTTCACGGCCACGGTGATCTTGCGCCAGGAGAGCTTCCGGTCCCGCACCAGGGGATAGCTCATCTGCTCTCCGAAGGGGGTGCCGTAGTTGCAGAGGAAGAGGGTCTGGTGGTCCTGGGCCTTCCGGAGGAGATGGAGGGCGGGCTCCACCTGGCGGCCATTGCTGTCGGTGAGGGAGACCCGGCGCACGGAACCCTCCAAAGAGGCAACGAGGGTCTCCCGGGTGACGGGACGGAAGGCCTGGTAGCTTTGCTGGGCCAGGGGGGAGGGGGCGCCGTCCACCCGGGCGGGAGGTTCTCCCAGATAGAAGACCTCTCCTCCTTCCTGGAGGAAGGCCTCCAGGAGGGCCAGGGTGCTCTGGCGGATGGTGAGCATCTCCGGCAGCAGGACGGCCCGATAGCCCGCCAGATTCACCATGAGGCGGTGGTTCTCCACCCGGCCATGGTGGGCCATCACGTCCTCGTCGCCGTAGTCGAAGTCCAGATTGCCTCCCAGGAGGAGATTGGAGAGGGTGTAGAGGGCGGCGTCGGCGGCTTTGGCCTCGGGGGTGTCCCTGGTTCCGGGGATGGTGGTGCCCCAGGCGGTTTCCAGGGGATGGACCACCAGGAGATCCCGCTGTTCTTCCCCTTCGGAGAGAGCCACGCCCAGGCGTGCGAAGTAGTCCTCCACCACGGGGAAATCCTGGTGCCAGGGGGATTGGTAGGAGATGCTGGCGGGGTAGTCCCGCTTTGCTTCGGCGGCCATGGTGTACCAGGCCAGGTGCTGGCACCGGAAGTTGATGCCCAGGGCGTATTGCCAGTCTCCCAGGGCCTTGTGTCCCATGAAGGGGAAGTCCCATCCGGTGCATCCGTAGGTTTCGGAGAGCCTCCAGGGGCGTCCGAACTGGTGGGCCATGGAGGAGCATTGCTTGGCGGTGTCAAAGACTCCCCAGTGCTCCGTGAGCAGGTCGATGCCAGGCTGCTGCTGGAATTCGTAGAAGCGCATGGCGGAGCCGCTGACCAGGGTCTGATGCATGGGGGAGTCCTCCTCCAGGTCGTGTCCCGTGAAGGCCAGCCCGTTCTTCTGGCACCATTCCCCGATGAGGCGGGAGAAGGCGTTGACGTAGAGGGAGGTGGCGGTTTCGTAGAAGTCCCGTCTGGCCTGGGAGAAGGGTTCCCCCTCCACAAAGAAGAAGAGTTCGGGGAGATGGGGGAGCAGGTCGTATCCGTGGCGTGTCTGGAACTCCTGGGCCAGGGCCTCCGTCCAGGGCCGCAGGTTGGGAGTCCAGCCGTGGATGTAGTTGGGTTCGTCGGTGAAGATGCCGGGGACGGTGTTTCCGAAGGCCTGGGAGATTTCCCGGCGATAGGCCTCGTGGGTCACCTGGAGGAAGCGTTCCACGGCCTTGGGGTTCATGGTGTCCAGGTAGGTCTGGTCGTTGAACCAGCTGTTGGGGGCGTCGGCGACGACCTGGAAGAGGAGGAGGGATTCCCCCTGGGCCAGGGTGTCGGTCTCCGGGGAGAAGGGGCGCACCTGTCGTGCGTCATGTTCCTGGATCCGGGCGGCGAAGAGTCCCAGCCGTTCTTGGGGGAGTCCTTCCTGGGGGAGGGAATCCAGGAGAGTGAGCTGGAGATGTCGTTGCCGGAATTGGGGATCCTTGGTGACCAGTCCGCCGGCGGCGCCGGAGGGCCAGCGGTCCTCGTCATAGAGCCAGGCCTTCATGCCCAGCTTTTCCGCCTCGTCCACGCAGGCGCGGACGGCCTCGAACCATTCGGGTCCCAGATAGGGGGTGTTCAGGCCCACCCGGGCGTGCATGAAGAAGCCGCCCAGGCCCATGTCGTGGAAGAGGCGGATTTGTCTTCGCAGTTCCTGGGGGGAGAGTTTGCCATTCCAGGCCCAGAAGGGGGCGCCACGGTATTCGGGGCCTGGGCAGGAGAGCTGAGAGAGGAGTTGGGAGAGCATGGGAAGAAGGGGGAGGGAGGGGAGGGGGGAAGAAGGCGAATGGGGCTTAACATAATCTCCTAGGGCAGGGCAGGGGGAGTTTCTTCCCGGCGCCATTCGCCTATGACACGGCGGATTCAGGTTAGATTATGGAGCAATGCCCAAAGGTCACCGCCGACGGCGCATTCCCCCAGGGGAGCCAAAGGCGCCGGAGCCCTCTCCGACGCTTCCAGGATCCTCCCCTCGGGCGGCCATCCGGGAATAGGCGGGCGTTTCGCAAGGAAAAACTCTCTCCTCCCTGCGAAACAAAGGAGTCGAAGAACCATGAAAGTCATCATTCAGCAGAATTACGACAAGATGTGCGAGTGGGCCGCCAACCACATTATGGCGGCCATCCAAGCCCATAAGGGCGACAAGCCCTTCGTTCTGGGACTGCCTACGGGCTCCTCTCCCCTGGGAGTCTACAAGCGCCTGGTGGCGGCCAACAAGGCCGGAAAGGTCTCCTTCAAGAACGTGGTCACCTTCAACATGGACGAGTATGTGGGCCTGCCTCGGGAACATCACGAGAGCTACTGGTTCTTCATGCACGACAATCTCTTCAACCACATCGACATCCCGGCGGAGAACGTGAACATCCTCAACGGGATGGCCGAGGACCTGGAAGCCGAATGCGCCCGCTATGAGGCCAAGATCGCCTCCTACGGCGGCATCGATCTCTTCCTGGGCGGCAGCGGCGTGGATGGACATATCGCCTTCAACGAACCCTTCACCTCCCTCGCCTCCCGCACCGGCATCCGGGATCTCACCGAGGATACCAAGATCGCCAACTCCCGCTTCTTCGAAAACGACCCCGAAAAGGTCCCCTCTCGCGCCCTCTCCGTGGGCGTGGGCACCGTGACCGATTCCCGGGAAGTCCTCCTCCTCATCAGCGGACACAACAAGGCCCGCGCCCTGAAGGAGTGCGTGGAAGGCGGCGTGAACCAGATGTGGACCATCTCCGCCCTGAATCTCCACAACAACGCCATCATCGCCTGCGATGAACTGGCCTGCGGCGAACTC
>JAEDMH010000183.1 GCA_016303095.1 Lentisphaeria bacterium | reverse complement strand
CACGGAAGGCACGGAAACGCCGGCAAGCCGGCGCACGGAGGGCACGGAGAGGCGGGACCTGCCCCCCGCACATCCCGCCTTGGGGGAAAAAGGGGGCAATCCTCCTGAACCCCGGCAGGGGTGGGAGGATCGCTAGACGGGGGTGAAGGGAGGACCAAAGGGACGAACGAAACCCCCGGCACGGATAAAAATTGAATCCGAACCCCGTAGGGGTGGCAGGCCTGAATCGACGGGGGTGAAGCACCTGCGAGAACCCCCGGAGAGGAGACACGGAGAACACGGAAGGCCCGCTGCGCGGGCACACAGAGACCAGGTCGGGGCGGGACCTGCCCCCCCGCACGTCCCGCCTTGGGGGGACGGGGAAAAATCCTCATGAACCCCGGCAGGGGTGGGGGGATCGCTAGACGGGGGTGAAGGGAGGACCAAAGGGACGAACGAAACCCCCGGCACGGACAAAAACAAAGCCGAACCCCGGAGGGGTGGCAGGCCTGAATCGACGGGGGTGAAGCATCTGCGAGAACCCCCGGAGGGAAAACAGGTCGGACACGGAAGGCACGCTGCGCGGGCACACAGAGACCAGGTCGGGGCTAGATCTCTAGATTTCTAGACCCCTCTAGACCCCTCTAGACCCTCTAGATCCTCTAGGAGGTCGCGCGCGCTACGCGCGTGGGGATATATGGAATCCCCTCCACCCCCCTCCCTACCGCCCTATAGCGTAACCCCCGCCCCTGGAACCGCAATTCCATGGCTCCAAAAGACTGAAAATCCTCCTGGCGCTTGCCCATTCCTGATCCCGTGTCCTTCCGGCGGGGGAGTCGACCTTCTGTCTCACGACGGCATGCCTGATCCACTGTCCCTCCGGCGGGGGAGTCGACCTTCTGCCTCACGACGGCATGCCTGATCCACTGTCCCTCCGGCGGGGGGGGGGAGGAGTCGACCTTCTGCCTCGCGACGGCATGCCTGATCCACTGTCCCTTCGGCGGGGGAGTCGACCTTCTGCCTCACGACGGCATGCCTGATCCACTGTCCCTCCGGCGGGGGTGGGAGAGGGGCGCAGGCTATATTAGCCGGGTTTTCTGTTTCTCTCGTTCTTCCTCTCTACCCCTGTGTCTACTTTCCATGCGTAGTTTGCTCTCTTCCATGTTTCTCCCTATTCTGGGATTGGGTCTGATTCTGCTTTCCGCCAGTTGCGGGCACCTTTCTTCCCGGGAGGAGGTACTTCCTGTGACGGCCCATCGGGTTCAGGGCTTGGCCGTGGATGCTCGGCAAGGGGATCCCGCCTGGGCGAAGGCGGAGCCGGTCACGCTGGCGCTGTACGATCCGGCCATGGGCTGTCCGGAGAAGACGGTGGAGTCTATTGCCAAGGAGCACAATCCTGTGAAGGTCACTGTGCGGCTGCTGCATGACGAGAAGAATCTCTATGTGGGCTGCCACATTGAAAATGACGATGTCTGCTGTCTCACCTCCGAAGATCAGCAGCTCCATTTTTTCCTGGGGGATGTGATGGAAGTCTTCCTGAAACCCCTTCAGACCCCCTGCTATCTGGAATTGTATGCCACACCCTCCGCCCGAAAGACGACCTATTTCTTCCCCAGCCGCTCATGGGGCGGCCCGGATTTCCTGGACATGCAGTCCCTGATGCCAGGGTTTGACGTGGTGTCAGCGGTGGACGGCACTCTGAATGACCCCAAGGATCGGGATGAGGGCTGGTGGACTGTGATGACCATTTCCAAAGCCATGGTGGAGGAGAAGACGGGGGTTCCTCTGGAGGCCGGACGGCCTTGGCAGATTCTCCTGGCGGGATATGCCCGCTCCTCCCATCGCACCTTCTGCGTGAACTTCTCCTATCCTCTCCAGCCTGTCCTGAATTTCCACCTCCAAGAGTATTGGGGCACGCTGGTCCTGGAATAGACCCACGCCAGACGCCTCCTCTTCTCTGCGAACGACGTTCTACGACCCCAAATCCCCCGGGGGGGAGGGAGGGGGCGCTGTCTTTGGAGGCCCGGGGCGGCGGAGCCCCTCCGTCGCCTCCTTTTACATATTTTATAACTTATTGCATTACAGGTAGTTATTGATATTATCAAAAAATCCCCGTCCATTCCTGAGCAGGAATAGGAAGAGGAGGGTCTCTTCGGCCCATTTGGGGGAGACGGGGGAAAGCCTCGATAGAGTATCGGAGAACCTGGGGATTTTTTCCTGGGGTTCCTGGTTTTGGTTTACGATCTTCGCCCCCCTATTCCCGGCCTATGGGCCAAGGAGAAATGCTTTTCCATGCAGGAGTACATTGACGAGAGCCGGATCATCACCCGGGAGGTGCAGTTGCGTCTCCTCCAGAAGCGTCGCCAGCTATGCCTATCCTACCGGACCCTTGGGAAATTCTTCCATGTGGACTGGTCCACCTTTCGGAAGTGGGAGGCAGGGCCGGCGGGGGAGATGACCTGCCGGAATCACTTCCGAGAGATGCTCAACCGGTATTTGAATGGGGAATACGACCAGCGTCTGACCACCCTCCAGGGGCCTCCCGGGGATCTGCTGGAGGGCTGGCGCGCCCTTCCTCCCCAGGTGCACCAGTGCATGGAATGCATCACCAGCGCCTACGACCTTTGCCAGCCCAAGCCCGTTTTGCAGGAGCAGCTGCTCCAGGGAGTGGAGGACGCCACCCAGAAGGCGCTTCAGCTCCTGTTCTCTCCCCGGAGATAGCCTACAGAAGGCGTCGGCTCTCCCCAGGAAGGAGATGGAGGCTCTGAGTGGGAAGCCCCGGTCCCTTGACGGTCACCTCTCCTCCCGCCTGGGCGTGGATGACCACCTCCGTAAGGGTGCTGTTCCTCCACTGCACATCCAGGGTGAAGGCGCCCCGGGCGCAGAGTCCCCGGAAGGCGCCGTCCTTCCATTCCTCGGGCAACGCGGGGAGGAGATGGATGGCGCCCGCGTGGGATTGGAGGAGCATTTCCGCCATGCCGGCGGTGCCCCCCAGATTTCCGTCGATTTGGAAGGGGGGGTGGGTATCCCAGAGATTGGGGAGGGTTCCGGTGCCCAGGAGGAGTTGGAGGATATGGTAGGCATG
>JAEDMH010000182.1 GCA_016303095.1 Lentisphaeria bacterium | reverse complement strand
TGGAGTTGTAGCGCAATTGGTTAGAGCATCGCCCTGTCACGGCGAAGGTCGTGGGTTCGAGCCCCATCAACTCCGCCATTCTTCTTCGGCCGCCGTGGAATTTCCCTGTTTCCCGGCGGTTTTTTTCGTTTTCCGGATTCTCGCCCATGGAACTCTACTTTCAAGAAAAGCCCACCTCCAACCAGTGGTGGGACTGGCGTTGGCAGTTGGCCCACGGGGCGCGGACCTTGGAGGAGGTGTCCGCCTATTTGGGCGTCTCCCCTGAGACGCTAGGGGGGAGGCGGGGACAGGAGGCCTATCCTCTCTTTGTGACTCCGTACTACCTTTCCCTTGCGGAGCGTCCCACTCTCCAGGATCCCATTCTGCGGCAGTGTCTTCCATCGGACGATGAGGTGTCGTGCCAGGCGGGGGGGGAGGCGGATGCCTTGGGGGAGGAGGAGCATTCTCCCGTGCCCCGTCTGGTGCACCGCTATCCCGATCGCGCCCTTCTGGTGACAGGGAATCTCTGCGCCATGCATTGTCGGCATTGCATGCGGAAGCGGGACTGGGGTCGTGCTCTCCTGCCGTTGACCCCGGAAGAATTGTCCCAGGTGGTGTCCTATCTTCGCCGCAATCCCCAGGTGCGGGAGGTGTTGATTTCCGGGGGAGATCCTCTGATGCTGCCGGAGGAGAACCTCCGGCGGATTGTGGGAGCCCTTTCCGCGGTGGAGTCTGTGGAGATTCTCCGCTTTGGGAGTCGGGTGCCCTGTGTTTTGCCCCAGCGGATCACCCCCCGTCTGGCGGCCATTCTGGCCAGTGGCAAGCCTGCCTGGCTGGCCTGCCACTTCAACCATCCCCGGGAATTGACCCGAGAGGTGCAGGCGGCTTGTGACATCCTGAACCGGGCGGGGGTCTCCATGGTGAACCAGAGCGTGTTGCTCAAGGGGGTGAATGACGAGGCGGAGACCCTGGGCAAGCTCTTTACCTCCCTGCTTCGCTATCACATCAAACCCTACTATCTCTTCCATGGCGATCCCATTCAAGGAGCCATGCACTTCCGCACCGGCCTGGAGAAGGGACTCCAGATCATGGATCAGCTCCGGGGACGCATATCCGGCCTGGCCCTCCCTGCCTTCGCTTTCGATTTGCCGGGAGGCGAGGGCAAGATCCGCCTTCAGCCAGAACAGTGCCTGGGACAGGACGGGACGGGGGCTCCCCTCTTCCGCTCCTGGCAGGGAAAAACCATCTCCTATCCCCAAGGATGCGGCGAATAACCCCCATGCCTTGCCTCTCTCCCGTACTCCCCGTAACCCTACAAGACAATCTGTAACCCTATGAGAAAATCTCTCCTTGCTTGCTTTTTTTGTTTTCTCGCCATGACCACCCTTCTTGCCCAGTCCATCCCCATTCCTGCCTGGTTTGACCAGGAGGTGGAAAAGGTCCAGCAACGCATCCAGCAATGGCAGGGAGAGGATCCCGTGGTCCTCTTTCCCATCATCACCGATGTCCATTCCGGGGGACGGGAGACCTATCGCCATGTGGCCTATCTGAACCATGCCGCCAAAACCCTCCCCTTTGATTTCATTGCCGATTTGGGGGACATCGGCCTGGATGTGCCGGCCACCAAGGAGTTGGAAGTGGCGCTGCCGTTCCTGCAGCGTCATGCGGATCTCCATCATCAATTTCCGGGCATCTCCATCAATCTGGTGGGCAACCATGACCAGAACCGGAATGGCGGCCCGGGAAACGGTTTCAACGACCGGGAACTGGGAGAGATTTTCAACGTGCCTAGTCTGCGGAAGTCCACCTCCCTGCGGCAATTGACCCTGGCGGAAAACGGGACCTACGGCTTTGTGGACATCCCCGCCCGAAAGGTGCGGGTCTTCTTCCTGAATACCAGCGACCGCCAAGACCCCGCCTACTACACCGTCTCCATCCCCCAGATGCAATTCCTGGCCTATCACATGCAATTCACCGAACCGGGGTGGACCGTGCTGGTGCTCTCCCATTACTGCATGTGGGACGACCTGGGAGCCTGGGCCCGGGATACCATCCGGGGCGCCCATTGGGAAACCCTTCTAACCCTCTTCCGGGAGTTCAATGCCGGAGGAAAAGGGGAAGCGGAGGGGGTGAAGTGGGATTTCTCCCGGAATGTGAACTGCCGTATGGTCGCCTACATCACCGGGGACTCCCATTTTGATGTGACCGAGGTCCATGACGGCATTCTGGTGGCCATCTCCCAGGGCTTCGGCGGAGTCTCCCCCATCGATGTGCCCCGGTGGGCCTCCCGCCTGGATTTCAACCCCGATCAACAGACCTTGGTGGATCTCGTGGCCGTCAAACCGGAAAAGAAGGAGCTGCGCATCTTCCGCCTGGGCATCGGCGGAGAGGAGCGGGACCGATCCTTCTCCTGGAAGGAATAGAATTCTGGAACCCTAACGGCCGGCATAGGGCGCTGCCGCTTGACACGAAGACCACAGAATCCCCGCTGGGCGGGGCACGGAGAGCACAGAGAGGAGGGTCCGGCTCCCCGCACGTCCCGCCTCGGGGGAGATTTCTAGATTTCTAGAGTTCTAGGGAATCTGCTCTCTCCCGTCCCCGGGAAAAAGCGCGGGGAGAGAGGGGGGGGATTCCCATGCTGGTCCTGCCTGGTGTGTATATTATCCCCCGGCATGCCTCTTCCTTCCGGAGGGGCCGCGTGGTTGAGTCAAGGAGCGCATGATGTCCGAGGAAAAGAAAGTCAAAGGCGTGGTGGATCTGGTGTTTTTGCTGGATTCCACGGGAAGCATGCAGGAATGCGTTCCACATTGATGCCTGCTGCCCTTCCTGAAGACTTTTGCCATGCAAGTACAACGCAAGGATAGCATATTCATGAGACAACCACGCTCCCAGGATGCCCCCGCTCTTTCCGTGAGTTCCTTGAAGGATGAAGCCTCCAAGTTCTCCCTCTTCGTCTCCCAACGTTCATGGAAGGACTTGTATGGCGTCACAGATGGTAAAGCCATTGGAACTTGGATGGAGAGAAAGTTCACGCAAAGACTCATGCAGAAATATTCCTTTACGTCCGGGAATAGCGCTTTCGGCATTGAT
>JAEDMH010000045.1 GCA_016303095.1 Lentisphaeria bacterium | reverse complement strand
GGGGAGGGGGAGCAATGGCATTATCTTATGGATCACAGACGGTTTTTTGGGGGCTTTTTGGTGTTTGTCCCAGGTTTAGGAAGGAAGGAGGCAGGGAATTGTGAAGATTTTGGTGATCGATGCCCATGGTGGCGGGGCGGGGAAGATGTTGGTATCTGCCTTGCGCAAGGCCCTTCCCCAGGTGGAGATCTTGGCAGTGGGCACCAACACCACAGCCACGGAGGCCATGCACAAGGCGGGGGCCACGGCGGCCGCCACGGGAGAGAATGCGGTGGTGGTGGGATGCCGGAAAGCGGATCTCATTGTGGGTCCTATGGGCATTGTGATTGCGGACTCCCTCCATGGAGAAATCACCCCTGCCATGGCCTTGGCCGTTGCCCAAAGCGCCGCCCGGAAAATCCTCATACCCTTCCATCATTGCGACACGCTGGTGGTGGGCATTGCCGACTACAATATGACGCGGCTGGTGCAGGAGGCGGTGGAGTGCGCCAAGAATCTGTGCGCCGCCCCATAGGATGTCCCTTGTTTTCTTGGGGGGGGGAAGGTGTGGAGGGAAGCCGGCGGCATACAGGGAGAACCAGGGGGAGGCATGTATAGTACGGCGTTTTGACCCTTTCCCGGAATGTTTCTCCCTGTTGCTTGGGGAACGAGGATAGGAAAGAAGGTCCGACCTCCAGGCCAGGAAGGTTTGGGGGAACCGTCACGGAAGCGGGCGGTGCAGGCATGCCGAAGAAGTCGGCTGGTTCTCTTTGTTTTTCGAGGACAACGCCAGGAAGGCATATTTCATGTCTTGGAGGGCACAGAGGGAAGACGATCCCTGATATTGCCCCAGAGACTGGTCCTCCTGCTGGCTAGAAGGCCGGCTCCCTCCTGCCCCAGTTTTCCCCATGATGATGTCCCGCTCCCGCTCCTTTACCTTGATTGAACTCCTGGTGGTCATCGCCATCATTGCCATCCTGGCCGCCATGCTTCTGCCGGCTCTCTCCAGCGCCCGGGAAAAGGCCCGGGCCACGGGATGCCTCTCCAACATGCGTCAGTTGTCCCTGGCTTTCTTGATGTATAGCCAGGACTACGATGATTTCCTTCCCTGTCTGGACAATATCGGGGGAGGGAGTCAGAACAGCTATGGCCAGGCGGTGACCGCCAAGAATTGGCTGGATGACATTGTGATGCGCTATCTGGGGAGCCACCAGGCCTCCGCCAATCCCTCCAAGGTACTCTTCTGCCCTGATGAACCGCAAATGGAGGATATCACCACCAACTTCGGCCTGAACTATCTCATCGCCTCCGCCGGACAGGGCGCCCTGAAGACCATCTCCTTCTCCGCTCCCTCTCTCACCGCCATGCTGGTGGAGAACACGGGCCATCTTTGCTACTACTGCAACGTGGTCAATCCGGAGGGGCGCCATCTCACGGGGACCAGCTACGGCAACAACCGGGCTGCTCTCTTCCGCCATCGGAAAGGAACCCAGTGCGACGTGGCTTTCCTGGACGGACATGTGGTTCCCCGGGAACGCCCCCAGCTCCCCTGCCGTGAATCCTATCCTGCCGCGGAGGAGGCCACCCTCCGGAACACCTGGTTCAACCAGGGAAAGGTCAATTCGGCCTTGGAAACCATCGACCCCCTCTGAGGCATATCCCCCATGCCCTCCTCCGCTCCTCCCTTTCCCCGCCTGCTCCTTTGGGGACACATCCTGGTGCTTCTGGCCTTGGCTCTGGCGGATCTGGCCACGGGGGCCCTGGGAGTCTCTTTCTGGCAGGAGGGAGGAGAGGTGGCCCGCCAAGTTCTCCTTCATCTCCGGCTTCCCCGGGTGGTGGCGGCGGTGCTCGCAGGGGGATCCCTGGCCTTGGCGGGACTCTTGATGCAGGGAGTGCTTCGCAATTCCCTTGCGTCTCCCGCCACTTTGGGATTGAACCATGCAGCAGCCCTAGGGGCCAATGTGTGCCTCATTCTTCTGCCCTGGCTCTCCTCCTTGCCCGGAGCCACGGCTCTCTGCGCCTTCGCGTCCACCATGGCGGCCGCGTTTCTCATGGCCCTCTTTGCCCGGCGGGGCGGGTTCTCTCCGGAATCCGTGGTGCTAGCCGGCATGGCCATGGGGGCCTTGGCCCTCTCCCTCACCACCCTCCTCCAGTGCTTCGCCCAAGACACCCAGCTTTCCGCCGCCATCTTCTGGACCTTTGGAGACCTGGGGCGCATCACCTTGGGAGAATGCCTCATGCTTCTGCCTCCCGCCCTCCTGGCCATCGCCTTCCTGACTTGGCAACGCTGGCCCCTGCTGGCCTTGGAGGGAGGAGATGGTTTGGCTGCCTCCCTGGGAATCCCCTTTTCCCGTCTGCGCTTGGCCGCTCTGGCCATAGCCGCCTTGATCACCGCCATCTCCGTCTCCCTTCTGGGGGTCATTGGCTTCGTGGGGCTCCTGGGTCCCCATCTTTCCCGGGCGATCTTGGGAGGCCAACGAAAGGGATTGCCGGCCTGCACCTTCCTGTCGGGGGGAGCCCTCCTGCTTTTGGCGGATGTGCTCTCCCGCCTGCCGGGGAAGGGAATTCTTCTGCCTGTAGGGGCCCTTACCGCCCTCATGGGGGCTCCCCTCTTCCTCTGGCTTCTGCTGAAGGCTTCCCGGAAAGCCCCCCTCTCTTCCCCATGGAATTGATCTTGGAAAATCTCCATTTTGCCTATTCTTCTGGGGAGGCGGAGGCCCTCCAGGGGATTTCTCTGGGGCTGCGGACGGGGCAGTGTCTGGCGCTTCTGGGAGAGAATGGCTCCGGCAAATCCACCCTTCTGAAGCTGATGGCGGGGCTGGAAAGGCCCGCCCAGGGGGAGGTGCGCTTGGATGCCCTGTCTCTCGCCTCTCTTCCCCCACGGGAACGGGCCAAACGGGTGGCCCTGGTTCCCCAATTCCCCGCCTTCCCGGATTGCACGGTCCTGGAAGCGGTGCTGCTGGGACGCATTCCCCATCTCTCCTGGCGTCCCCGCCGGGAAGATCTCCGGCTGGCTCAGGACATCCTGGAACGGATGGGACTGGCGGGAAAAGAGGAACGCCCTCTCCATGCCCTCTCGGGGGGAGAACGTCAGCGGGTGGCCCTGGCCCAGGCTTTGGCCCAACAACCCCAACTCCTCCTCCTGGACGAACCCACCAGCAACCTGGATGTCCATGCCCAACGGGAAATCGTCCGCCTTCTCCAAGGACTTCTTCCAGAAGGAAATCTCATCATGGTTTTGGCCATCCACGATGTGAACCTTGCCCTCCGGGTGGCCACCGATGTCCTTCTCCTCCAGGAAGGACGCCCCCTGGCCCTGGGGAAAGCCGCGGACACCCTGACCCCCGCCCTTCTTTCCCGACTCTACCGCGTTCCCGTCCAATGCCTTCCCCCCACGGAAGGACGGCCCGCCCACTTTCTCTTCGGCTAGTTCATTCCCATGCGCTCCGTCTTTCTCTTCGTTTTCTTGTCCTTGCTTGTGCTGGCGGGATGCGCGCCCCGTCCCGCCCCTGAGGCCTCCGGGGAGGGGCGTCGCCAGGTGCGTGACACCCTGGGGCGTCAGGTGGAGCTTCCCCAGGAAATTCGGCGGGTCGCCTGCATTGGGGCGGGAGCCCTTCGCCTCTTCTGCTATGTGGGGGATCCCGCCTTGCTATGCGGGGTGGAGGCCTGCGAGAAGGGGTTTCTGTTTTCCTTCCGTCCTTATCAGGAGGCCCACAAGGAGTGGTTTCAGCGCCTTCCCGTCATTGGGGCAGGGGGGGCTGCCAGCACTGTGGATCCCGAGGCTTTGCTGGCTCAGAAACCGGATGTGCTCTTTTCCACCTTCTATTCTTCGCCGGGGGAGATGGAGAAATTGCAGAGAGACACGGGGATTCCGGTGGTGGTGTTGCACTACGGGGACGGGGAGGCCTTCGATCCCATGGTGGAACAGTCCCTGTTCATCCTGGGGGAAGTCTTGGGGGCGGAGGAGCGGGCCAGAGAGGTAGTGGCCTACATTCGGGGACTTCAGGGGGAGTTGCGGGAACGCACGGAGGGGCTTTCCCCGGAGGAGCAACCCCGGGTCTACCTGGGATGTCATTCCCATTTCGGCCTTCAGGGCTTTGGCAGCTCCATGGCGGGATATTCCCTCTTTCAGGCCGTCCGCGCCCGGAATGTGCTGGATACTGTCCCCGGGGAACAGGGCTATCGGAAGCTGGAATTGGAGACGGTTCTCTCCCTGAATCCCCAGGTGATTTTCCTGGATCAGGGGGGCTGGGAACTCTTCTTGGAGGAATACCGGCGAACGCCGCAGCTCTTCCAGTCCATGGAGGCCTTCCAACATCGCCGCGTCCATCTCCTTATGCCCTACAACGCCTACTACACCAACCTGGAAATCGCCTATCTCAATGCCCTCCTCCTGGGAAAAATCCTCTATCCCCAGCGCTTCCAAGATGTGGATCTGGAAAAACGAGGACGGGAACTCTTCCAGTTCCTCCTGAGAACCGACCAGGTGAAGGTCCCCTGGCCCCCTCAGAATCTCCCTCTGCCTCCACTGCCGTGATGGACACCCCAACCCTCCAAGAGACCCTGGAAAAGGTCCTCTCCCGCCTTCAACAACTCCCCCCCGCTCCCGCTCCCCGCATCCTGGCCCTGGACGGACGGGCCGCCGCCGGAAAAACCACTCTTGCCCTGGCTCTGGCCCACGCCCTCCAAGGGGCGGTCATCCATATGGACGATTTCTTCCTTCCCCCAGAGATGCGCACCCCCCAGCGACGGGCCACCCCCGGGGGAAATGTCCACTACGAACGATTCCAGCAGGAGGTCCTCCCCTTCCTCCGCCAACCCTTCCCCTTCCAATACCAACCCTTCCAATGCACCTTGGGACGCCTGGAGGGAGAACGGAAGGTGGCAGGAGAGCATACCTGGCGCATTGTGGAGGGCGCCTACGCCCTCCATCCCGCCTTGGGAAACTACGCCGACATCGCCTTCTTCTACGATGTCTCCTCCCAGGAACAACAACAGCGCATCCTGAAACGGAATGGCCCGGAAAAAGCCCAGGCCTTCCAACGCCTCTGGATCCCCCTGGAGGAAGAGTATATCCGGAACTGCCATCCCCAGAAACGGGCAGAACTCCTCTAGGGATAGATGGAATAGTCTAGAAATCTAGGGATCTAGAGAATCTAGAAATCCCCCCTGGAGGGGTGGGGAATTGAAGAGTCGTCGTCCTCTTTGGGTCCGACCTGGTTATCCTCCGCGTTCTCTTCCAGGGGGGGCATTTTTGCTCTTTGGGGGAACAGGTTTTCCCATAGTATATTAGGCAAAAATTGCGTTTCCTCTTTCCAGCTTGGCGTTTTCCATGTTCCAGAAAATCGAGATTCACAACTTCAAGTCCCTGGGGGAATTTGTCCTCCCCGATTGGCCGAAGGTGATCTTTCTGACTGGTCTGAACGGCTCTGGAAAATCCACATTTCTTCAATTTTTGGATTTTGCCCGGGCTTTTCTTTTGGGAAGAGTGGCAGAATGGCGAGAACGCAACCACTATCAGCCCGAGGATCTTCTTCCCTTGGATGACAGGGAAAAGCATCTTTCCTTCTCCCTTACAGCTTCCCAGGAAGAACGCACGCAAACCTGGTCTGTTGTCTATGATCCTAAAGCAGAGCGATGCCTCAAAGAAGAAGTGACGGAAGAGAAGAAAGGGACTATGCAAACGCGATTTCGCTTTGAGAATCAGGCTGTCATCCTAGATGGGACTCCTTGTTCTTTGCCTGCAACCCTTGCCCCTAAAGGTTCCCTCTTCTCTGTCTTTTCTCCCACCAATCCAAAGGAGTTCTTCATTCTGGAAGAAATTCGCCGACTCAAGGTCTTTCAGGTGCTGGATCCCACCGCCATCGCCCAATCCACCCAGACTTCTGCCGCAGAACGTGACTTTTCTGTGGCTCCCAACGGGAAGGGGCTTGTGGGTTTTCTAGCCACCATGAAAGAAGGAGAACGTCTCACAGTCTTTCAGGAGCTTCAAGAGTTCTATCCCTGCCTGAAGGAACATAAAATCAAGAAGCAGACCTTCGGTTGGAAGAATCTGATGTTAAAAGAGGAAGGAGGACGTTTCTTTGACTCCACCCACCTAAGCTATGGGACATTAAGGCTTTTGGTGATTCTCTCCCAGCTTCATTCTTCTGCCTCCTTACTCGCCTTTGATGAAATTGAGAATGGACTGAACCAGGAGATGTTGGAGAAGTTGTTGAAGACCCTGCTAAACGTCAAAGGGAAGCAACTCCTCGTCACTACACATAGCGCACAATTCCTGAATTATCTCTCCGTAGAAGAAGCACAGGAAAAAGTTTTCTTTTTCTACAAAGATTCTACAGGAAGCACTAGAGCTAGGAAGTTATTCCAGGATCCGCAATTTCAGAAGGCATTGGATTTCCTTGGAGCAGGGGAGGCATTGGGAAATACGAATTTAGTGGAGTATGCCCAATCCCTCAATTCTTGACCCTCGTAAAAACATGTCTCAAGAAATCTTGTTTCTTGTTTGCGGGGAAGGCCCAAGCGACGTGGGATGCGAGGACCGGAATCCTGGAGTCCTGATGAAAGCTCTGGAAACGTTGGGAGAGCGTGCCCTCTCTCCCCATGACACTCTCCACTTTCGCCTCTTTTCTCGCCTGGATCTGGCTCGTCCTTCCTTCCTTTCCCCTAGGCGAATGGTTATGCGCGGAGGAAAGAATGCCGCCGGAGAAAACAAGGCATTCGCGGCACTCCAACAGCAGGCCAGAATTTTGGGGGAAATGGCCAAAAGAGAAGCGAGGGAAAACCAATGGGAAACGGGAGCCATTCTCTTTCATGACTGCGACTTCACGCAAAAAGAAAGGCTCACCGCAGAAAAGGCATACCAAATGACCCTTTCCGCCGTGGAACGGGGGTTCGCCTCTACTGAGGATTTTCAAAACGGGGTTGCCATGATCCCTTGTACCAGAAGCGAATGCTGGCTCCTGTCACATTACCAGGAAAAACCATATCATAATAGCCAACGTTTCGAGAAAGCCTCTCCCGGTAACGATGCTTCTCCCCACTCTCCGAAAAAACTCTTGGCAAAATTCCTTGCCTGTCGATCCCAGGAAATTTATCAAAGAGTGGATGGGGATGAAATACAGTGGGAAAAGATCGATTCCCCCAGTTTCCTGTTCTTTCGGAAAAGATATCACCATGTCCTCCAGAGAATGCTCCATCTCCCGATAGATTGTCCAGAAAAGGAGACATTGATTACCCAGGAATAACCCTGCCGGGGTTCAGGAGGATTTCCCCCCGTCCCCCGCAAGCGGGGGGGATTTCCCGTCAATCCCCGGGCGGGACGTGCGGGGGGGGCAGGTCCCGCCTCTCTGTGGCTTCCGTGCGCCGCGCAGCGGCGTTTCCGTGCCCTCCGTGTCTCCCCTCTTTGCCGGGGGTTTCGGTCGGCCCCTTGGGCCTCCCTTCACCCCCGTCTAGCGATCCTCCCACCCCTGCCGGGGTTCAGGAGGATTGCCCCCTTTTTCCCCCGCAAGCGGGGGGGGAATCGAAGAGCTAGAGGTTCTAGAAATCTAGGGATCTAGAAATCTAGGGATCCCCCCCCCGGAGGGAAAGACCCCGACCGGTTTTTTCCGACCTGGGTGATTATTTTTCATCGGGGGGTTGGGGTGTTTTTTGGTGTCGGACGATTTCTCCGGTTTCCAGGTAGATGACATCTTCGGCGATGTTGGTGGCGATATCGGCGATCCGTTCCAAGCACCGGGAGATGGTGATGCAGTCCATGTAGTAGGGGGCGGCATCGGGGGTGGCCAGGAGATCCACCCGGACGATGGCGTAGGTTTGGCGGTGGAGGGCGTCCACGGCTTCGTCCCGTCGGAGGACTTCCTGGGCGGAGGCGTCATCCTGGTCATGGAAAGCGGTCAAGGCATTTTTGAGCATGCCGCAGGCTTCCCGGGCCATTTCGGAGAAATCCAGTCGATGGAGGGGGGCGTCGTGGAAGCGTTTCAGGTCGGCGACCCGGTCGGCGATATTGACGGCCAGATCCCCCACCCGCTCCAGTTCGGCATTGACCTTCAGGACGGTGATCACCCGTCGCAGGTCTCCGGCCACGGGCTGGTGCAGGGCCAGGATTTTCAGGCACTCCTCCTCAATGGCCACCTCGGCCAAATCCAGGTTTCGGTCCCCTTCGATGACCTTTCGGGCAATCTCCTCGTTGCCTTCCGCCGCGGCCTTCACGGCCAGGAGGACGGCCTGCTGGGATTGAATGGCGCTTTTGTCCAGCATCTCGTTGAGGATGCGGAGAGCGAAGATGAAATGAGCGGTCATATCAGGAAAACCTCCCGGTGATGTAGTCTTCCGTTTGCTTCACCTTGGGATTGGTGAAGATTTCCTTGGTGGGGCCCACCTCCACGATGCGTCCCTTGTAGAAGAAGGCCGTGTTGTCGCTGATTCTGGCGGCTTGCTGCATATTGTGGGTGACGATGACGATGGTGTAGGCATCCCGGAGGGAGTTCATAAGTTCCTCGATGCGGAGGGTGGCCACGGGGTCGATGGCGCTGGTGGGTTCGTCCATGAGGAGGACTTCGGGTTCGGCGGCGATGGCTCTGGCGATGCAGAGGCGTTGTTGTTGTCCTCCGGAGAGGGCCAGTCCGCTGGCCTGGAGTTTATCCTTGACTTCATCCCAGAGGGAGGCACCTTGGAGGGCTTTTTCCACCCGTTCCCGGATTTCCTGTTCCTTCAGGTGGAAATGGAGTCGGAGGGGGTAGGCCACGTTATCGAAGACGCTCATGGGGAAGGGGGTGGGTTTTTGGAAGATCATGCCCACCTTTCTCCGGAGTTCCAGGAGGTCGGTGCCGGGGGAGAGGAGGTTTTTTCCATCCAGGAGGATTTCCCCCTCGGCCCGTTGTTCCCGGTAGAGTTGGAAGATGCGGTTATAGGTTCGGAGGTGGGTGGACTTTCCGCAGCCCGAGGGGCCGATGACGGCGGTGATTTTCCGTTCCTCGATATCCAGGTTGTTGTCGAAGAGCGCCTGATGGCTTCCGTAGAAGAAGTTCAGGTGCCTGGTCTGGATTTTCATGGGCATGGTGGTTTCCTGTATGGGCGTGGGTCGTCAGCGGACTTTTCTTCTCAAGAAGATCCGGGTGGAGAGGTTGATGGCGAGTACCAAGGCCATGACGGCCAGGGAGGCTCCCCAGCCTGCGGCATGCATGGCGGGGAAGGGAGAGTTGGTGGTGTATTCGGTGATGAGGACAGGGAGGCTGGGAGTGGGCTGGGTGAAATATCCGGAGAGCCAGCTGTCGGCGAAGAGGGCGGTGAAGAGGAGGGGGGCGGTTTCTCCGGAGACCCGGGCCACGGCCATGAGGATGCCCGTGAGGAGTCCGGGGGCGGCGCTGCGGCAGACGATGCCCAGGATGGCCCGCTGCCGGCTCATGCCCAGAGCCAGGGCGGCTTCCCGCAAGGAGGAGGGCACCATCCGCAGAATTTCCTCGGTGGTGCGCAGAATCATGGGGAACATGAGGATGGCCAAGGCCAGGGAGCCGGCCATGCCGGAAAAGTGGCCGGCGGGCACCACCACCACCGTGTAGATGAAGAGTCCCACCAGCACCGAGGGGACGCCCATGAGCACGTTGGCGGCGAAGCGCAGGCAGAGGGCCAGGCGTCCATGGCCGTATTCCGAGAGATAGATGCCCGCCAGCAGGGCCAGGGGGATGGCCACCAGGCTGGCTCCCAGGGTGATGGCGATGGTGCCCAGGATGGCGTTGCCGATGCCTCCCGGGGAGCCGAAGGGGGCGGAGCGATGCAGCAGGAAATCCAGGGAGAGGGCGTGCCATCCATGGAGGGCCACCGTCCAGAGGATGCCGGCCATGGCGGCCACGGCCACCAGCACGGCGCAGAAGGAGAAGGCGCGGCTGAGGAAATCCAGGATTTTCCGTTTCCGGAGGCTTTTGCGTTTCATGGGGGTGGGGAGAGGGGGATTAGGCTTTGCCGGCGGTGGGGCGGAGGAGCCATTGGACGGTGGCCTGGATGAGGAGGCTGAGAGCCAGCAGGGTCAGTCCCAGGGCGAAGAGGGCGCCTCGCTGGAGTCTGTCCGCCTCGGCGAAATTATTGGCCAGGGTGGCGGCGATGGTGGTGGTGGAACCGAAGAGTCCCTTGGGCAACTCCATCATGTTGCCGATGACAAAGAGGACGGCCATGGTTTCCCCCAGGGCCCGCCCCAGGCCAATGAAGATGCTTCCCAGAAGTCCCCGGAACCCATAGGGAATCACCACGTCCCGGGTGACTTCCCGTTTGGTGCATCCCATGCCATAGGCGGCCTCCCGGAGAACGGGAGGGGTCATTTGGAGGACATCCCGCATGGTGGCGCAGAGGAAGGGGAGGATCATGAGGGCCAGAATCAGGCCGGCGGTGAGCAGGCCGAAGCCGTTGTATTCCGCTCCGAAGAGGGAGAGGCGTCCCAGGCCCAAGGTGTCGGCCAGAAAGGGTTGGATATGCTGTTGCAGGAAGGGGGCCAGAACGAAAAGCCCCCACATTCCGTAGATGACGCTGGGAATGGCCGCCAATAGGTCGATGGCATTTCCCAGGATGGAGGCGATGCCCTTGGGGGCGTCCAGGAGGAAATTGGCCGCGGCGAAGGCGGGAGGGACGGCCAGGAGGAGGGCGATGCCTGTGGTGAGGAGTGTGCCGGTGAGGGGCACCAGGGCTCCGTATTCTTCGGCGACGGGGTCCCACTGGGAGGAGAAGAGGAAAGCCACTCCGAAGCGTTTCCAGGCATCCAGGCTGGCGGCGGTCATTTGGAAGAGAAGGGCTCCCAGGATGACGGCGGCCAAGGTGGCGCAGAGGAGGCAGAGAAGGCGGAAAAGGAAGTCCGTGCGCTTCATGGGGATGCTTCGGGAAGGGGGTGTGAGGGGGCGGGGAGACTCTCCCCGTCCCCGCATGTGGCGTGGGGCGAGGAGAGTTCCTGTGCCGGTAGGAGCTTACAAGAGGTCGTCAGCGAAGAGCTTCACCACGCTTTCCGGGATGGGGACGTAGTGGAGTTTTCGGGCGGCATCGCTGCCCTCGGTGAAGCACCAGCGGAAGAACTGGGCCAGGGCGGCCTTTTTTCCCGCCGGGCAGTCCTTCCGGAGGACGATGTAGGTGACGCCGGTGATGGGCCAGGAGTTTTCGCCGGGCTGGTTGGTGAGGACCATGTAGAGTCCGGGGGCGTTCTTCCAGTCGGCGCCGGCGGCGGAGGCGGAGAAGGTCTCCTGGCAGGGGGTCAGGAAGTTGCCGGCGGCGTTTTGGAGCTTGGCCATGGAGAGTCCGGCCTCGATGGCGTAGGTGTATTCCGTGTAGCCGATGGACCCTTGGATCTTGGCCACGTTGTTGCACACCCCGGGGTTCTTCTGGCCGCCCAGGCCCACGGGCCACCGCACCGTGCTGCCGGCGCCGATCTTCTCATCCCAGGTCTGGGAGACCTTGCTGAGGTAGTTGGTGAAGATGAAGCTGGTGCCGCTGGCGTCGGCCCGGCGCACCACGGTGATCTTCTGGTTGGGCAGTTTCACATCGGGGTTGAGGGCTTGGAGAGCGGGGTCGTTCCACTGCCGGATCTCTCCCAGGTAGATCTTGGCCAGAGTGTCGCCGGAGAGCTTCAGGGCTCCGTCGGGAACGCCGGGGAGGTTGTAGATCACCACCACGCCGCCGGTGAGCATGGGGAACTGGACCAGTTCCTGCTCCTGCTGCTCTTGGGCGGTGAGGGGGTTGTCGGTTCCTGCGAAGTCGATGGTGTTGCTGCGGATCTGGTTCAGGCCGGCGCCGCTGCCCAGGCTCTGGTAGTTCACCTTCACGTTGCGTCCGCTTTCGCTATAGGTGTTGGTCCACTGCTGGTAGACCGGAGCGGGGAAGCTGGCCCCGGCGCCGTTGAGAACCAATTGTGCTGCGGAAAGAGCCAGGGAAGCCCCGGCGAGAAGAAGGAGGGAAATACGAGTGATTGCGTTCATGGTTTTCTCCTTGGATGATGGTCCCGCCCTGTGCGGAACCGTGGTTCGTTCGACCGTTCCTTGGTCAACGCCCATACCATAAGGAGAAGTGGATATTCTTATATAACCTATTTGTTAGGAATAAATTAGAAAGATGGAATGTTAGAATTTCGTGAGGCGCCTTGCCTGGACTTTTCCACCAGGAGCGTTCTTCTTATTCCCCCAGGATATCCAGGAGCATTCCCGTGACCAGGGTGGCGCTGAAGCGTTCCCGGGCCAGGCGCAGGCTTTCCTGGCCCATGCGCTGTCGGCGCTCCGGGTCTTGGGCCAGGGTTTCCATGGCCTTTTGGAGGGGCGAAACTTTTCGTGGGGGCACCAGGAGTCCGTTCTTTTCGGGAACGACCGTTTCCCGGCATCCTGGGGCATTGGTGGTGATGACGGGTCTTCCGCAGGCCATGGCTTCCAGGACGCTCATGGGGGTGCCTTCGTGATAGCTAGGAAGGACGAAGACGCTGGCCTGGGCCAGGGCGGGCCTCACATCTTCCTGTTCTCCCCAGTATTCCACGGTGCCTTCTTCCTGGAAGGGGCGGAGTTCCTGGGGAGTCAGGGCGGTGGGGTTGGAGTCGAAGGGGCCCACCAGCAGGAATCGGCATTGGGGGAGGGTTCGTTTCACCTCCCGGGCGGCCAGGAGATATTCCCGGATGCCCTTGTCCTTCAGGAGTCGTGCCACCAGAAGGAAGACGGGTTGTTGGGGGAGGGGGAGGGGAGTGAAGCGTTCCAGATCCACGCCGCTGCCGGGAATCATGTGGATTTTTTCCGGGGGAACCAGGCCCAGGGCCAGGAAGGTGTTGCGGTCATCGGGATTTTGGAAGAGGACCCCCTGGGCGTGCTTCAGGGCGCGGCGATATTGGAAGCTCAGCACTCGTCGGAGGAGGGCGTTTTTCAGGCCGGTGCCCCGGAAGATGGAGCCCAGTCCCGCCACTAGGGCGAAGCGTCGGGGGATGCCGGCCCTGTGCGCGGCGGGGAGTCCGTAGACCACGGCTTTGGCCTGGGTGCAGAAGAGGAGTTCCGGGGCCTCTTCCCGGAAGATGTGTTCCAGGGCACGGCAGGTTTTCCAATCGGCGAAGGGATTCAGGCCGTTGCGCTCCAAGGGGACAGAACGGAACCGCACCCCATGGGGCGCAAACCGGGGCGCCCACTCCGCCTCCTCCCCCGGACCCAGAGCCACGACCTCCCAGCCCTTGGCCAAAAAGGCCTTCATCAGGGGGAGACGGAAGGTGATCAGGGAGCGGGTGTAGGCGGCGAGGACGACGAGTTTCTTCATGGGGGAGAGTCCTGGGCGTCAGAAGAGGAGGGAGTCGGCGGGAAGCCAGGCAGGGGCATGGTCCGGCAGGGTGACCCGGCACCATTTTCCCTGGACAAAGAGGAGGGTGACCTCGCTGCCTTGGGGAAGGGGAGTGGTGGTGGCGGGGGCGAAGGTTTCTCCTGGTCCCTTTCGGGGAAGGATGCTCTGGGCTTTGACCACTGCCGGGGGCTGGTGGTGGAGTTTCCAGGCGAGGCGAAGAGTATAGCTTCCCATGGCCAGCGTGGCCAGCGCGAGGAGGAGAGTCAAATGCACCAAGGGGCGGGGGCGTTTCCAAAGGAGAGTGCAGAGGCAGAGGCAGAGAGCGCCCCAGAGGCAGAGACTGGCGACGCAGCCTTGAGGGTAGGTGGGCTGCCAGGGCAGGGAGAAGCCTTGGGAGGGGGCGTTCTGGGGCAGGGCCTGGGGAAAATGCTGGCGGACTTGGGACAGTTCCCGGGAGATCCGCCGATGGCCGGGGGCGGCAAGGCTGGCCCGCCGAAGGTGGAGAAGTCCCAGAAGCCATTCTCCCTCCTGGAGACAGGAGAGTCCTTGGCTTTCCTGGAAGAAGGGATCCCGAAGCCTCTCCTGGGAGACGGGGACAGAGGTCACGGCCTCTTGGGAGAAGGCAGGCAGGGCAAGAGCGGCGCAGAGCCACAGGAGCAGGCCAAAGAGGGTGCGAGACATGGGCATGGGACTATAGCGTCTGGAGGAGATTCAGGATTTTTTCCTTCAGAGGGGGGAAGGGGATGGCGGTCCCCCCATATTGAGCGGCGTCACCGAGAGTCAGCAACTCTTGGAGGGCCTGCGAGGTTTCGGCAGAGAGTCCATTCTTCCTGGCGGCCTCCTCCAGGGCTTGGGCGGTGACGGGGGGGCGGAGGGAGAAGCGGAGGTAGAGATACTCCTCCCAGGCTTGGGCGGCTTGAGCGGCGGCGTGATCGCCTCCTACGGTTTCCAGGGTCTCCAGCTGCCGTTCCAGAGATTCCCGGGCTTTCCGAAGACGATAGGCGGAGGAGGCAAGGTGACGTTTTCGCAGCAGGAGACTTCCCCGCAGCAGGAGTCCCAGGAGGAGGAGGGTGAAAGGAAGGAGGGTTGCCCACAAGATCGTGCGCCGATTGAGGGCGGGCCAGGAAGAAGTCTCTTTTGGCAGGGCCGCGCCCGGGGCGGCGGGACTAGGGGTGACTTTGGGGGTCTGGGGGGGGGAAGCCTGGGCGGGCAAAGGCAGCGCCGCCTCCTCGGTTGCCTGCACTTGGAGGCGGATGGGCTCGCTGACGGCAATCCCATATTGCCCCCGATCCGGGTCGTAGAAGGGGATTTGGATGGCGGGAATTTCCTGAGGGCCGGGCTGGAGGGGGCGCAGGGTGCGCTGGAGGAGCAGGGAGCCATCCTTTTCGGGCAAGAGGGGATCATTTCCGAAGCATTGGAAGGCGGTGAGGGATTCCAATTCCTTTTCCCAGGGGGGGAGGATGGATTGGGGGGTGAGGCTGTCGCCTTGGAGGCGCAGGGTCAGTTGGATGGGGTCTCCCACCCGGGGCGTGGTCTGGTCCACAGAGGCGGTGACCTGCAGGGGGCCCAGAAGCCCGCTGAAGCCGTCGGGGCGTCCCTCCTGGGGAAAGTCCTCCACTTCCAGGGTCAGGGCGGGGGAAATCAGGGTTTCCTGGGCCATGGGGGAGAGGTAGGAATCCATGAATCCGAAGAAGGAATCCGGTTGAGAATCGGCCGCCGTGTAGAGAACCTCCAGGGTGCTGACAGGGATGGCATAGGAGCCGGGACGCCGGGGAGTGAGTTCCACTTCCAGAGAGATCCGCAGATAGGGCACTCCGTTCTGAAGCACGGATTCTTGGTTCCACAGGATCTGTCCGCGGGGAGTGGTCTCGGGGGTGGAAATGGTGAAGTCATCCTGGAGGGCATCCAGATCCAGGGAGGGAGAAAGCTGGCGAGGGACGAGATTTTGGGGGACGAGGCATTCCAGGGTCAGGGTGACCAGTGCACCTGGGGTTGTCCGGCTCCGGGAAAGTCGCATCTGGTACGTCATCCCTTTCTGCTGTCCGGGCGCTGCCTCCCGGGTGACCTGGAGGGTGATGGGCTCGCTCCGCAAGGTCTTCCCCTGGTAATCAAGGGTAAGAGAGGGAATGGTGCACTCCCCTTCCTGAAGAGGAACGACAAGATAGGAGTAGGTGACAGAGGATTGGAAGATATGGGTTGCCCGCCCGTTGAGGATCTGCGTGCGCGAGATATGGTTGCTGGCGGGAGGAGCCTGACGCACTACCTGGAAGGGAAGGCCGGCGGGGAGAGGAAAGCTCTGGGGGGGATCCTTCAGGTCCTCGGCGTCATCGGAGAGGACGATGGTCAATTCCAGGGGTTCCTGGAGAGAGAGGATGTTCTTGTTCACCCTCGCCTGGAGGGAGGGCGTTCCTTGAAGGGAAAGGGCCCCGGCTACCAGGAGGAGGACCAAAAGCCAGGATGGAGAGGAAGGATGACGCATGGCGGGAAAATGGCAAGGGGGAAACAGGTCGGACACGGAGTTTTAAACACGGAGGACACGGAAACGCCGCTGCGCGGCGC
>JAEDMH010000001.1 GCA_016303095.1 Lentisphaeria bacterium | reverse complement strand
TCCCTCCCAGAGGAAGGGGGTGGATTTCCAGAGGATGCTGGGCTCGTGTTCCCCATCGCCCCTTTCCTCCAGATGCCATTGATAGAGTCCCGGGGTTTCCGGGAGGAAGGAAAGTTGGAGCGTGCGATTTTCCCGCCATTGTGCCTTCCCCTGGATGGAGGTTGGGGAGCCTTGGTGGAGGAGCGTGAAGCGGAGGTTTTTTTGGCTGCTGGGGTTCCCTTCATGGGGGAATGTCGCCTGGCAGACCAGAGGTGCCCACCCCTGATGTTTCCAGAAGAGAAACCAAGGAGGGTTCTGCCACTCTCCCCCTGTCCATTTCCAGGAGGGGCGGGGGGTGCCCCAACGCTGGGGAGGAGGCGCCTTTTGGGCGGTTTCATGCTGTCCCAGGATGGGGAGCCATTCTTGGGCGAAGCTTTCCTTCAGTTGGAAGCACACGAATCCCTCCGCCCCCTCCCGTCGGGCATCCCGAATCTCCTGGCGCAGCGCTTCCGGCGTCTCGCACATATAGTTCGCCAGTCCGGAATAGAGAGGAATGCGTCCGTCCACCCTCTGGATTTGGCTCCTCAGCCATTGGGCGGCCTCCTCCGGCTTTCCACTGTAGTTCATGGGACAAAGGAAATCCACCAGCCCCTCCTCCACCCAGGCGGCGGCATCCTGGGCCACACTCTCCCTGGCCCCCGGCCAGTATCCGTAGACGGCGGCGGAGAGGGCCGCTTCCGGCCGCGCCGCATCCAGGGCCTGGCGCGCCACCCGGACCAAGGCGGTGACATTGTTCCGGCACCATTGGCGATAGGCGTCCCGCAGGGCGCCGCCAGGCATGACCTCCTGGGGCCAATGTTCCACGGGGCGGCCCAGGGCTTTCTGAAAATCTCGTTTGGCGGCGGGGGAGCAGTCGAATTCCCCCAAGGGATACCGGATGTAATCCAGGTGGACCCCATCCACCGGGTATTGCGTCACCAGTTCGGTCAGAACTTGTCGGAGGAGTTCCTGGTTTTCCGGGAGTTGGGGGGCCAAATAGTCGGAGGGGTTGCCCTGGCGGTCCCTTTGGGTGCGTCCTGCCTTGCGCAGGGCTTCCTTCACGGATTCCGGCGTATGCTCCCCCATGTTGCACACCACCACCCAGACATGGAGTTGGATTCCGTATTTGCGACAGGCCTCCAGGCATTCCTGGAGCAAGTCCTGGACAGTGCCATCCTTTTGTTGCAAGCTGGGATGGGGGACAGAGAAGCGGCTGGGGTAGTCCCCGGAGACCGTCCAGGAGAAATTGGCGAAGAGGGCATTGAAGCCATGGTCTGCCAAGGTCTTCACCGTGGCGTCCCATCCCCATCCTTGGATACCCCTGGGGGAGTGGATCCAGGCACCCCGGAGTTCGGTGCCGGGGGCCTCCTGGCCCAAGGCGTTCTCCAGAGGCATTCCCAGGAATCCCAAGGCAAGCAGAGCGACGAAGCGAAGGAAACGGAAGAGGGGGGGGAGTGGCATGACGGGAGAAGGGGAAGATTCCCTGGGTCTCTGGTAACAAAAGAAGAGCGGCCTCCCGTTCTTCCGGGGAAGCCGCCCAATTCCTGTGCCGGGGGAGGCGGGGGCCGCTTTGCCCCCCCCCCCCGAGGAGTTCCTCGCCTAGGAAGGAGAGGCGTCTCCTACTCCACTTCTTCCACCAGGGCCCGATGGAGAGAGATTTGCGCCTTGTGGAAATCCTCCCGGCGCACAATGAACTGCATATTGATCTGGCGGGGAGACTGGACCATGGCCAGGGTGTTGATCCCGACATCGGAGAGAGCCTTGGCCGCCTTGGAGAGGAAGCCAGGGATCTTCATGTTGGTGCCGATGATGGAGACGATGGCCGCAGGGAAGGAGTAGATGGAGGCCTGGGGCAGACGGCGTCGAATATCCTCCATGCATCCCTCGATGGGCATCTTCTTGCTGGGAACGAAGTGGGTGATGGTATTGGCATTGGTGGTCTTCGTCACGTAGCTGATGCGGTAGTCCACGAAACTCTGCAGGAGAGTGTAGTCATAGCCGGGTTTGGAGACCATTTCCGGATCCACCACCTCGATGCCCACCACATCGCTGCGTCCGCAGATCATCTCCACCCGAGGCGTGGGGGAGATGTAATCGCAGCTGATGAGGGTGCCGGGATTTTCGGGGTCGAAGGCATTCTTGACCCGAATGGGGATGCCGCACTGCTCCATGTCCTTGGAGGCTTTGGAGTGAATGGCCTCCATATCCAGGTCGGAGAGCTGGTCGGCGATGTCGAAATTCGTATGGCCGATGATCTTCACCTTGTCCATGCCGATGACCTTGGGATCTCCGGTGCAAAGATGGTACTCCTTGTGGATGATGCCCTCCCTGGCCTTGGTCAGGACCGCGATTTTGCTGAAGGTAATCTCGCTGTAGCCCCGGTCGAAATGAGTCATGATTCCCTCGTCGTATTTCACATATCCGGTGACGATGGGGAGTTCCTGGCTCAAATCGATATCCTTGAAGGCCTCGAGAATGGCATTGTCGAAGGTGGGCAGGGAATCCACCTTCCAGCCCGTGAGATCCACGAAGCGGGCATTGACGCCGTTGCGTTGGAGGATATTGGCAGAATTGAATGCGCTTTGCGCCTCGCCCACGGCGCTGAGGAGTTCCCGGGTCTGGGGGAGGAAGCTCTTATGGTCGAAGTGTCCGAAGGAGCGGAGATTGGTCAGGTCATGGAGGCATTCGCAGACCCCATCGATGCGCCGGTTTACGAATTCGTCGGCGGCGGTCTGATCCAGTCCGATGCTCACGAAGGAGCGATTATACTCCAGCATGCTTTGGCGCACATTCTCCAGAGCCTGCTCCCAGGCGGAATCGTCCATGGCAAAGCGTCCGTAGACCCCGGGCGCCCCCGTCTTCTTGTCCTCCAGGAGGAGATTGGTGATTCCCCCGTAGGCGGAGACGATGAAGATCCGGTTGTAGTACTCCTCCGGCCTGCGGTGTCCAATGATGACATTCCGCATGACTTCGCCGAAGCGGGACATGGAAGTCCCGCCGATTTTCTCCACGGTATGTTTATTCAGCATAGAAACTGTGCCTTTTCCTTGGCGTGCCAAGGGTAGCGTCAGACAAAGGGGGGGATGAATGGGGAGAGGGGCACCGCCATGGCCTCATGGCCTCCCGGGGGGAGGAGGAAGGCGGGGAGAGCAAAAGAAACGGGGCTTAATGTATTGCACAAAACATGTTTTCCTCACCTTGCGTGCAGGGCGGACGGAGGGCATTCTCCCGAGGAGGCCAGAAAATTTCCCAAGGCGGTTCCTGGGTCCTCCCGGGTGATCAGAGTTGCCAGCGGGATTTCCTCCTCTTGAAAGATGGAGTGGATGCGGGCCTGGTGTTCTTGCAGACGATGTTGATAGTCCTTGCGGGCCAGGGGAGCGAGGGCGGCCACTTCTCTTCCCTCCTGTTCCGGATCCTGAAAAAGACGCGCCTCCGGGAAGGGGAGCTGGATTTCATCCTCATCCAGCACCTGGATGGCATACACGCCGCTGCAGGAGGCGCGCAGCGTACGGAGGCGGAAGGCCAATTGCTCCTCCCCCTCCAGGAAATCCGAGATCCAAAAGGCGATGCCCCGTCCCGCCAGGAAATCTCCGCAGGCGGGGAGAGCCGCGTCTGGGTTTCCCCGATTCGCCGCCCTGCCCTCCAAGACATCCAGGCGTGCGCAGAGCATTTCGAAGGAGAGATGATTCCCGGCTTCCTCCCGCAACCCCTGCTGGTAGGGGAACAGTCCCAGTTGTTCCCCTTGGCGGGCGGCCACCCATCCCAGACAGGCGGCCAGGAGGAGGGCATAGGACCATTTGCTGCAGGGAGAATGCTCCCCCTGGTATCCCATGGAGGCGGAGGCGTCCAGAAGAAGGGCGAAGCGTCCGGGAGCGTCAGGGGTCTGCACCCGCACGGCCAGTCCGCCCCCTCTTCCATAGAGACGCCAATCCAAGTGACGCAGATTATCCCCGGCCATGTAGGGGCGATAATGATGAAACTCCAGTCCCTCTCCCGGCCGTCGGCTGCGCTGAATGCCCGCTCGGGGGAGTCCCTCCATGAGGCGAGGCGCCAAGATGCGGCATTCCCCCAGGCGCTTGAGGATTTCCGGAGGAACACGCATAGGCAGGACGAAGGAAGGCGCGTCAGAAACAGGGGAGAGGAACGAAAAAGCCGCCGAAGCATAGGGCTTCAGGCGGCTTTTCCTGGGGGGGGGAAGATGGAGCGGGCAAACGGACTCGAACCGTCGACAGCTACCTTGGCAAGGTAGCGCTCTACCAACTGAGCTATGCCCGCAGAAGATGGAAGTTCACAGAGAAGAGATGGAGCGGGCAAACGGACTCGAACCGTCGACAGCTACCTTGGCAAGGTAGCGCTCTACCAACTGAGCTATGCCCGCATCTGATGAACCTCGGCTTTCCCACTCTCGTCGGAAAGCGGGGTTAAGATAAAACCTTTCTCCCAGTTTGCAAACCACCCGCCAATTTTTTTGCCAAGCTCTTTTGCCGGGGAGGAGGGGTTTCTTCTCCTCCCCGGGGTGGCGTCTGGGGGGGGAGACTAGAGTCTGGCCGCCCCGCCGGCAGGCACGCCGCCCTGCCCCATGCCCGGCTCGGGGCGGAAGAGAATCTCTCCGCCGGAAATCGGCAGGGGGCTTCCCGAAAGATTCAGGAGGAAGTCTCCCTTTTGCATCTGATCCAGGAGTTCGGGGAGGAGAGCAGGTTCCTGGAGGATGGCGAGGGAGGGAGCGTCCTGGGCGGTCAGCAGGGCATATCCGGCCTGGCTCCCCAAGGGACGCAGGCTCCACCGCCCCCTTTGGTAGGTGGTGAGATTCTGGCGGTAGAATTCCAGCCAGAAAGCCATGATCTCCCGTTCCTGGGAAGAGAGTTTTGTGAGATCCATGGAGAGCATGGGGACGCCCAGCAGGGAGGCTACCAGGTGACGGGAAATGTTGGTCAGGCTTTCCCCTGGCGCCCAATAGACAGGATCGGCATGCACGGGAGTGCCCTCTCCGATGGCCAGCCGGATCAGGGACATATTCCGGAAATTGGCCAGGAAGTCAAAGGGCACGTCTCCTGCGCGGAACTGGGTGGCATAGGGGAGCATTCCCGGCGTGGCGTAGGACTGACGGAATTCCACCAGCGCCTGGGGGCGTTCCTGGAGGATGGTCTGGTGGAGGCGTTCCACAAAGGAGAGGACATGGTCGCTGGTGGGATTTTCCCAGCTGGGCTCGATCTGATCCAGGAAATCCACCTTCAATCCATCGATCGGCGTTTGGCGCAGCAGCCGTCCCATGCGCTGGAGCATGACGTCGGCCTGGGGGGAGGCGGGATTCAGGAGGCGGTATCCCTCGTGGAATTCCCCGGGAAGGAGGGATTGGGGCATTTCCCGGAAATGCCGGCTCTTTCTGCCCACCAGGAAGGGAGCCACCCAAAGGAGATACTTCATTCCCATGTGGTGAATGCGCTCCACATGGCGAGAGAAGTCCGGGAATTTTCGGGAGGAGAGTTCCCAGTCTCCCACATGTTCATACCAATCTCCGATGGTGTCCGGGGAAACGCGCTTGGCCTCATCGTAGCACCATCCGTCATCCACAATCAAGGTTCCCATGCCTAGATCCGCTCCCAGGCGGGCATTCTCCTCCACCCATTGCTCCTCCACTGCCCCATGGACGGCATACCAGGTGCAGAAGACAGGATGCCAGGCCTCCTGGGGGACCATGGGGCGGGAGCCCGTCAGCCCATTCCGCCATTGGTTCAGGGCCTCCATCCAGGGAATGGGGCGACAGTCCACCACCAGTTCCACTGGTTCCGCGGAAGGAAGAGTCTCCACAGTGATGTCGTAGGTGCCCTTCTCCTGGTTCATTTTGGCCACGAGGCGACTTTCCCGCTTCAGCTGGGAAAGGCCCACCAGCCCTCGGCAGATCCCCTGGGTGTTCACAAAGACCAGCACCGGATAATCCGACTGGGCGGAGGCCTCCACCGTCAGATTCCAGGGAAGAAAGAACTGGGGCCAGGCGTACCGGGGCGTCCAATGTCCCTGCAGATCCGCCAGAGGCAGGGAGAAGGTCGCCCCATGCCTCCCTTCCTCCTGGGGGAGCGTAAAGCGGTTCAGGGAGGAGGGTGCCAGGGAGTCAATATGCATAGACATGGGGGGCGAGAGAAGGAATGGGAATTACAAAAAAACTCCACCTCTCCCAAGGAGAACAGGGCGAGGCGGAGGGGATGTCAGGGATGGGAACCATCCCCTGGGGACAAAGGGCCTATTCCAAATCGTCCAGCAGCTTCGCGTCGTCCGCGGAGCCGTCGGGGCCGAAATCAAAGAAGCCCATATCCTTTCCTGTGCTGATGTTCAGATCCTGATCCATCAGATCCTTTTCGTTGGTCAGGCTTTCCACGTTCAGATCCATGTTCTGATCCTCGTAGGGATCCCCGGGGTCAACCATGTGCTTGCCATCATCGCTGATCTCGCACTCGTTGCCCTCGGCATCCAGGGTCTTCAGGACGGGATTCTGGACCTTGTAGTATCCGGTGCCGGCGGGGATCAAGTGACCCATGATCACGTTTTCCTTGAAGCCGTGGAGATAATCCACCCGTCCCAGAGTAGCCGCCTCGGTGAGGATACGAGGCGTATCCTGGAAGGAAGCCGCGCTGATGAAGGAATCCGTGGCCAGGGAGGCCTTGGTGATTCCCTGGAGAATCTGCTGGCCTTCCGCCGGCATCTTTCCTTCGGCCACCACCTTGTCATTCACCGCGTTGAAGGCCCGCATGTCCACCGTCTCTCCGAAGAGGAAAGTAGTGTCCTTGGGATCGTTGATGCGGATCTTCCGCATCATCTGGCGCACGATGACCTCAATGTGCTTGTCGTTGATGCCCACGCCCTGGGAGAGGTACACCCGCTGAACCGACTCCACCAGGAGAGCCTGCAGGCGCTGGGGACCGCAGATATCCAGGAACTCCTGGAGAACGGGGGCGCCATCCGTCAGGCAGTCGCCGGCATTCACCAGGTCGTCGTTGACCACCACCATGTGCTTCCCTGGGGGGATCTGGTGTTCCGCCTTGATGGGAGACTTCTGGATGTCGATTTCTCCCTTTTCGTCCCGGACCGCGGTTTCCATGTCCACCACGAAGACCTTGGTCTTGTTCTTCACCGTTCCGCCAGTCTTCACGACGCCGCTGATTTGGGCCAGCACGGCGGCGTCCTTGGGGCGCCGCGCCTCGAAGAGTTCGGCCACCCGGGGGAGCCCCGTGGTGATATCCGAGGTTTTGGCCTGGCTCTTGGGAGTCTTGGCGATGTACTGGGGTCCCAGAATCTCCTCTCCGTCGGCGAAGAGAATCTGGGCGCCTTCGGAGAGGGGTTCGTTCTGAAGGACATTTCCGTCCTTGTCCTCGATGAGCAAGGTGGGATGGGTGTCCTCCGGATGCTGGATGACCGTGACCTCCTCCTTGCCGGACTGCCGGTTGAAGGTCTTCCGGATGGTCTGTCCGTCAATGAGGTCCTGATACTTGATGAAGCCCTTGGTGCGGGCGAGGGTGGGATTGGTGTAGGGGTCGATGATGGCCAGGAGGTCTCCAGGCTTCACCAACTGCTGATCCTTCACCTTCAGGATGGCGCCATAGGGGATGTCGAAGACCGCCAGATCCACGTCGCCCATCATGGGTTCCTTGCTATTCCGGGGGAAGAGGGCCACCTTGGCGTGGATGCGTCCGTCACGGGAGGCCACATACCGGGTCTTGTCCCCGTCTTCCCCGGGGCCTTCCAGGATGGAGTCCAGCCCTTCGAAGACAAGGAAGGCCACATTTTCCTGTTTTTCCAGCTTGCGGCGCTCCTCGCTCCGCTTCTTTTCGCTCCACTTGGAGGACTTGGCGCGGTTCTCCAGTTCGTCCAGCTTGCTGCGCAGTTCCGCGGAGCTCTGCTCCCACTTCACGACGATTTCCTTGTCAGCGGCATTGGTGGAGGCGGTGCCGCCGGAGTGGAAGGTACGGAGGGTCAGCTGGGTTCCGGGTTCGCCGATGGACTGGGCGGCAATGATGCCCAGGGCGTCGCCCTCCATGGGCATTTCGCCCGTGGCCAGGTTGCGTCCATAGCACTTGGCGCAGACGCCCCGATGAGATTCGCAGGTGAGGACTGAGCGGATGTGGACCTTTTCGTAGCCGGCCTCCTTCAGGCGATTGGCGATGAAGGGGGTGATCTCTTCGCCGGCACCCACAATCAGGTTGTTCATGCTGTCGTAGATGTTGTCGGCGGAGAAGCGTCCCACGATGCGGTCGGCCAGGGACTTGGTCTCCTTGTTGCCGTCCTTGAGGGCGGAAAGCCAGATTCCGTTGGTGGTGCCGCAGTCTTCCTCGGTGCAGATGACATCGTGGGCCACGTCCACCAGGCGTCGGGTCATGTAACCGGCGTCGGCGGTCTTCAATGCGGTATCTGCCATGCCCTTTCGGGAGCCGTGGGTGGAGTTGAAGTATTCCAGACCCGTGAGGCCTTCCCGGAAGTTATGGAGGATGGGGGTCTCCACGATGTCACCGCTGGTGTTGGACATCAGACCGCGCATGCCTCCCAGCTGGGTGACCTGGTCCTTGGAGCCTCGGGCTCCGGAATCCATCATGGCCCAGACGGAGTTGATGCCAGGGCGGCCTCCGTTGGTTTTCAGGGTCACTTCCAGATCCTCTCCCAGCAGCTTGCGCACATTGTCCCAGGTGTCGATGCAGCGCTGGCGGCGGACATTCTCGTCGATGGAGCCCTGGAGTTTTTCCTGGCGGGCATGTTCCACATCCTGGTCGGCGGCCTTGATGCGCATTTCCTTGTTGGCGGGGATGAGCATGTCGGCGATGGCGATGGAGAAGCCGGAGCGGGTGGCCCAGGCGTAGCCCAGGTTCTTCAGGCGATCCAGGAGAGGCAGCAATTCGTCGTGTCCGCAGATTTCGTGGCACTGCTTGATCATGCCCTGGATGTCCTTCTTCTTGGCAGGCTTGTTCCAGAAGCCCAGGACACTGGGCCAGATCTCATGGTAGATCATGCGGCCCGGCGTGGTGACCACCCAGCGCTCCTTCCGATTTCCCCAGACCATCTTCCGGTCCTCGGCCTCTTGGCGAAGCTTCTCGGCGCCTTCCAAGGCGTCCAGCCGGGCCTGCTCCCCAGGATCCCGGTAGTAGGGATTCTTGAAGTAGAAGAAATCATGGATGTCCAGCCCCACGGCGATGGGTTCCCGGGCATTGTGGTTGTTCTCGTTGGCCATGCGGTGGGCCTCCATGGCCTGGAGCACCTCTTCGTAGGTGTCGTAGTGAGGCTGTTCGTGGGCGGGCTTGGCCAGGAAGGCGGCCTTCCGTACTTCGTCCTCGTAGCAGAGATAGTAGATCCCCAGCACCATGTCCTGGGAGGGCAGCGCCAGGGGGCGTCCATCCGCAGGGGAGAAGATGTTGTTGGGGGAGAGCATGATGAGCTTCGCCTCCAGCTGAGCCTCGTTGGAGAGGGGCACATGGACGGCCATTTGGTCGCCATCGAAGTCGGCGTTGAAGGCGGCGCAGACCAGGGGATGGAGCCGGATGGCCTGGCCATCGATGAGGATGGGGTCGAAGGCCTGGATGGAGATGCGGTGGAGGGTGGGGGCGCGGTTCAGCAGGATGGGATGGCCCGTGACCACCTCGTCCAGCACATCCCACACTTCCTTCCGGCGCTCCTCGATCCAGTGCTTGGCATTTCGCATCGTCTTCACCTTGCCCTGTTCCTTGAGGAGATGAATGATGAAGGGCTCGAAGAGCCGCAGGGCCATCTCCTTGGGCAGTCCGCACTGGTTGATGTTCAGCTCGGGCCCCACCACGATGACGGAACGGCCGGAGTAGTCCACCCGCTTGCCCAGCAGATTCTGGCGGAAGCGTCCCTGCTTTCCCTTCAGCATGTCGGTCAGGGACTTCAGGGGACGATTTCCCGTGCCGGTGACGGCGCGGCCATGGCGGCCATTGTCCAGCAGGGCATCCACGGCCTCCTGGAGCATGCGCTGTTCGTTGCGGATGATGACGGGGGGCGTGGGGATCTGCTTCAGGCTGCGGAGCCGGTTGTTCCGGTTGATGACCCGGCGATAGAGATCATTGAGGTCGCTGGTGGCGAAGCGTCCGCCTTCCAGAGGCACCAAGGGCCGCAGGTCGGGGGGGATGACCGGCAGGACATGGAGGATCATCCAGCGAGGATCCATCTTGTTCTTGATGAAGCCCTCGATGAGACGAATGCGCTTCACGATCTGAGTGCGGCTCTGCTTGCTCTTGGTGGAGGACAAATCCTCGGCCAGTTTATCCCGCAGAGCGGGCAGTTCCTCGGGGGTGGGCATCAGGGCCTCGATGGCCTCGGCGCCGATGGCCGCCTTGAAGGCGTCGCCGTAGATCGTCTGCTGCTCCTTGAGCTCCTCCTCGGTGAACAGTATCTGCTTCTCCAGGGGGGTGTCGCCGGGATCGGTGACCACGAACTTCTCGTAGTAGAGGACTTCCTCCAGGGCATTCTGGCCCATGCCCAGAAGCAGTCCCAGGCGGGAGGGGGCGCACTTGTAGAACCAGACATGGGAGACGCCCACGGCCAGCTCGATGTGGCCCATGCGCTCCCGGCGCACCCGGGCCTGGGTGACTTCCACGCCGCAGGACTCGCAGATCACGCCCTTGTACTTCACCCGCTTGTATTTTCCGCAGCTGCACTCGAAATCCTTCTGGGGGCCGAAGATGCGCTCGCAGAAGAGGCCGTTTCTCTCGGGCTTGAAGGTGCGGTAGTTGATGGTTTCGGGGCTCTTGACCTCGCCGTGGCTCCACTTGCGAATGATGTCGGGGGAGGCGACGCTGATGGAGACACTGTTGGAGTCCTTCAGCACATCCACATCGGCCGCGGAATCGGTTTTGTTCATCAGAGTATCCACTTTTTATCCTCAGGGAAAGGGGGTTTTCGGCGGGTTCCGCAGAACCCGCCACTGGGGGATGGAGGGGAGGTGCTGTCCTCGGACTACGCCATATTGGCGGCGGCGCGCTGGATGCGGACGTCCAAGCAAAGACTCATCATCTCCCGGCGCAGCACGTTGAAGGACTCGGGCACTCCGGGTTCCAATTCGTTGTTGCCCTTCATGATGGAGTCGTAGATCTTGGAGCGCCCCAGGATGTCGTCGGATTTGACCGTGAGCATCTCCTGGAGGGTATAGGCGGCGCCATAGGCCTCCAGGGCCCAGACCTCCATTTCTCCGAAGCGCTGTCCACCGCCCTGGGCTTTTCCGCCCAGAGGCTGCTGGGTCACCAGGGAGTAGGGTCCCACCGCGCGGGCGTGGATCTTGTTCACCACCAGGTGGTCCAGCTTCAGCATATAGATCTGGCCCACCATGACCCGCTGTTCGAAGGCGTCTCCGGTGCGTCCGTCATAGAGGCGGGTCTTGCCGTCAATGTCCACGAAATCGTCGGTGCGGTCAGTGCCATGGGCGTCCACCACCTTTCCGCCGGTGCCGATTTCGTCGTTCCGGGGGCCGACCTTCCAGCCTGCCTGCTCGATGAGCTTCCGCAGATCCGCTTTGGCCTTCTCCACTTCCTTGCCTTCCACCTTCCGCAGCCCCTCCATGATCTTTTCCGGAACGGCCTTGCCGGCGGCTTCCGCAATCTTCACCAGACGGGCGCGCTCCAGCAGATCCACCATGCGCTCCTCGGGCATGCCGTCGAAGGCCGGGGTGGCCACGGTGATGCCCAGGATCTTGGCGGCATAGCCGGCATGGGTCTCGAAGACCTGTCCGATGTTCATTCGGGAAGGCACGCCCATGGGGTTCAGGACAATCTCCACGGGGGTGCCATCCGCCATGAAAGGCAGATCCGCCACGGGGACGATCTTGGAGACGATGCCCTTGTTTCCGTGGCGTCCGGCCATCTTGTCGCCGATGGAGAGGCGGCGCTTGCTGGCGATGTAGACCTTCACATGGGAGATCTTGCCAGGCTCGGCGCCCTCGTTCTTCTCCAGAAGTTCGATGGCCTCCTTGCAGCAGCGCTCGTTCTCCCGAAGACGGCCGCGGTATTTCTTGACGATCTCCTCGATGTCGTCCTTCTCCTTGCCCTCGGGCATCTGATACCGCTCGTAGTGGTTGGCCAGATTGGACAGCATCTGCTTGGTGATCTTGCGATCCGCGGGAATGATGATCTCCACTTCGTGGTTGTCATTGGTGAAGGTGACTTCCACGGAGAGCTTTCCGCCAGAGAACATATCCGCCAGCTCCTTCACCAGCTCGTCCTGGATCATGCTCCGCTTCTGGCGGTACTTCTCCCGGGTCTCGTTCTGGCTGTTGCGCAGCTCGCTCTTGTTCATCTTCACATTGGCGGGATTCTGGGTGCGACGGATGCGCAGATCCATCACCACGCCGTCGTTGCCCGGCTCGGTCTTCAGGGAGGTGTCCTTCACATCGCTGGACTTCTCCCCGAAGATGGCCTTCAGCAGACGCTCCTCGGGAGCCAGCTCACCCTCCTGCTTGGGCGTGACCTTGCCCACCAAAACATCCCCGGGCTTCACCACCGCGCCCAGACGGATGACACCTTCCGTGTCCAGATTGCTGAGCTTGTCCGCGCCCACGTTGGGAATGTCCCGGGTGATCTCTTCAGGCTGGGACTGCTTGGTGGGACGCACCTCCACTTCCTGGAGGTTGATGTGCACGGAAGTGTAGATGTCCTCCTGCACCAGTTTCTCGCTGATGATGATGGCGTCCTCGTAGTTGTAGCCGCGCCAGGACATGAAGGCCACCAGGACGTTCCGGCCCAGGGCCAGTTCTCCGCCTTCGGTGCAGGCGCCGTCTGCCAAGGGCTGGTCCTTTTGGACCCGCTGTCCGGCCAGGACAATGGGGCGCTGGTTCACCAGGGTGCAGGCGTTGGAGCGGAGGAATTTGAAGAGGAGATAGACCTGGATCTTCTCCGTATCCAGGCTTTCGGTGTAGTCCTCCGCGGTGGTTCCCTCGGGGAGTTTGCCATCGGGGGTGACGATCACCTTGGTGCCATCCGCCCAGGCCACCACGCCGTCCCGGGTGGCGGTCTGGATGGCATGGGAGTATCGGGCGATGACGCCCTCCATTCCGGTGCCCACCAGGGGGGCTTCGGGGCGCATGAGGGGCACCGCCTGGCGTTGCATGTTGCATCCCATGAGGGCGCGGTTGGCGTCATCGTGCTCCAGGAAGGTAATGACACTGGCGGCGGCGGAGATCATCTGCTTGGGGGAGACGTCGATGAAGTCCACTTCCGAGGCCAGGAACTCGCCGGCCTCGCCGCCCTTGCGCCCCAGAACATGTTCATTGATGAAGACTCCCTTCTCGTCCCGGGGGGCGTTGGCCTGGGCGATCACATGCTCCTCCTCCTCGTCCGCTTTCATGTAGACGATCTCGGGGCATCCCTTCTTGTCCGTGACCACCTGTCCGTTCTTCACCCGGCAGTAGGGGGTGCGGATGAATCCGAACTCATCCAGCTGGGCGTAGAGGGCCAGGCTGGAGATCAGACCGATGTTGGGGCCTTCGGGCGTTTCGATGGGGCAGATTCTGCCATAGTGGCTGGCGTGGACGTCACGGACTTCGGCGCCGGCGCGATCCCGGGTGAGTCCTCCGGGGCCCAGGGCGGAGAGGCGTCGCTTGTTGGTCAGTTCAGAGAGGCAGTTGGTCTGGTCCATGAACTGGGAAAGCTGGTTGTGCTGGAAGAAGTCCGTCATGGCATTCTCGAATCCCTTGGAGGAGATGAGAGCGCTGATGCTGACATTGCCCGCTTCCACATTCCGATTGTTCCGGCGCTCCCGGGCCAGATTGGCCACCCGGTTCAGCCCCACCCGGCACTGATTCTGCAACAACTCCCCGATGGTGCGAATGCGACGGCGGGAGAGATGGTCGATGTCATCCTGCTTTCCCCCGCTCTTGTAGAGGCGCATCAACTCCCGAGTGGCGGCCGCAATGTCCCACTTGGTCAGGGTGCGCACATTTTCGGGCACCTGGATATGGAGGATCTGGTTGAGCTTGAAGCGGCCCACCAGGCCCAAGTCGTAGCGATAGACATCCTGGAACATCCGCTCGAAGAGGGCCCGGGCATTGCTGGCGCTGGCGGGATCGCTGGGGCGCATCCTCTTGTAGATCTCCTTCTGGGCATCTTCCTGGGTGACGGTGCTGTCCTGCTGAAGGCACCTGATGAAGTAGTCGCCAAGCTCGTTGGTGTCCACCACGCAGATCTTCTTCACGCCGGCTTCCTTCAGGGCGGCCAGGTATTCCTGGCTCAGGGGTTCCAAGGCACCCAAAAGCAGCTGGGACTTGTCCTCTGGATTCATGATCTCCTCCACGTTGGTGAAGTGGGCGGGATCGGAATCCTTCATGAGGTCGGAGACCTTCTTCTCCGTCACGCCATAAACCGCATCCAGAATTTCCTTGTTGTTATTGTAGCCAAAAGCCCGGAGGAAAACGGAGACCAGGAACTTGCGGCGGCGACGCTTCCGGTCCAGATAGATTTGCATCATATCCTTGATGTCGAACTGGACTTCCAGCCAGGAACCGTGGTCGGGGAGAATCTTGTAGCTGTAGATGTTCTTTCCGCTGGCGTGGTGGGTGCACTCGAAGCAGACGCCGGGAGAGCGGTGGAGCTGGCTGACGATCACCCGCTCGCTCCCATTGATGATGAAGGAGCCGCTGGGGGTCATCAGGGGAATGTGCCCCAGACGAATGGACTCCTCGTGAATGTCCTTGTTGCTGGCGCCCCGCATCCGGAAGGTGACATACAACTCCCCCTGGTAGGTGCCGCCGGACTTCAAGAGTTCGGAGAGATTGCTCTCTCCCATCCGGATCTCGTATTTGACGAACTCCACGCCACATCCCATCCGATTGTCGCTATTGGCGGGGGGGAAGAAATCCATCAGGACTTCCTGGAGACCGGCCCGGATTCGCTTTTCGGGGGGAACGTCCTTTTGCAGAAAGTCCGCATAGGCCTTGGTCTGCAGGCTGATGAGGTCGGGAATGGGAAGGACTTCCTTCAGACGGCCGAAATTGATGCGCTCGCCTTTCATCTTGCTCCTTCTGTTGCCACAGGGGGATGGGGGGATGGGGAAAAACGCGGCCCGCCCTGGAAAAAGGGATGGAATCTCCCTGGGCTGGACCACGGATCGGATGCAGAAAAACTAGCCGGGCACTTCAGGCGCCCCGGCGAAAACCGGACACGGGAGAAATCCCGCAAAGGGACACGCATCCTCCACGCGAAGGCGGAGACGCCCCCAGACACAACGGGAGCGACACCGCCTGCGCCATCACTAGGACGCGCTGCGCCGCACTCAGGCTCCTCTTATAGCTCTGGGGCGATCTACTTCGTCTCACCACCCCTCTCCCGGAACCCGGAACGCACGGCGCGCAAACACTGCCTCTTGATTTCTCCGGCTCTCCCGGGCAGAAAAACCCTTCCCCTGCCAGGGAGAGCCGAAGGCGCCCCAAAGCCAAAGCCCTAGGGCGCAAAAGCGCCGCAGAGGTGACTTTCCCAAGGGAAAAGCCTCTGCGGCGATCTCCATTATGCTGCCGAAAACGACAGCCTCATGGCTACTTGACCTCGACCTTGGCGCCAGCGGCTTCCAGCTTGGCCTTGATCTGCTCGGCCTCTTCCTTGGAAGCGCCGGTCTTCAGAGCCTTGGGAGCACCGTCCACCAGATCCTTGGCCTCCTTCAGGCCCAGACCGGTCAGAGCGCGGACTTCCTTGATCACGGGGATCTTCTGGGCGCCAGCGTCCACCAGGATCACGTCGAACTCGGTCTTCTCCTCCACGGGAGCAGCGGCGGCGGCGGGGGCGGCGGCGGCCACGGCCACGGGGGCGGCGGCGGAGACGCCCAGGCGCTCCTCAAGAGCCTTCACCAGCTTGGAGAGATCCAGGACGGTGAGTCCCTCGATGTAGCTCACAAACTGCTCCATTTCGGCAGTCAACTCGATCTTTTCATCAGCCATTGTAGTAGTTTCCTCTGTTTTAAGCGGCTTGCTCTTTCTTCTGCAAGAAAGCATTTAAGACGTACACAACACTCGACAACTTCGCATTGAGGACGCGAACCAACTGACCGGCGGGAGCCTGCAGCAGACCCAGCAACTGGCCAAGAAGAGCCTCCCGGGGCGGCAGCTCCGCCAGGGCCTCCACATCGGCGCCGGAAAGATACTGGCCTTCCAGCCAGCCGGCCTTGATGGTGACCTTGGGGCTCTTGTCTTCCCGAATGGCGCTCTTGGTGAGTTCCTTCACCGCCTTCGCCAGGGCCACAGGATCCGCGTCGCCGCTGACCACGGCACTGGCAAGGGCGAGCTTCTGCTGCGCCAGACCTTCGTATCCCAGGGCTTCGGCAGCCTTGCGGATCAAGGTGTTCTTGACCACATGGACTTCGCCGCCCAGGGAAGACAACTTGGTGCGGAACTCGCTGAACTCGGCCACCGTCAGAGCATCGAAGCCAATGATGAAGACGGGCTTGTCCTTGAGGAGCCCCTTCACCACTTCCAACATCTGCACTTTTTCTGCTCTCATGGCTTACCTCTCCTTCAGCTTGGCGTTCACATCCAGGGGAATGCCCGGGCCCATGGTGGAGCACAGGGTGGCCGCTTTCATGTAAACGCCCTTCACGGCGGCGGGACGGGCCTTGAGGATGGTGCGGAAGGCGGTGTTGATGTTGTCCAGCAGGGCGTCCTCCTCGAAGGAGAGCTTGCCCACGGGCATCATCACGCATCCGGCCTTGTCGCAACGGTATTCCACACGTCCGGCCTTGGCCTCCTTGACGGCAGTGGCGGTGTCATCGGTCACGGTGCCCGTCTTGGGGTTGGGCATCAAACCGCGGGGACCCAGCACACGGCCCAGGGTACGCACCTCTTTCATGGCGGCGGGAGTGGCGATGAGGATGTCAAAATCCAGCCAGCCGCCCTTGATCTTCTGGAGGAGTTCCTGATAGCCCACTTCGTCCGCGCCGGCCGCCTTCGCGGCATCGGCGGCGGGGCCGTCGGCCACCACCACCACCTTCTGGGTCTTTCCCGTCCCCCGAGGAAGCACAACGGCTCCACGGACGATCTGGTCAGACTGGCGGGGATCGATGCCCAGGACAAAGGCCAGCTCGACGGTCTCGTCGAACTTGGCGGTGGGCATGGATTTCAGGAGCTTGACGCCTTCTTCGAAGACGTAGTTCTTGCTGCGGTCCAGATTCGCGCAGCGAGAGCGATAGAGCTTACTTCTGCGTCTCATTCCACCACCTCGATGCCCATGCTCCGGGCGGTTCCGGCGATGATCTTGACCGCCGCCTCCACACTGCGAGAGTTCATGTCAGCCTTCTTGGTCTCCGCAATCGCCTCCAGGTCCTTGCGGGTGACCTTGCCGACCTTTTCCTTTCCCGGGGTCTTGGCGCCAGCCGCCACACCCGCTGCCTTCTTCAGCAGCACGGCGGCGGGGGGGGACTTGGTGATGAAGGTGAAGGAACGGTCCTGATAGACCGTGATCACCACGGGAATCACCAGTCCGGCCTGTCCCTGGGTAGCAGCATTAAACTGCTTGCAGAACGCCATGATATTCACGCCAGCCTGACCCAATGCCGGTCCCACGGGGGGAGCGGGATTGGCGGCGCCGGCGGGAATCTGCAGGCGAACGATACCCGTGACTTTTTTTGCCATCGTGTTTGTTCCTAAAACGGACATTCTCCGGTAAGAAGTGGCAGGTCCTCTCCCGAAAAATGTCACTTTTTCTACGGTCCATGTCCGCCCCTGTCAAGGAGATGACACGCCTGCCATGAAAAGACGAACCCTTACTATAACCCTTGCCCACCCTTTTGCAAGCTCGCCCGGCAACACCCCGGAGACACCCCGCCTGCGAAAATCTAGAAATCTAGAGATCTAGAAATAAGGGCATTTCTGCGTGGTCTGCGTTCCTGCGGCAGCGCTCACATTTTTTTTGTCCGGACCTTCAGGGCGATCCCCAGCCCCAGGAGGAGGAAGGATCCTAAGGCCAGGCCAAGGAGTGCGAAGCGCCCAGAGGCATGCCTCATCCGTCTTTTCCATCGTTCTTGCCAAGGAAAAGAGGGGATGTTTTTGCGCCCCTTTTCTCGCCGATTCCATTCCCTGGTCAGTTCCTCCATCGCCTGGCTTTTCTTTTTTGTGAACTCCTCCTCGTTTTTCGCCAGAGAGAGCTGGAGTTTCTGAGGCAGTTGGAAGAGTTCAGGAGGGAAGGTGGGGTGCCAATCGAAATCCTCGTAGGTGCAGGCGAAGGTGGGCATTCCCTGGGCGTTAAAGGAGCGCATTTGGCGAATGACGCGGTGTTCCCGATCCACCTGATAGACATCCTGCAGGGCATTTCCGTTTTTATCCTGGTAGTGTCGGGTGATTTCCCAGCAAGGATATTCGTGAAAAAGACTTTCCTTGCCGGAGAACAGGGCCGGGGTCTCCGGGAAAAATCGGGGGATGGCGGCGGGGACGCGAATGCCCCAGCACTTGTCCTGCCAGAAAATCACCTCCGTTCTTCCCTGGTCGTTGTAGTAGGTGCGGAAAAGCATCTGTCCTCCCCGCAGGTTCTCCGGTTGAGACCCCGTTCCCGCAATCTCCATCCTCCGTTGCACCGTGCCATCGCCAGCCCCTTTCTGCCATACCAGCACCTCCGTCTTGGTTTGGGAGGAGGCATTCCCCAGGCCGATCCGTTGCCGGAAGGTCATGGTGGCCTGTCGCATGGTTGCCTCCGCCTCCCGAAGGAGTCTTTCCCAATCCTGCTCCTCCCCCCCTGCCCCCTGCCCCGCCATCAAACAAAGAATCAGGGCCCACCCAAACCAGGTGCGGCAAATTCCTCTCCACCTCGGGGAAAACCAGGCCAGAACGCCCTTATGCCTTTCTTCCCGTCTCATCTGTCAACCTCCGCATCAGAACAACCGGACATGCATAAACGCCAAGATTTGTCGGCGGCAAGGAGACAAGCCAACCTCCTCTCTTCACTCTCCTGGGGGCCGCCAGCACCAAACTCCCGATTGCAAATCGCGACTTGATCATTGTCATTCTTATTACAGGCCAACCGGCACAATTCATTCTGTTCGGCGAGGACCATGGTTCGACTTAGGGCCAGCCCTGTACCGAGGAGAACAAAGACAAGAGAAACAAGAACACCTTTCATGGGGCTTCCTCCTTGTTTGGTTTTCTGATTGAGTACACGTGGTGTGGATTTTTCGTCGAACACCAGGGGCGAGAGATTCTAGAGATTCTAGAGAGGCTCCCTCCCCCAGAAGCGGGACGTGCGGGGTGCATGGACCGCCCCTCTGGGGTCTCCGCGCCCCGCCCAGCGTGGATTCCGTGTGCTCCCTGTTGAAAGCCTGTGGCCCCGCAGGGCATTACTGTGTGGTCTGCGGGGAAGCCTCAGTGTTCCTCCAAGGCGGTTCCCAGGGCCTCGGCCAGCTGGTCTCCCGAGGGAACCTGGATTGCACGTTCTTCTTTCTGGGTCTTTCCATAGGCTTCCCCCATGGAATGTCCCCATTCCTCGTCCTCCAGGAACAGGACGTGGCCTCCTTCGGGAATGTCCATGGCTTCCAGGGAATACTCCTCCATGGGATGTTGCCAAATGGGTTCCCAGAGCACCAGGCACGAGATGTTCTCCGGGCGTTTTTCGCAGAACCTACGGAAAACGCAATTGGCAGGCAGGCCTCCGGAAACCATCAGAACGGAGAACGGGGGATTTTCCCGTCTTGCCAGGAGCAAGGGGAGTCTTCGATCCATTTCCTCGGAGGACCATCTCTCTGCCCCTTCCAGGGAAAGAACTCCGTAGCCGGCTTGGCACAGAGGCAGGATGCGGCTGCGGGCCTCCTCCTCCACATTTCCCGCCAGATGGAGAATCCATCGTCCATTGGGATGATTCGCCGTGAATTGCTGAAAGGCCATCGTCTTCCCATCCAGAGACAGGGTTCCCGTGGTTCTGCGGTAATACTGTTCTCGGCGGGCGAGGGATCCCATCACCGCCACCACAAGAAGAGGGAGAAGAGCCAGGAGGGCACCGGCGCCTGCCAGCCTTGCGAATCTTCTTCCCAGAGTCGCCAGCGCCCCCGCCTGCCGGCGCCAGACATCCCGATGGCTCCAGAGGAATCCTGCCAAGGCAAGGGCGCCGCCGATTCCCATGCACCACCGGATGGAGGGGAAGATGAACATGGTGCTGAAGACCTCGCAGACCGCCATGGAGAGCATTCCCGCCCCCAGACATCGGTAGAAGGGCATATTCCTGAGATAGCCCAGATCCAGGGTGCAGCAGACCAGGAAGAAGAGTCCCCAGAAGACCAGGAAAGCCTTGGGCAATCCGTGGTTGCCCATGTAGGTCAAATACCCGTTCACCATGCCGCGATATCCTTCCACCTTCTGCTCCAATGGTTTATACCATTTTGTATAATGGGTGCCGCAGGCCTCCACCTCCACCCCTTTCTTCCAATAGTCCAGAATCATCCCCGATCCATGATACCAGAGAATCAGCCGGTTTCCGATGGAGCGGTCTTGGAGATTTCCCACCGCCTTGACCCGATTCAGGCCCGCAGGGGTAAAGGCCAGCAGGAGGAGTCCCGGCACCAGGAGAGGAATCAGGAGGCGCCATTCTTTCCAGACCAGGAAGAGCAATCCCACGGCCAGGGCCACCATGCCTCCCCGGGAATAGGTAAGAAACAATCCCTCCAGGAGCAGGAGACACAGAAGATATCCTGGCACCCCTGCCCAAAGCCAGCGTTTTCCCGGAATGCGCTGGCGGGCAAAGGCCACTCCTCCCAGCACCAGGAAGAAAGCAAAGAGAAGCACGGTGGCTGTCACGTTGGGAGAGCCCCCAAAGAGCTGAAGTCTCAACTGTCCCTGATAGTAATACTCCATGACGATGGTGGAATGGAAGATGGCAACGCAACATGAGGGAATGGGACTTCCCTGGCTTTGAGAAGACGAATGCAGGGTAATGTGTCCCTTTTTCCCGGCTTGGCCTCCCGAATCCTCCCAAATTCCCCCTTTCCCCCGGAAAAAACCTCTCCGGAGGAAAAGACAGAGTGGCTAATCCTCCAGGCTTCCGGAGGTTTCGAACTCCTCCAATACTCCATCCACAAAGATGTAGGTGACCGTGGATTTGGTGCCTTTGGAGAAAAGTTCGGCGGCAGACTGGCAGTCCATGGATTCTCCGTGGCCATCCCAGAAGCCCACATTGATCTTCCGTCCATGGCGGGCCGCGGCCAGTTCGTCAGCGCCGGAGGAGCCGGTGTGCATGCGATAGGTCTCCACATCCGGCTTGTATCCATTGTAGGTGATCTTCGACTGCTCGGCAAAGCAGGAATCGCTCAACACATACGTGCGAGAGGCGGAGAGGGGGGAGCTGTCAAACCGGAAGATCTGGTCGAATCCCTTCAGGGTCACCACCCCCTCCAGGGCGCCATAGGCCAGAGGCCAGACCCGATGGGTCTGGGGAGTGGCATAGCACCAGGTGGTGCGCCAGGAAACAAAGTGGCCATTGGGACAGCTGGTGGCCTCCTCCGGAAGATACCCCAGGGAGAATTTTCCTCCCAGGGCACGCCCATAGCGTTCTATCGCCTGCTTCCGCCAGTCGGAAGAGGTGCCCAGCACCGCCTTGTAGGCCCACACGTCATTCTCGTTGAAGCCGGCGCAGACCATCATGTTGCCATTGTAGTCCCCCGCATACATCTGCATGGCCAGCAGGGTCTGCCGCTGGTTGTTCAGACAGGCGGCCCGCCGGGCATGCCCCCGGGCCGTGGACACCGCCCCCAACAGCAGAGAGGCCAAGATGCCGATGATGCCCATGACCGTCAACAACTCCACCAGGGTAAAGGCACGCCCCGTCCTGGCCCGTTCTGTGGCGAATCGATTCTTTGCTCTCATAGGACCTCCTGGTTTTCTTTTCTCTTCCCCATCTTCAGCGCCAGGGCGGTGCCCAGGGAGAGGACCGCCAGAAGCAGAACGCCGCAGGTAGCGGCCCGCACGGGAGAACGGCGAAGGCGGTGCCAGGAACGAAGGAAAAAGCCCTCTTTCCTCGCTAGGGGGCTCTGTCTCGTCCCTCCCTGGGACTCCGGAATGGCCTCCTGGACAATCTCCCAAGAGAACTTCTTGACATGTTCCACCTCTTCCCAGGCATCTTTGGCAAAGGCGATTTCATCCAGGGGAGGCACTTGAAACAGTCCCTCTTCAAAGACAGGAGAGAAGAGAAAGTTGATTCGCTTCCGTTCCATAAGCAGCCCTCCATTCTCATTGAAGGCACGCTCCCGGCGAATGACAAAACTCTCCTTGTCCACGGCATATTCCTCCACCTTCACCGCCCCTTCGGCTTTCTTGCCCCTATCCCTCCGGATGATCCAGCAGGGGAACCCGTCCACCTCCTCATCCGTTTTGCCCGTGATTTTGTCCCCCGGCTCCACCTTCTTTCGGGGGATTCCTTGCTTCATGCGGATGCCACGAATCTTCTCCCGGCTGACATACACGTAGGTAAACCCCTCGTCGGTATAATAGAAGTGAGTATCCGATACCCCGGGAGGCAATTTCTCCCGGGGTTCCCATTTCTCATTCCACGATCCCTTCTCCACCCGGAGGGTGCGTCCGTCTGGCTTCTGACATTGATAGACCTTCATCTTGCTTCTTCCCCACTTCCCCATCCCCACCAGTTCCCGATACTCCATGGTGCGGGTGGCCATCACCTCAAAGGCCTTCTCCAAATGGACACGGTAGTCCTCTTCGGCACCACCCAGAAACAGGAAGCAACAAAGAAGGGAAAGACAAAGAACCGGTCTCATGGACATTGTCTCCTTTTTTTTCGAAGTCCCTTCAAGACGACGGCTGCCACGAAGCAAAGGAGACTTCCCGCCACCAAGACCACCCTCCCCCTCAAAAAGGCAGAAATTCGGCTCCTGCCTTTGACCACAGGACGTGGCAGATTCCGGCTCTTTTCACTCAAAAAATCCTGAGTGCGCGCTTCTGTCACTCCACGATAGGCCTCTCCCAATTCCTCGGGAGTTCGGGCAAAGAATAGGACATCTGGAGCGGGAGGCTGAAAAAGTCCTGGAGAGACCTGAGGCGCAAAGGAGAAGTTTCCGTACGTCGTTTCGCTGAGCATGCGGCCATCCTCATCCAGAAGCCTTTCTCGTCGAATGACATGACTTTCCTTTTCCACGATGTAGTCCCGGGGAAGGGACTTGCCTTGCCATTTTAGTGTGTGATGGATTTCCCAGCAGGGGACTCCGGCATAGGTGATCTCCTTTCCCGAGAATTGACTCTCGGAAGTGAACGTCAGCCGGCGAACCGCCTCGGGAGTGCATATGGTGCGCACCGACCTTGCGGAGATAAAGACGATGCTTTCCCCTTGGTCTGTGTAATAGATCCGCTGGATTTCCTGGATTCCCCGCAGGGACTCCCGACGGAGAAGACGCCCTTCATGCATCAACTCCTCTCTTCGAAACAGGGTGCCATGAGGCTGCATCTCCTGAATCACATCATAGGAAAGTTCTCCCCGCCCCCCAGGCATCCCCATGCGCACCGTCCGCGTATAGCGCATGGTGGCTGTGGCCATCACCTCAGAGGCAAGACGCAGGTGCGCCCCAAAATCCTCCTGGGCAATCAGAACACCCCCACTCAGGAAAAACCAAAATAGACAGCGAAGAAAGGACATGATGTTTCAGATTCTCATGCCCCATGAGGGGCAAAAACCAGTCCACGAATGGTGAAGAAGAAAATGAACCATGCAAAAAACTTTGAAGCCTCAACAGAAATTCTCGAAAAAGGAATCTTTCCTCAGAGCCAAGAAGAAACTTGGCACTCATTGGTCGACCGATACGCCCCTTTTCCTTCGGCTTTTCAGCGCCAGGGCGGTGCCCAGGGAGAGGACCGCCAGAAGCAGAACGCCACAGGTAGCGGCCCGCACGGGAGAACGGCGAAGGCGTCGCCAGGAACGAAGGAAAAAGCCCTCTTTCCTCGCTAGGGGGCTCTTTCTTGTCCCTCCCTGGGACTCCGGAATGGCCTCCTGGACAATCTCCCAAGAGAACTTCTTGACATGTTCCACCTCTTCCCAGGCATCTTTGGCAAAGGCGATTTCATCCAGGGGAGGCACTTGAAACAGTCCCTCTTCAAAGACAGGAGAGAAGAGAAAGTTGATTCGCTTCCGTTCCATAAGCAGCCCTCCATTCTCATTGAAGGCACGCTCCCGGCGAATGACAAAACTCTCCTTGTCCACGGCATATTCCTCCACCTTCACCGCCCCTTCGGCTTTCTTGCCCCTATCCCTCCGGATGATCCAGCAGGGGAACCCGTCCACCTCCTCATCCGTTTTGCCCGTGATTTTGTCCCCCGGCTCCACCTTCTTTCGGGGGATTCCTTGCTTCATGCGGATGCCACGAATCTTCTCCCGGCTGACATACACGTAGGTAAACCCCTCGTCGGTATAATAGAAGTGAGTATCCGATACCCCGGGAGGCAATTTCTCCCGGGGTTCCCATTTCTCATTCCACGATCCCTTCTCCACCCGGAGGGTGCGTCCGTCTGGCTTCTGACATTGATAGACCTTCATCTTGCTTCTTCCCCACTTCCCCATCCCCACCAGTTCCCGATACTCCATGGTGCGGGTGGCCATCACCTCAAAGGCCTTCTCCAAATGGACACGGTAGTCCTCTTCGGCACCACCCAGAAACAGGAAGCAACAAAGAAGGGAAAGACAAAGAACCGGCCTCATGGACATCTACGCTCCTGGGTAAAAACTGCTAATTCTCTTCTGGCTCACAATTGGCCACACATTTCGCCCGCATTGCGTCAATCTTATCCACGCAGTCCCGCGCCGCATCCCAGTCATTCCAGTATGCGACCCAGCAATCTTCGTAATACGCTTGGTAAAGGTCATAGCACCGTGCCTGGCAACTAATGACCACTTCCTCGGAGAAGAGGTGAAACAAGACTCCAACCAGGACAAAAGAAAGAAGAAGCAGGATTCGTTTCATGGGACATCTCCTTTTTTGTGCGTGAACCACCAGCAGGAAAGAATCTCTGCCCCTAGCCACAACCCTGACCACAGGAGAAATCTCCAGTAGGGGCTGAAGAGTTGAGCTGGATTCCAGGAAACACAGTGGCAGGCCTGAAGAGAGGGAGCGAAGGCCATGGCCAGGACACACAGGGAGAGGATCAGGGAGCAGGCCATTCCTCCCTTATCCCCCGGGGAAAGGGTTCCGCACCACAGGCGGGCGCACCACAGGGCGCTGTATCCGGCCAGAAGAATGTAGGCCAAGGCCCCCAGTGGCCAGGCGCCCAGGATCGTCCCCAGTTCCACAAAGCGTCCCGGTCCCTTCAAAAGCAACAGCAGAGAAAGGAGACAAGTCACCCGGCGTCCCCATGCCACACCGCGAAAGAGGCCCTGTTTCATTCTGCTTTCTCCCCCTCCCAAGGAAGGCCACATCCCTTCCATTCGGAAATTCCTCCCTCGTAAAGAAACACGGGGCAACGAGCCTCCTGGGAGAAATGAGCGAGAAAAGGAGAAAAATCTTGTCCCCGCACCCCCAGCGCCACCACAAAATCCGCTTTCTTTCCCTGCTCCAAGAGTTCCTGGCTCAGTTCGCAGGTGCAACTGGGAGGATAGGCCGGGCAGGAGTAAGGAATATGTCCTGTCTCATATTGCGGGCGGGGACGCACGTCCACCAGGAGCACTCGATCCTCATACTGCTGGAGCAACCCCAGCACCCCCACAAGATCAATGGCGTCCGCCTGCTTCTGTCGAGGCCGTTCCCTAGGCACTGACATCCTGCGCCCCTGCGCTCCGTCCCAGAAACTTCCCAGGCAAAGGCTTCCCACGAGGAGAATCAAAAGGCACTCTCGGATGGACTGACACCGTAGAATTTTCATTTCTGCCTCCCTAACCTCTTGTCTCATCGAAGAAGGAGAGAAAGATGGGCAACGGGAAAATCCAAAGCGGAACAAAAGTATTATAGAAAAAAATTTTAAGAAATCAAGATTGTTCTTTCCTTTTTTTGCATTTTCAGCAAATGGCCCTCATTGGTCGACCGATACGCCCCTTTTACTCCGACTTTTCAGCGCCAGGGCGGTGCCCAAGGAGAGCACCGCCAGAAGCAGAACGCCACAGGTAGCGGACCGCACGGGAGAACGGTGAAGGCGTCGCCAGGAACGAAGGGAAAAGCCCTCTTTCCTCGCCAAGGGGCTCTTTCTCGTCCCTCCCCGGGACTCCGGAATGGCCTCCTGGACAATTTCCCAGGTCACGTTCTGACACATCTCTGAAAATTCCTGGGCATTCTTGGCAAAATGGATTTCATCCAATGGGGGGAGACGAAATTCCTTCTGTGAGGACTGGGGATGGAAATTGAAATTCTCATTTTTTACCTCCATCTGGAGACGTCCGTTTCCATCAAAATCCCTTTCTCGATAAAGGACAGATTCCCTCTGGGAAACGAGATATTCACTCCTCCGTTCCACACCCGATTCATCCTTCGGCCATTTCACCTGAATCTTCCAGCACGCCTCATCTCCCTGTTGTTCCACCTGACCCGACACTCTCGCTTCCGCAGGGATTCTCCGGTGGGGAATCGATTGCTTCATCCGTATTCCCCTTCGTTTTTCTCGACTGATATACACTTTGGTAAATCCCTCGTCCGTGAAATAGGATTCAAAAGTAAAGGCCCCAAGAGGGAACTTCTCCCGGGGTGTCTTTTCCAGCGGCCCAAGTCTCCTCTCCCTGCGGACAACACTACCATCTGCCCTCCCCTCCTGAAGAATCTGGTAGAAAACCACTTTCTTTCTCCCTTTCCCCATGCCCACCGCGTGTTGATACTCCATGGTGCGAGTGGCCATCACCTCAAAGGCCTTCTCCAAATGGGCACGGTAGTCCTCTTCGGCACCACCCAGAAACAGGAAGCAACAAAGAAGGGAAAGACAAAGAACCGGCCTCATGGACATCAATGCTCCTTCAGGGAGAGAAAGATGGGCAACGGGAAAATCCGAAGCGGAACAAGGGTATTATAGAAAAATTTTTTAAGAAATCAAGATTGTTCTTTCCTTTTCATGCGTTTTCAGCGAATTGCATATCGATCTCCTATCCATGCGGCGTAGGGAATCATTTTTCTTGCCGTTGGGAGGAGCGGGAATCCTGAGATATCCATGTCCCTGAAAAAAAAGAAGGGCGGGCATGCTGGAGCATGTCCGCCCTTGAAAGCTCGTTGGGGGATGGGCCGTGGGTCTACATCGTCCGTCCGTTCCGGAGGATTCCCTTGGAGAGGAATCCATCATAGTTGCGGCTGATGAGGTAGGTTTGGATCTGCCGCATGGTATCCAACATCACGCCCACAATGATGAGGAGGCTGGTGCCGCCGAAGAACTGGGCGATGGTATGGGGGATTTTCAGGAAAGAGGTAGCCAGAACCATAGGCAGGATGGCCAGGATCAGCAAGCCGATGGCGCCGGCCAGGGTAATGCGGGTCATGGCGTGATCCAGGAAATCGCTGGTGGGCTTGCCGGGGCGGATGCCGGGGATGTAGCCGTTGTTCTTCTGGAAATCATCGGCGATCTGGATAGGGTTGAACTGGTTGGCCACCCAGAAGAAGGAGAAGAGGAGAAGGAGGGCGGCGTAGATCACCAGATAGCTGGGGGAGCCATAGGCCAACTTGGTGCTGATCCACTGGGTGACCCCATTCAAGGGGAGATAGCGGATTCCCATTTCCACAAAGGAAAGGATGGCGCCGGCGAAGATGATGGGCATCACGTTGGCGTAGTTGACCCGGAGAGGGAGATAGGTCGTCTGCACCCCGGTGGAGCGGCCCAGGAATCCCATGGAGCGCTGCTGGGCATAGCGCACGGGAATCTTCCGCATGCCTTCCGTGAGGACGATGGCGCCCACCGTCACCGCAACAAAGAGGACAACCAGGATCAGGAGATGGAGAATGGTCAGCTGGCTTTCTCCGGTGGCGCTGCCCATGAAGACCATTTGATAGAGACTCACCAGGGCGCTGGGGATTCTCGCCACGATATTCACGGTGATGATGAGAGAGGCGCCATTTCCCACGCCCCGCTCTGTCACCATCTCCCCCAGCCAGGTGATGAACATGGAGCCGCCCGTAAGGATGATGACCGTTTGCAGGATGAAGCCCGCGCCGGGATTGGACACCACGGAGACATTTCCCAGGCCCACCCGGGAGGGTTCCATCATGGCCATGGAGAACATCACGCCCTGGACAATGGCCACGCCCACCGTCAACAAGCGCATGATGAAATTGTATTGCTGCATTCCACTCTCTCCTTCCCGGGTCATCTTGCTCAGGGCAGGAATGACGGGAGTCATGAGCTGAAGAATGATGGAAGCGGAGATGTAGGGCATGATGCCCAAGGCGCCAATGGCAAACTTCTCCATGGCTCCGCCGCTGAAAAGATTCAGCATGCCCATGATGCCCGAGGCGCCCGCATCGCTGTTCAGATTGCCGAAGAGCTCCTTCAAGCGGGCGGGATCAATCCCCGGACAGGGGATGGCGGCCGCCAGCTGCACCAGCGCAATCATGGCGAAGGTGAAGAAGAGGCGCTTTCTCAATTCCGGAATCTTAAAGCAATTCAGATAGGCGGAGAGCATGGCAGAATCTTTCAGGAACGTGAATGACGGAACGCAAAGGAAATCCCACTCTCCAGGAAAGGGAGAGAAAGGAAAAGGGGGGCGGAGCTGTCCGTCCCGAAGCCCTCAATATACCCGTCAGGGAGTCGTTTTCCCAGGAGAAACGGGAAATTCAAGGGAAATGGGTCTCCTCTTCCCTGTCAGAAGAGGCTTCTCCCCACCAAGGGAAGGCAAACGTTTCCCCCCTCCGTCCATAAAGAAGAGAGACGGAGGAGAGGGGACGAGGGCCGTTCTCAAAACGGTTTTCTCAGATCAGAGGGGGAAACACTGGGGGAAAAACGCCCCACAGGATGAGCCTGAAGGGGCGTAAGGCAGTCCCCGCCCCCTCTCCAGGAAAGCAAGTCCCGGAGAGAAGGCCAGGGAGATAGGCGTCTGAAGGGACGGGTGTCCTACTCGGCGGCAGGAGCGGAAGCCTTCAGATCGGCCTGGGCGGCCAGAGCGGCCTTCTTGTGCTTGCAGGCCACGTGGGCGGCGTGCTTGGCGGCCTTGGCCTCTTCCCGCGTGGGCATCAGCTGGGTCGCAGTGCCGCCGGCGGCCTCGATCTTGGCCCGGGCCTGGGCGCTGAACTTGTCCGCCGTCACCTTCAGGGCTTTGGTCACCTCGCCATTGGAGAGGATCTTCAGGGGCAGTTCCGCCTTGGAGAGCAGTCCCTTGGCCTGGAGGGTCTCCCGGGTGACTTCCTGATCCGCCTCAAAGTGCTTCTCCAGGATGTCCAGGTTCACCACCTCGAAATCCACATGGGAGGCATGGTTGAAGCCCCGCTTGGGCAGACGGCGAATCAGGGGGATCTGGCCACCCTCGAAGTAGGGGCGGCGCTTGGCGCCAGCCCGCTGGCCGGCACCCTTGTCACCGCGGCCGGCGGTGCGGCCGTTTCCGGAACCGTCGCCCCGGCCAACACGCTTGCGGGCCTGGCGATTGAAGGTATTCTTCAGTTCGTGAAGTTTCATGGGAACTCCTCCTTAAAGCGCCTTGAGGTCGCGCTTCTCCATCACCTCCGCCTTGGTGCGGAGCTTCTTCAGCGCATCAAAGGTGGCCTTCACCACATTGGCCTGGTTGCTGCTGCCCAGGGACTTGGCCAGGACATCCTGGATGCCCGCCAATTCCAGCACAGCACGCATGCCGCCGCCGGCGATCACGCCCGTTCCCTGACTGGCAGGCTTCACCAGCACCTTGGCGGCGCAGAAGCGGGCCTCCACCGCATGGGTGATGGTGGACCCCAACGTGGGAACCGTCATCATGTGACGGCGAGCCTGCTCGCCGCCCTTGCGGATGGCGTCGGAGAGCTCGTTGGCCTTGCCAAAGCCCATGCCCACGCGACCCTTCTTGTCGCCCACCACGATCAGGGCGCTGAAGGAGAAATTCTTGCCTCCCTTCACCACCTTCGTGGAACGATTCACCACAATGGTGCGTTCCTCCAGATCGTCCTGCTCCACCTCCCGCTCCCGGCGGGCGTCGCGACGTCCCTCCCGGCGAGGAGGACGGCCCTCGGACTTCCGGGGAGCCGCGGGCACGCTGGCCTCGGGGGTCTCCGCCACGGTCACATTTTCTTCAATTGCAGTTGTCACGGATGTATTCTCCCTATGTGAGACGGTGGGTGACTAGAACTGGAGGCCGGCCTCGCGGGCGGCGTCGGCCAGGGCCTTGACGCATCCGTGGTAGGGGAACCCGCCACGGTCGAAGACCACGGTCTTAATGTCCTTCTCCAGGGCCCGCTGGGCAATGGCCGCGCCAATCACCTGGGCACTCTTCACATTGGCGGAAAGTTTCTGGTCCCGGAAGACCTTCTCCACGGTGGAGGCGGCGACCAGGGTGTTCCCGGCCTCGTCGTCAATCACCTGGGCATAGATGTGGGCCCCTGTGCGGCAGACGCACAAACGGGGCATCTGGGCAGTGCCGGCCACCTTATTTCGAATGTGGCGGTGACGGCGCACCCGCTGTTCCTTCTTGCTGAGTTTGCTCATGAATTCTTGTCCTCTTCTTCACTTGCCGCCGGCTTGGTACGGCGGCCGCCACGAACCCGCAGAGGGCACTCCCCTCCCGGTTCGCAGCGCGCTTTCACCAAAGGGCGCCAGGCCTGGCCCCCCCCGCGGTCAAGCCGCAGGAAGAGCGCAGCCACAGCGCCCGGGACGAAACACACTACACCTTCTTGCCTTCCTTGAGGGTGAGCTGCTCGCCGGCATAGCGAACGCCCTTCCCGTGGTAGGCGTCAGGCACGCGGTTGCGGCGGATGGTGGCAGCCACCTGCCCCACCGCCTGCTTGTCGATGGACTCCAGCAGAATGTGAGTCTGGTCCTTCAGGGTGACCTTCACATTCTCGGGAACCACCTCCACCCGGGGATTGCTATATCCCAGGTTCAAGGTGAGCTCCTGGCCCTTGAGGGCGGCGCGGTATCCCACGCCCACCAGCTCCAACTCGATGGCGAAGCCTTTGCTGACGCCCACCACCATGTTGTTCATCAGACTGCGGATCAGACCATGGTTCATCTTGGTCTGACGCGCGTCGCTGGCCCGGGTCACCAGGATCTCCTTGCCGTCCTCCGTCACCTTCACGGTGACATCGGCGGGGATGGACTGGGTCAGGGTGCCCTTGGGGCCGGTGACGGTAGCCACTCCGTCCTTGATTTCCACCTTCACCTTGGGATCCAGTGCAATCGGCTTGTTACCCATTCTAGACATTGCGGTTCCTCCCTTTAGCGCTACCAGACATAGCAAAGCAGTTCACCGCCCACGTTGCGCTTCCGCGCCGCGCGGTCCGTCATCAGGCCCTGGGAGGTGGTCAGGATGGCCACCCCCAGTCCGCCCAGGACACGGGGAATTTCGGAACTGTTCACATAGACCCGGCAGGAGGGGCGGCTGACCCGCTTGATCCCCTCGATGACAGGAGTGGAATTCTTGCCCTTGTACTTCAGCGTGATGTTCAGGGCCTTCTTGTTGTTGCCCAGGTCCTGGACCTCAAAGCTGTCGATGAACCCCGTCTCCTTCAGCGTCTGGGCCAGGGCGGCCTTCAGCTTGCTGGAGGGCATGGTGACAGTGGGCAGCTTGGCATTCGAGGCGTTGCGCACCCGAGTCAGCATATCGGCAATGGGATCGCTCATGCTCATGGTTGTTATGCCTCCTTCCGGTTACCAACTCGCCTTGGTCACGCCGGGGATCATGCCATTGCTGGCCAGTTCCCGCAGGCAGATGCGGCAGAGGTGGAATTTGCGATACACGGCGCGGACACGGCCGCAGCGCTCACAGCGGGTGTAGGCCCGGGAGCTGAACTTCGGCGTCCTTTGGGACTTGACGATCAGACTTTTCTTAGCCACAGCGGTATCCTCCTCAGTTCTTGGCGAAAGGCATGCCCAAGAGCGCGAGCAGGTCCCGCGCCTCGTCATCGGTCTTGGCCGTGGTGACGATGGTGATGTTCATTCCCACCGTGTGCTTGGCCTTGTCCATGTCAATCTCGGTGAAGACGGACTGTTCTGCCAATCCGAAGGTGTAGTTTCCCGCACCGTCGAAGGACTTGGTGGGCACGCCGCGGAAGTCGCGGACGCGGGGCAACACGATGTTGACCAGCCGGTAGAGGAAGTTGTACATCTTCTCCCGGCGGAGGGTGACGGAGGCTCCCACGTTCATGCCGGCACGCAGCTTGAACTGGGAGATGTTCTTCGTGGTCTTGGTGATGATGGCCTTCTGGCCGGTGATCCGGCTCAGGGTGTCCACCACCTCGTTGAGGGTCTCCCGATCCTTGTCGGGGGAGACGCCGCTGTTGAGCACCACCTTCACCAGCTTGGGAACCTGCATGGGGTTCTGGTAGCCGTGATTGGCCTTCAGGGCGGGGATCACCTCATCCTGGTATTTCTTGTAGAGAGGATTCGTGTTCATTGGTCACCTCCTGCCGTCTAAGCCTGCTTCGCCTTGGCGATCTGGGGACGGGCGTTGTAACGGCCTTCCTCCATCACGTTGCTGATGGCGATGGGGCCTTCCACGTCCATAATGCCGCCCTGGGGCTTCTCCTGGCTGCGGCGGATGGTCTTCTTCTGGATGTTGAGGCCCTCCACATACACCCGGCCAGCCTTGCGGTCAACCCGAAGCACCTTGCCAGACTTGCCCTTTTCGGCGCCGGCGATGACGACGACCACGTCGTTCTTCTTGATGTTGGCTTTGGACATTAGAGCACCTCCGGGGCCAGCGAGATGATTTTGGTGAAATTCTTGTCTCGCAGTTCGCGGGCAACCGGTCCGAAGATGCGGGTGCCGCGGGGATTGTTGGCGTCGTCGATGATCACGGCGGCGTCCCGGTCGAACCGGAGGCAGCTGCCGTCGGCGCGGCGGATGTTCTTGGCGGTGCGGACGACGACCGCCTTGACGACGTCGCCCTTCTTGACGACGCCACGGGGCTGAGCTTCCTTGACGCTGGCCCGGATGATGTCGCCGATTTCGGCGTACTCCTTGCCTTGCCCGAGGCACCGGATGGCCATGATTTCCTTGGCGCCGGTGTTGTCAGCCACCTCGAGTGTGGTCTGCATCTGAATCATGATTGTTACTCCTGGGCTGGGTTGAGGTTAATCCGTGTCGGCGTGCTTCTGGATTTCCACCAGGCGCCAGCGCTTCAACTTGGAGAGGGGGCGGGTTTCCATGATGCGGACCACGTCGCCCATCTTGGACTCGTTCTTTTCGTCGTGGACGTAGCACTTGCTGGTGTGCTTGATCACCTTTTTGTAGAGGGGATCGGGGGCGGTGCGGGCCACGGCGACCACGCGGGTTTTGTCCTGCTTGTCGCTAACCACCGTTCCCACGCGCACCTTGCGGTGGTTTTCGCGGGCCTCCGTCTGAGCGGGGGCGTCAACTTTCTGCGTATCTTCTGACATCTTTCGTTACCCCTTTCGCGGTTAGGCCTTGGCCGCCTTGCGGGCGGAGATTTCGGTGTTCAGACGGGCGATGTCCTTGCGGAGCTTTCCGATGCGCGCGGTGTCCTTCAGTTCGCTGGTCTGCACCTTCAGGCGGAGCTGGAAGATTTCCTTGCGGCAGTCGTTCAGCTGCTGCAGAATCTCGTCGTCGGTCTTCTGACGGATCTCGGATGCTTTCATCTTGAAATTCTCCTTGGTCTCTGGCTATGCCGGCATCCGGGCTCCTCCGGGGTTCGGAGAAGAGGGAGGAGGGGGGAAGTTCCCGTTTTTCTCCTCCCCGTTCTTCCGGAGGGGCGGTTTGCCGGCGCCGTGACTATTCGGCGACGTAACGGGAGAGGAACCGGCAGCGGACAGGCAGCTTGCTGGCGGCCAGGGCCAGGGCTTCCTTGGCGACGGTCTCGGAGCATCCGGAGATCTCAATCACCATGTTGCCGGGACGAATGACGGCCACCCAGAACTCGGGAGCGCCCTTTCCCTTTCCCATACGGGTTTCCAGGGGCTTCTTGGAGACGGGCTTGTCGGGGAAGATGCGCAGCCAAAGCTGGCCTTTTCTCTCCATGCGGCGGGTAGCCGCCACACGGGCCGCCTCGATCTGGGCGCCAGTAAGCCAGGCGCGATCCAGAACCTGCAGGCCGTAGTCGCCGAAGTCCAGCTTGTTATTGCGCGTTGCGAGGCCCGCGCGCGTTCCGCGTTGCACCTTTCGGTGCTCTGCGCGTTTTGGCATTAATGGCATTGTTGATTTCCTCCCAGTTTTCGGGTTTGCAGATCCAAACTTTGATTCCAATCAGGCCGGCCAGGGTGTGGGCTTCCACGAAGCCGTAGTCGATGTTGGCGGAGAGGGTGTGCAGGGGCACCTTCCCTTCCTTATACTGTTCGACACGGGCCAGTTCAGCGCCGCCGAGACGCCCGCTGATGCGGATTCTGACGCCCTCGGCGCCACGTTCCATGGCAGTCTGGATGGCGCGCTTCATGGCGCGGCGGAAGGCCACGCGGCGCTCCAGCTGCTGGGCGATGGACTCCGCCACCAGGACGGCGTCCACTTCGGGGACCCGGATTTCCTTCACATCCACCAGGACTTCCTCGTCCACGGCGATGTCCTTCAGCTCCTCCTTGATCTTGTCCAGTCCCTGTCCCTTCTTCTCGGCCTTCGGATCGGCGGCGGGGGCGGGCTTGCCGCGGCGGTCATTCCGTTCCTCGAAGTGTCCGGAGATGATGACGCCGGGCCTGGAGGTGAAGATGGTGAGGCGGAGACGGCGGCCGAAGCGTTCGATGAGCACCTTGGAGACGCTGGCGTTCTTCAGAAGGGCGTCCAGGCGCTTGCGGATTTTGAGATCCTCCTGGAGGAGTTCTCCAAAGGACTTGTTGATGCTGCCGGCCTTCTCTTTGCTCCGTGCGAACCAGCGAGACTTCCAGTCCTTGCGGAGGGGGAGGCGGAATCCGATTGGATTGACTTTTTGACCCACAGTAATTCCTCCTGATTATGCCTCGTCAGAGACGACGATGCGGATATGGCTGGTCCGTTTGAGGATACGGCCGGCGGAGCCGCGGCTGCGCGGCCAGAAGCGGCGCATGGTCGGCCCCTCACCAATGGTGGCTTCCTTCACGACGAGTGCGGCGCGATTCACCGCGCCCTGCTCTGCGTGTTCCGCATTGGCGATGGCGGACTTCAGCGTGGATTCCACCAGGCGGGCTGCCTTGCGGGGAATCAGCGCCACGGTGTTCAGCGCCGTGATGGCGGGCTTCCCCTGGATCAGCCTCGTGACTTCACGAGCCTTGAAGGGGGAAATCCGCACATACTTGGAAATGGCGATTTTTTCCATCTTTGCTGTGTTTGGGTTTCCTGGTTGGGACGATTTCTAGAGAAAAAAACAGAAAAAAAGGGGGATGGACGCCCCATGGCGTCGGGCCAGCCGGCACGAGGGCGGTCACAACGGGGTTTTTCCGAGGGGAGGCGCAGGCCTAGCCTGTCGCCGTCCGGGGATCTTCCCTGCCCTGCTCCGGGGTATGACGAGGAATACGCCACCAACGGAGCCTGTCCAGCCATGGCGAGAAACCCCGCCCAGCCGGGATTCGGCAGAGAGTCATTGCAGGTTCTCCTGGGAGACCAGGGAAGAACCGCAGACAAGGTTGCTTAATGTAACTCCATTCTCCATTTTTTCCACCCACCGGACAGGTCAGGACATCACATTCCCCGGAAAAGGGCGGAGGGGGGGCGGAATTTCTTTCTCCGGGAGGAGATGGGGGGTGGGGGTGGCGTCAGGGGGTTTCCCGGCGCAGGAGAGTTCCCGGGGCGAGCTGCTCCACCTTTCCCTCCAGAGGGAAGGCCACGGCGCGCAGGGGGCGCACCAAAGCGATTTTCAGGCGAATCAGGGGATGGCCCTCCCGTTGGAACAGGAGGCTCTGCCCTTCTCGGAGTCCGTGAAGGCTTCCCTGATCCAAGAGCACCAGTTGGGTGGCCTGGTCGATTTGCAGGACGGCAGTGCTGCCGGTGGAGGCCTGCAATTGGGGGAGGGTGGCCAGTCCCAGGGCCTTCAAGGCCTTCTCCCAGTGCGCCTGCAATTCCTCCCGCTGGCGTTCCAAGGGGATTCGGAGGGCCTGGGAGGCCTGGGTGGCCTCCAGAGCGGCATCCACGGCCTCCTGGTGTCGTTCCCAGGCCTTTTGGAGCTCTTGGAGCAGGCGTCGGCACTCTCCCAAGGCGGAGAGCATCAGGAGGGCGTCCGGCTCTTCGGGGGCGTCCTTTTCCCCTTCCCGGATCAGGTGGGCGGCGGCCAGATCCTGGCGTGCCAGCTGTCCGGCCAGGCGATCCGTTTCCAAGAGAAGAGTCGCGTATTCCCGGCGGAGTTCCGCCAATTCCCTTTCCCGTTCCCTGCCCTGTTGGCGGAGCTGTTCCACCTCCTCCCGGAGCTGGGCATTGAGTTCCCGGCTTTCCGCCAGTTGGATGGAGAGATTTTGCGCGACATCGGAGGGCGCTTCCTCTCCCTGGAGGAGGGGAAGGGAGGCCACTCCGGGGAGAAGGAGAAGCGCCAGGAGGAGGGGCAGCCCGGGGAGGCGTGGTCTTGTCCTGGGCCTAGTCATGGTCGAGGAGATGTTCATCCCCCAGATGGGCTCCTTTTCGCAGATAGGCCACATATTTCCGGGCGGCCTCCTCCAGCGTCAAGGGAGCCTCCCTGTATCCGGCCCGGCGGAGCTTCTCCATCTCCAGGCAGGTGTAGTACTGATACCGGGCCTTCAGTTCCTCCGGCATCTCAATGTATTGGATTTTCACGGGCTTCCCCATGGCGGCAAACATGGCCCGGGCCAAATCGTTCCAGGTGCGGGTGCTGCCATAGCCAATGTTGTAGAGCCCCGTGGCGGAAAGCCCCTGCCCCTCCATGAAGAAAACGGTCATCTTCGCCGCATCCTCCACATAGAGAAAATCCCGAACCTGCTCCCCGTCCCCGTACTCCGGACGATAGCTCCGGAAGAGCTTCACCTCCCCGGTTTGGGTGATCTGCTCGAAACACCGAAGAAGCATGCTGCGCATCTTCCCCTTGTGGTACTCGTTGGGGCCAAAGACATTGGAGTACTTCACCCCCACAAAGGAGGCTCCTCCCTCCAACACCCCGGCCAGCCATCCCCGCTGCAGAAGATACTGGTCGAAGATCTGCTTGGAATAGCCGTATTTGTTCAAGGGGCGGAGAACGTGGACCTGCTCCTCCCGATCCTGGAACCCCGCTTCCCCATCCCCGTAGGTGGCGGCGCTGGAAGCGTAGATCATACGGACGCCACGGCGGCGGCAATATTCCACTAACTTCTTTCCACAGAGGAAGTTATTCTCCATTAGATAAGAAGCGTCGGCTTCCGTGGTGTCGGAGCAGTTGCCCAGATGGAAGATGGTTTGGAAGGGATAGACTTGGTCGAAGCGTCCCTGGAGGAGTTCGTCGTAGAAGGAGGAGTTTTTCTCGAAATAGTCAGCGAAGCGGAGAGCCCGGAGATTTTGCCATTTTTCCCCGGTTCCCAGGTGATCCACGATGACAATGTTCTCGTATCCCCGGAGATTCAGTTCATGTACGATGGCGCTGCCAATCAGACCGGCGCCGCCGGTCACCAGAATCCAGTTCTTTTTCTTCTCCATGACTTCCTTCTATTCCTATTTTATGTTTGATCCAGAGACTCCCTTCCTCCCTGCCAATTTCCCGTGGGGAGGAGGGGGGGGCAGCCTTGCCTCTCCTCCTCAGGGGCGGGGTTCCCGAAGCGCATCGTAGAGAGCCAGGGCGGCGGCGGCAATGACCACGGGTACCGCCCGGATGGCGATGCAGGGATCATGACGTCCCACCACCCGCAATTCCTGGACTTCCCGTCGAGAGAGGCTCACGCTCTGCTGGGGTTTGGCGATGGAAGAGGTGGGTTTGAAGGCGGCCTGGAAAAGGATGGGCATGCCCGTGGAGATGCCTCCCAGGATGCCGCCGCAGTGATTGGTCACCGTGCGGATCCTGCCCTCCTCGTCCACGGTGTAAGGATCGTTATTCTCCGAGCCCCGGCGTGCGCTGGCGTGGAAGCCGTCACCGAAGGAGACTCCCTTCACCGCGGGGATGCCGAAGAGGGCCTGGGCCAGGCGGTTTTCCAGCCCTAGGAACATGGGATCCCCGATTCCCGGAGGCATGCCGACCACCGCGGCCTCCACCACTCCCCCCACGGAATCGCAGGCCATGCGGGCCTGCTCCACCTCCTGGCTCATGGCGGCCTGAGAGGCGGAGGAGAGTACAGGGAAGGGCTGTTCGTCCAATCCTTTCAGGGTGGCGGCGGAGACATTCACGGGATCGAAGGGGGCTTCCTTCACCGTGCCCACCTGAAGCAGATGGGCGCCGATGACAATCCCTTCCTGCTCCAGAATCTGCCGCACGATGCCCCCGGCGATGCACAAGGGAGCCGTCAGACGGCCGGAGAAGATGCCTCCCCCCCGGATGTCGTTGCATCCATGGAATTTCACAGAGGCGGGATAGTCGGAGTGGCCCGGGCGGGGGCAGTCCTTCAGGTTGCCGTAGTCCTTGGAGTGCTGATCCCCATTGCGAATGATGGCGCAGACCGTGGCCCCCGTGAGGACCCCATCCAGGAGGCCCGAGAGGAACTCCGGGCGGTCCGCCTCTTTCCGTTGGGTGGCAAGCAACCCATGGTGCCCCGGCGCCCGCCGGGCGAGAAAGGCCGACAGGGCCTCCTGATCCACCTTGAAGCCGGCGGGAAGTCCCTCAATGGTACAGCCGATGGCAGGGCCATGGGATTCCCCGAAGATGGTGACGCAAATGTTTTTTCCCAATGTATTCACAATGAAACCTCCTCTCCCGTGGCCAGGGAATAGGCCTGCCAAAAGGCGGGCCAGGATTTCGCCACCGCCTGGGCATCGCCAATGGTGACCTTGCCCTGGACGGCGACGGCAGCAGCAGCCGCGGCCATGACGATCCGGTGGTCGTTTCGCCCATCCACCACTCCCCCCCTTAATGTCTTTGCCCCCGTGACCTGGAGCACATCTCCCTGGAGTTCCGCCTTGCCCCCCAAAGACACCACCAGATCCCGGGAGGCCTCCAGGCGATCCGACTCCTTGAGCCGGAGGCGTTCCCCGTGGACGAAGCGCGTGGTGCCTTCCGCCAAAGCGGCCACCACCGAGAGGGCGGGCACCATGTCCGGAATGGGGCGCACGTCAATCTCCGGCAGGGCATGGAGGGGGGCGGGACGCACCTGAAGTCCCTGGGGGAGGAACTCCACTTGGGCGCCAAAGGCCTGGAGAATCTCCACAATGCGCCGATCTCCCTGGAGGGAGCGGGAGGAGAGATTTTCCAGGAGAAGTCCCTGGGGATTTCGGGCGTCCAGGGCGGCGGCCACCATGGGGAAGGCGGCGGCGGACCAGTCTCCCTCCACCACGGGAAGATTCTCCACAGGGCGATAGGCGCATCCCGGAGGCACCGCAAATCCCTCCTCCTCCCGTTGGACTTCCACGCCAAACTGAGCCATGGCCTGGAGCGTCAAGGCGACATAGTCCTGGGATTCCAGAGGGGAAGTCAAACGCACCGCCCCGCCGCCGGCCAGGGGAAGGGCCAGCAGCAGTCCCGTCACATATTGAGAAGAGACATTTCCGGGAAGGGAAAAGGCGCCGCCGGCCAGCTTTCCTTTCAGGCGAAGGGGGAGATGTTCTCCCTGGATGTCCACCCCATGGCTCCGGAGTTCTCCCAAGAGGGGTTCCAAGGGGCGCTGGGGAAGCCGTCCCCGCCCTTGGAAGCGCCATTCTCCCCCTAGGGCGGCAGCCACGGGCAGGAGGAAGCGGAGAGTGCTGCCCGATTCCCCGCAGTCCAGAACAGGGCATTCCCCCTGGGGAGAGCGGAGGATTTCCAGGGCATTTCGGGTCGCCGTCAGATCTTGGGAGGCAGGGCCCTGGAGGCGCACCCCATCCAAGGGCATTCCCGCCAGGGCGGCGCACAGAAGCTGTCGATGGGCCACCGACTTGGAGGAAGGAATGGCCACCCGTCCGCGCCAGGAACGGGGAGAGAGAACCACTTGGCTCATGAATTCCCCTCCCCCCTCTGCAGCTCTTCCACGGAAATCGTCTTCAAGACGCAGCGTCCCAGGGACTCCGGCACCACCAATTGGATGTGGTCTCCCCGCCTCTTCTTGTCATGGAGCATGGCCGACGTCAACCGTTCCCAGGGATAGGGGAGTTCCGTAGGCAGGGCATATTCCTTCAAAGCCTCCACCAGCGGGAGGTGGAGATTTTCCGGGCACCAGCCCCGGCGCTCCGCCCAGCGGGTCACCGCCACCATGCCGATGGCCACGGCCTGGCCGTGGGAGATGGCGAATTGGCTTTCCCGCTCCACGGCGTGTCCCAAGGTGTGGCCGAAATTCAGAAGGGCCCGTTCTCCTCGGTCGAACTCGTCTCCCGCCACGATCTCCGCCTTGATCTCCGCACAGCGGGCAATGACTTCCTGGAGATGGTTCTGAAGACCGGAAGGGGCGGCCAACGTCCGGAAGAGAGCGGCATCCCGGATCATTCCGTATTTCACCGCCTCGGCGGTGCCATCGAAGAGGATGCGCTGGGGAAGGGTCTCCATGAGGGTGGTATCGCAGAGGACGGCGGAGGGCTGCCAAAAAGCGCCGGCCAGATTCTTGCCCTGGGGAAGATCCACCCCCGTCTTTCCCCCCACGGAGGAGTCGATGGCGGCCAGCAGAGTGGTGGGCAGCTGAACCACGGGAATTCCCCGAAGATAGATGGCCGCGGAGAATCCCGCCATGTCCCCGGTGACGCCTCCCCCCAGGGCCACCACCAGATCCCCCCGGGTCAGCTGGGCCTCGGCCAGGAAATGCAACATCCCTCCAATGGTCTCCAGGGTCTTGCTGGCCTCGCCGGCGGGAAAGACGTAGAGGGGAGTCTCCGGCGGAAGGAACTGGCGCACCCGCTCCCCATGGAGAGGGGCCACATGGCTATCCGTGATCACCGCCACCCGGCGCGCGCCAAGCTTGGAGACCACCTGGGGAAGGAGGGAAAGAGCGCCAGGTCCAATGGTGACCTGGTAGGTGCCTCGGGAGCAGCGAACGGGAATCTGGGAGAGGGGAGCCATGGGGAGGCGGGGAGAGAAGAGGGAGGAGGGAGAAGGGAGAGCGGCGGGGAACAGGAAAGGGTTCTTCCGGGCTTGCCGTTAGAAGAGGGAGTAGGGGGTTCGGGGAAGCGCGTTCACCTTTTCCTTGGTCTCCCTGCCCTGCTTCAACAGGGCGCGGAGGGTGTCCCTGTCCTCCTCGGCCAGGGCCTTCCGGAACTGGTGGAGATTCTCCAGCACGTGATCCAGTTCCGCCAGCAGGGGTTCCCGGTTGTCCAGGAAGAGTTCGCTCCACATCTCCTCCTGCATGGTGGCCACCCGGGTCATGTCCCGGAAGGAGCCGGCGGAGAATCCGCTATGCTGCAGAGCGGTAGGGGACTGGACATAGGCGCTGGCCAGGATGTGGGCCAGCTGGCTGGTATAGGCGATGATACGGTCGTGCTCCTCGGCGGAGGAGAACTTCACCGTGCCGAAGCCCAGCTCCAGGAAGAAGGCCTTGGCCTTCTCCAAAATCTCGATGGCGGGATTCCCCCAGGGCACCAGAATCATGGAGGCCTGGTTGAAGAGATTTCCCATGGAGGCCTCAAAGCCGGAACGCTCGATTCCCGCCATGGGATGCCCCCCCAGAAACACCACGCCCCGGCTGTCGCAAAGTTTCCCCACCTCCTGGCACACCACCCGCTTCACGCCGCAGGTGTCCACCACTAGGGCGCCGGGGCGCAGCCGGGAGACATTCTCCTGGGCCCACCGGATGGTGTCCTGGGGATACAGGGCAAGAATCACCATGTCCAACGCCGGAAGGGCCTCCGGGGTCAGGGTGTCGTCCATCGCATGGACCAATTTTGCCCGGAGGCGCACAGACTCCTGGAGATCATAGCCCAGCACCCGGTATCCTCCCCGGGCCTTCAACGCCCGGGCCAAAGAGCCCCCAATGAGCCCCAATCCCACCACGCCAACGGTTTTCATGGCCGCGCCTCCTCCCCCTTCTCCAGGCCCAGGGCCTGACGGACCGCGTGGACGCGGGGCACCATCTCCTGGAAGGTGGCGGGAGTGATGGACTGGGGGCCGTCGCACCAGGCGTGTTCCGGATCGTTGTGGACTTCCACAATCAGGCCATCGGCCCCGGTGGCGGCGGCGGCCACCCCCATGGGAGGCACCAGCCAGGAGCGTCCGGAGGCGTGGCTGGGATCAATGATGACCGGCAGATGGGAGAGTTTGTGGAGGACAGGGATGGCGGTGAGATCCAGGGTGTTCCGCGTGTAGGTCTCGAAGGTGCGGATGCCCCGTTCGCAAAGCATGACCTGGGAATTTCCGCCGGACATGATATGCTCCGCACTCATCAGCAATTCCTGGTAGGTGTTGGCCAGTCCCCGCTTCAGGAGGATGGGCTTTCGGACGTGACCCAGGGCGTGGAGCAGTTCGAAGTTCTGCATGTTTCTGGCCCCCACCTGGATGATGTCCACCTCCTCGAAGAGGGGGAGTTGGGCGGCGTCCATGATTTCCGTGACCACAGGCAGCCCGCTTTCCCGCTTGGCCTCCAGGAGCAGCTGGATGCCCCGTTCCCGCATTCCCTGGAAGGAGTAGGGGGAGGTGCGGGGTTTGAAGGCGCCGCCCCGCAGCACATTGGCGCCGGCCGCCTTCACCGCCAGAGCCACGGAGCAAATCTGCTCTTCGCTCTCCACGGAGCAGGGACCGGCAATCAGGGCGAAGTGGCCGCCCCCGATCTTCACCCCGTTCTCCAGCTCCACCACCGTGTCTTCCGGATGGAACTTCCGGTTGGCCGCCTTATAGGGATCCTGGATTCGTTTCACCTCGTCCACGATGTCCAGGGCGCTGATGAGATCCATGTCCAGCCGGGAGGTGTCCCCCACCAGGCCAAGAATCATCTGCCGCTGTCCGTGGGAAGTATGGATTTCCACCCCCTGGCTCTTGAGCCAGGAGGTCAGGTCCTTCAGTTGCCCGGGATCGGGATTCTCTTTCAAAATGACAATCATGGTACCAATGTCTCCCTGCCCCTGAGGCCGTCCGCCCCAAGGCACGAGGCCTAATTTAGCCCCAATTTCTCCCCCTACGTTCCGCCTACTTTGATTATATTTCTCCCCTGACTTTCCCCTGAACCCCAGAAGACGAGGCCCCCCCGCCTCCTTCTCCCCCCACCCACACCGCCCCCTTCCCTTTCCTCTTCCTTACCATGAGACTGCCCGCCATCTGGTCCGACCACGCCGTCATCCAACGCAACAAGCCCATCGTCGTCTGGGGCTGGTGCGACACCCCCCGCGCCATGGTCCATGCCACCCTGGGATCCCTCTCCGCCTACGCCCCCAGCTCCTGGGACGGCCGCTTTGAGCTGCGTTTCCCCTCTCTGGCGGAGGGCGGCCCCCTGGAGCTCCGGGTGACCTGCAAGAACGAGGAATGTGTCTGCCGGGATCTGCTGGTGGGGGAGACCTGGCTGGTTTCCGGCCAGTCCAATGCGGAGTTTCCCCTGATGACCTTTTCCCCCGGGGATCCCCTGGAGCAGACCGGACAGTATTTGCAGGAGGGGGGCAACGACCCCCTCATCCGTTGCTTCACCACCCCCAATGACACCCTGGCCACCCGTCCGGAGACCCTGCCGCCCGGAGGGGAATGGCAGCTCTCCTCTCCCGACACAGCCGCCGGCTTCACCGCCATCGGCGCCTGGTTCGCCCTCTTCCACCGGCAAAAGTTCCCCCAGATTCCCGTGGGGCTGATCCACTCCTCCTGGGGCGGCACCTTCGTCCACGCGTGGACCAGCCGGGAGACCCTCTCCCGACGCCCGGAAAACTACAAGCTTCTGGAGAAGGACGATGCCTGCGTCTACCGCCCGGAGTCCTGGGATTGCCTGGAGACCCACGCCTCCTTCCCCGACTGCATCAACGAGGACAACCAATGCTTCGACCATATCACCCAGATGGATCCGGGCAACCGGGGATTCGCCTTGGGCTACGCCAATCCGGACTATGACGACTCCTCCTGGAAGACCATGGAAGTTCCCGGTTCCTGGATCATCCAGAAGATCTCCAGCCACGGGTCCCTCTGGGTGCGCCGGGAAGTGACCCTGCCCCCCTCCTGGGAAGGCCAACCCCTGATGCTCCATCTGGGAGGCGTGGACAAGCACGACGTGACCTATTTCAACGGGGTGCAGGTGGGCGCCACGGGGACGGGATTCGACACCCAGTATTGGTGCACCCCCCGGAACTACCCCGTGCCTCCCCAGGCGGTGAAGGCGGGACGCAACGTGGTGGCCATCCGGGCTTACTGCTTCTTCTTCGACGCCGGCTTCACCGGCTCCAAGCGGGCCTACTTCCTGGAGAACCTGACCACGGGAGAAACCCTCCCCCTGGCCGACACCCTCTGGAAGGCCTGGCCGGAGTACGCCTTCCAACCCCTGGGAGGACCGGAACAGGCCGCCAACCCCATCTGCTGCCGAAATTCCCCCCATCGCCTCTTCGACAACAAGATCCGCCCCCTGATCCCCTTCCCCATTCGGGGAGTCCTCTGGTACCAGGGAGAGAACGATGCGGACACCGACGAAACCACCGCCCTCTACGCCATGCGCTTCCGGGATCTCATTGAGGATTGGCGCCACGCCTGGGGGCAGCGGGAGGACTTCCCCTTCTATTTCGTCCAGCTGGCCAACTACCGGGATCTCCATCCCGAAAACTGGCTGAAGATTCAGGATGCCCAGCGGAGGGTCTTCCTGGAGACCCCGGAGACGGGCGTCATCACCGCCACGGATCTGGCCCTCTTCGAGCCCACGGACATCCACCCCCATGACAAGCGCTCCTTCGGATACCGGCTCTTCCTCCTGGCCCTGGCCAATCTCTATGGGGAAGAGGGCGTTCTGCCCCAGGGCCCAACCCTGGATCGGGTGACCCGGGAAGGCGCCTCCCTCCGCCTCCATTTCCTCTACGGGAAGGGGCTCCACGCCAAGGACGGACAGCCCCTGGCAGGCTTCGAGATGGCGGGAAAGGACGGCATCCTCCGCCCTGCCCAGGCCACCCTCCAGGGAGAGGAACTCCTCCTCTCCCATCCGGAAGTCCCCCATCCCGTCCTCTGCCAATACAACGGCAAGGTGGACTTGCCCGAAGGGAATCTGGTCAACCAGGCGGGCCTGCCCGCCCTCTCCTTCCGCCAGGAAGTGCAGGACGCCCTCTAGCCCCCCTCTTTCTCCGAACACTCCATGAGCATCATCACCATCGTCGGCGCCGGCATGATGGGGTCCGCCATGTGCTTTCCCGCCTCGGACAACGGACATGCCGTTCGTCTGGTGGGAACCCCCTACGACCAGGAAATCATCCAGCGCATCCGGACGGACAACTTCCATCCCAAGCTGGCCATGCCCCTGCCTCCCCGGTGCACCGCCTTCTACTACGAGGAGCTGGATCAGGCCCTGGAGGGATGCCAGCTCCTCATCGCCGGCGTCCCCTCCTTCGGCGTGGACTGGTTTGCGGAACATGTCCTCTCCCGCGTTCCCGACACCCTGGTGGTGCTCTCCATCACCAAGGGACTGGAGGACGAGCCGGACGGCACCCTCCTCCCCATCTCCATGGCCTACAACCAGAAGAAACTGGCGCCGGGACGCAAGCTCTCCATCAACTCCATCGGCGGCCCCTGCATCAGCCAGGAACTCTGCCAGCGGAAACACACCTCCGTGGCCCTCTGCGGCGAAGATCTGGACACCCTCTACTGGCTGAAATCCCAGCTCATCACCACCTACTACCACATCCAGCCAACCCAGGATGTCATGGGCATCGAATGCGCCGTGGCCATGAAAAACGCCTATGCCGTGGGCGTCTCCCTGGCCATCGGCCTGGCCAAACAACAGGGGGTGGCCATGAGCAATCCCCAGGCCTCTCTCTTCGGACAGGCCGTCCGGGAAATGCTCCGGCTGGTCCATCTCCTGGGAGGACAGACCGACAGCGTCATCTACGCCACCAGCGACCTGTACGTCACCATCAACTCCGGACGAAACAGAAAGCTGGGGGAGGCCCTGGGAGAGGGAATCCCCTTCCAGGAGGCTCTGAAACTGTACCCCGGCTTGACCCTGGAATCCATCCCCATCATCACCCGGGCGGCCAGGGCCCTGCGCACCAGACACCAACGGGGCACCGCCAATTTCAACAAATTCCCCCTGCTGCGACACCTGGATGAAATCATCAACCAGGGCGCCCCTGTCCGCATTCCCTGGAACGAATTTGGGTGATTCTTTATAACTCATTAAATATAAAGCAGTTATAAATACAAAGATGAAAATCGGAGTTCTCATCCCCACCCGGGAGGAAGCGGAGGGCCTTCCCCCTGCCCTGGCCTGCGCCACCGGCTTTGGCCCGGGCAAGACCGCCGCCTGCGCCGCCGTGGCCAAACTCCTGTTCCAGGATCAATGCGAGGCCATTTTGGTCTGGGGGACGGCAGGCGCTCTGAAGCGTTCTCTGCCTCTGGGGGGGCTGCTGGTGGCCAGCCAGGTAGCCTATAGCGACTATGACGTCTCTCCCCTCTATGGTTCCGATGGCCTGGGCTTCGTGCCCCAGGTTGGGGAGCAGTGCTGGATGCCCTGCGATCCCCGCTTCACCCAGCTCCTGACCCAGTTGCTTCCCCTCCATTTTCCCACCACTCCCTTCTGCGGCACAGGGCGCATCTCCGCCGGGGATGTCTTTGACAATGCCAAATACTATCGGGAGGACAACCGGATCGAGGCCCAGGCGGATGGGGTGGACATGGAGAGTCCCGCGGTGGTTCATTTCTGTCGTCTGATGGAGCCGGTTCTGGGGCGTCGGATTCCTGTGGCCATCGTTCGGTATCTCTCCAACTATATCGGAGGGAGCGCCTCCCAGGAATTTTGGGACGCTCTTCCGGGGATTCAGGAGAGGAACCGTCTTCTGCCATCCCTTCTGGGTCAACTGGAAGATCTTTTGGAGGCCCCGGTTTCCTGAGGTCGCCGCCCCATGCTCTCCTTCCTCCACCCGGAGTTGCTCTGGCTCCTGCCTCTCGCCGCCGCCCCCCTCTTGATTCACCTGCTGGGGCATCCCACCCCGCCTTCCCTGGGCTTCCCCGGCATCCGCTTCCTCCGGCCCACTCCCATTCCCATCCAGGGGCGCCGCCGCTGGCGGGATCTCCTGCTGATGTGCCTGCGCATCCTTCTGCTGGCCACCATCATCCTGGTGACCGCCTCTCCCCGTTGGACTCCCCAAGAGGATCAGGAATCTCCCCCCTCGGAAGAGCTCTGCGGCCAGGCCGTGCTTCTAGATGCCTCCGCCTCCCTTCAGGCCACCATGGGCCAACTTACGCCCAGCCTCCAGGAAATCCAGGGAGCCCATGTGGCCTATTGGGAGGTCGGCGCCCAAGTCCGTCCCCTCTCCTCTCCTTCCCAGTGGAGTTGTGGATGGAGCGGGGCCCAGGCCCTTCCCCAGGCCTTCTCCCAGGCCAACCAATGGCTGGCCCAATTTCCCCCGGGCCAGCGCATTCTTCATGTCTTCAGCGATCTCCAATCCGCCGACTGGAGAAGAGACTTGGGCCCCCTTCCCCCGGGCACCCGCCTCCTCCTCCATACCCCGGCCCAACCCATCCGGGAAAACTGCGGCATACAGCAGACCACCGTCACCTCGGCCCCTCAGAATCACCTCCGCATTCGCGTGCGATGCCGGAACTGGGGAGACACCCCCTCCCCACGGGAGGTGATTCTCTCCCTGGACGGACAGGAGACCCGCGCCCCGTTGACTCTTCCTTCCCAAGGAGAGAGCTCCACCTCCTTTCTGGTACCTGTGCCCAGCAATCCCCAGGGCACCCTTCGGCTGCTCCCCCAAGACGACTTCGCCTTTGACGACCAGAGGCTCTTCTGGGCCAAGCCCGCTCCCCCCACCCCCCTGCTGGCCATCTTCTCCGATGATCCCGGAGACACCCTCCTCTCCCAAGAACTGGAGTTCTTCTGCGTTCCCGCCTTGACGGCGGAGCCCCCGGAAGCCTCCCCCGCCTTCCTCCTTCAGTCCTTGGGCACCTCCGGCGCCCCCTTTGCCTCCTGGGAGGAGTTTCCCGCCCTCCTCCTCCTGGGCGCGGCGGAGCGACTCCCCCCCCAGGAAATGGAGCATCTTCGCCGCTATGTGGAGGCGGGCGGCGTTCTTCTGGCGGTGCCGGGGAGTGCCCCCTTGGCGGGCTGGCGCCATCTTCAGTCCGCCGGCCTGGCTCCCCAGGGTTCCGCCCAGGAGACGCACCGGCAAACGGGCATTGGCGAACTTCCCCCTGGCTCCCCCCTGGAAAAACTCTTTCCTCCCCAAGCCTCCTCCGACCTTCACCTCTTCCCCATCCGCCGCTCTCTCCAAGTGGAGACGGGGCCAGAAGAGGCCCAGGTGCTCCTCCAGACCTTGGAAGGTGCTCCCGCTCTTCTGCAAAAACCCCTGGGCAAGGGAAAATGCCTGCTTTTCACCTTCGGTTTCCATACCGCCTCCTCCGACTTCCCCCTCGCCAAGGCTTTCTTGCCGCTCCTCCGGGAACTCCTGGAACAGGCCCTGGGCGACCACTCCTCCCTACGGCAAATTTCCTGCGGCGACATTCCTCTTCCCCGGAAAGATTGGCAGGGCAAGTGGATTCAGCCGGAGTTCTCCACAGAGGAGCCGGGGCTCCATTCCTTTGGGGGAGAACTGGTGGAAGTCATCCCTCCCCCCACGGAATCCCTCCCCCGGTATCTTCCGGCGGAGGAAGCAGAGCGGATGCTCACCGCCTCAAGCCCCTCCTTGGACGAAGGGAAACGCTCCCGAAGCCGGGAGGAGCCGGGGGGCTCCCTCCTGTTGCCCTGGGGCGGATTGCTCCTGATTCTCCTTTTCCTCCTGGAAGGGGTCTGGGTGTATCCCAAAGCCCGGCGACCCCATGCTCCGGAATCCCCCCTCCCCCCGCCATGATCCTCCCCTTCCCTCCCATGGAGCGCACGGTCCAGGTGGTGACGCCCCCCGATGCCGCCGGCTCCTCCCTCCTGGATTTTCTCACCCTGCGCTACAACTATCTCAACCGGGAACAGTGGCATCAGGAAATCCAGCGAGGAAACCTCTTCCTGGACGGCGCCGCCGCCCAGGAACACACCCCCCTCCGCGGGGGCGAAGTGTTGTTCTTCCAGGCAGGGGATCTGGAGGAGCAGGAGGTTTCCTTCCAAATCCAAATTCTGGAGGAGCAGGAGGATTATCTGCTTCTCCACAAGCCCGGGAATCTCCCCTGCCACCCGGCGGGACGCTTCTTCAACCACACCCTTTGGGCGTGGCTGCGCCAGGCGCGCCATCTCTCTCACATCCACTTCGTCAATCGACTGGATCGGGAGACCTCCGGCATCGTTCTGGTGGGCAAAAACCCGCGCTTCGCCGCCACCGCCGCTAAACTCTTCCACTCCCTCTGCGGAGAAACCCAGAAGAAATATCTGGTCCTCGTCCATGGACGAGTGCCCTGGAAGCACTATTTCGCCAACGGCTGGCTCATGAAGGATCCCCACTCCCCCGTGGAGAAAAAACGGTGCTTCCAGCCCATCCTCAACCAGGGGGATTCCGACGTGGTGGAACTCCCCGAGGACGAGGAAGCCGTCACCGCCCAAACGGACTTCCGGCTCCTGGACTATCGACGCCCCCCTACCCCAGGGGAACCCCCAGGACGCTTCCCCCAGGACGAACAGGGAAACTTCTCCCTCCTGGAAGCCACCCTCCATACGGGAAGGACACACCAAATCCGCGCCACTCTCTGTTCCTTGGGATTCCCCGTGGTGGGAGACAAGCTCTACGGGGTGGACGACACCATTTTCCTCCGCTTCGCCACCAGCACCCTCTCTCCCCAGGACTGGCAGAGGCTGCTCCTCCCCACCCAGGCACTCCACGCCTGGAAACTCGCCATCCCCCGATTGAAGATCCAGGCCACCGCCCCCCCGCCCTTCCTTCCTCACGGATTGGGATAGGTCAACACCCGGGCCGTCATGGGCAACGCAGCGTTGATCTTCCGCACCCAAATCACACTATTTCCTTCGGGAAGAACAAGTTCCAAATCTTGATCCTGTCCCCCCGCCCGGGCGGAGAGCACCAGGCGCCCCTCCTGGGGGCGGGGAATATGGCCCACCCAGACCACCTTGGGCAGGGAGACCCACTCCCGCAAATCCGCCTTGGTGGTGGAGGCGGCCCAGGCCGCCACGCCAATCTGGGTCATCTTCAAGGCCAGGCGGGCATTGGAGTCATCGCAATTCCTCACGGCGATTTGGAGGGCCACCTGGGCGGAGACCTTGGTCAGGGTGCGGACAATCTCCCGCTTTATGGCGCCGCGCATATAGACATCGTATTCCGTGCGCACCAGGCGGTCCATGGTTTCCAGCAGCTCCAAGGGCGTCTGCCCCCCTGCCGTCTTCACCCAGTACTGTTCCGCCGCGGCGGAGCGCTCCACCAGCCGGGGGAAGGCCATGCCCGCATAGAGAGCGTAGCGCCCCAGTTCGGGAATCAAAAACAGGGGCAAGTCCAATCGCCACTCCACACGCTCCGCGCATAGCCCGTCCTCCACATAGATCCAGACCTGGTTCCGGGGACGCACGCCCCCGTCAATCTCCTGCCAGTCCCGCTGCAGGACGGAAGTTTGAGGAGACAGGACCGCGGCATCCCGGAGGAACTCCCGTCCCCCGTCCCCTTGGAGCCAGCGGAAAACCCCGCAGAAGTGGTTGAGATAGACATTGGTGTAGTCGCTGGTGGCCAGGCGGCTCAAGTCCCCCGAGGTAGCCAAATGGAAGCCGGTATTTTCCTGGATGGACTGGGCGAAGGACGGGTCTCCCCAAAAGATCCCCTGCTGGCCCATGGGATCCACCTCCTCCGAGGATTCCTCGGAGTGGGCGGCCACCGCCTGCTCCAATTTTTCTTCCGCGGCGGCAATCTCCTTCCGTCGGTCGAAGAGCCAGTTTTCCTGATGCTGGGCGGCCCGGTTCAGTTCCGTGCGCGTGGCGGCCACATTTCCCTGGGAAGCGTAGGCCAATCCTTTATAGAGGCAGCAGAAGAGTCGTTCCTGGCCGAAGCCGCGATAGGGGAAGGAGAGTTCGTTTCCCAGGATGGATTTGGCCTGCTGCGCCCCGGAGACCAAGACAGAGGCGGAATCCTGGTCGGCGAACAAATCCTCCGCCCGATCCAGCTGGGCCGTGGTCTGCTCCAGGTCTCCCGCCAGAAGATAGGCATTGCCCGCCAGGAGGCGCCACAGCAATTCGTCCCCATCCTCCTTCTCCGCCGTGGCCACGATGGATTCCGCCGCCGAAGGATAATTGCCCAGCCCCATCTGGCTCTCGTATTGCCACAGCACGCTGTTGGTGCTGCGGCATCCCGTCAGGAGGAGGGAGACCATCGCCACGGAGCCCAGAAACCATGCCGTTGTCGAGGAGGTACGCGCCATCTTTTTCTATCGTGATCTGTGAAAAAACGGAAAAGAAAAACCCCTTCCCTTGCCCCCCAAAAAGGAGAAGCCCGATCGGGGAAAACAAAGTCCAAAATAACACCATCCCCTCAAATTTCCAGCCCCCGGGATTCCTTCCTCCTCGCGAATAAAAAAAGCCCCCGGAAAGGAAAGTTCCCTTCCGGAGGCCGGGAGCCTTCGCCATGGCGAAGGCCGTGTCAGATTCGACTACTCTTCCTTGGTGCCATCCACTTCCAGAGTGCCATTTTCCTTGGCGCTGTAGGCGGCATCCAGAACGGCGCCCAGACCGCCCAGAGCGCTGGGAGTCTCGGGGGCGCTGGTGAAGGTGGCGCCAGCCACAGGACGCTCCTGGCTCTCGAAGGTGGCGTTGCCGCTCTTCATGGTGAGACCAATCCGACGCTCGTCCACGGAGATGTTCTTCACCCGAGCCTTGACCACCTGGCCCACGTTCACCACATCCTTCACCCGGTTCACCCGCTCGTCGGAGAGCTCGGAGATGTGGATCAGACCGTCAATGCCGCCATCCAGCTCCACGAAGGCGCCAAAGCTGGCCAGCTTGGTGACTTTGCCTTCCACGGTGTCGCCCACCTTGTACTTCTCCTGGATGTTCTGCCAAGGATCATCGGTGAGCTTCTTCATGGAGAGGCTGATGCGCTGATTCTCCACATCCACGTCCAAGATGACCGCCTCCACTTCCATGCCCTTCTGAAGCACTTCGCTGGGATGGTTGATCTTCCGCAGCCAGCTCAGGTCGGAGACGTGGATCATGCCATCAATGTCGTCCTGGATCTGGACGAAGGCGCCGTAGCCGGTCATGTTGCGCACCTTGCCCTTGATGCGGGTGCCCCGAGGATACTTCTCCTTGATGAGCTCCCAAGGATTGGGCTGGGCCTGACGGAGGGAGAGGGAAATCTTCCGGTCGGCCTTGTTGACGGCCAGCACCACCGCATCCACCTCGTCGCCGATGTTGAGCACATCATTGGCGCGGTTGACCTTCTTGGTCCAGCTCATCTCGGAGACGTGGATCAGACCCTCGATGCCTTCCTCCAGCTCCACGAAGGCGCCGTAGGCCAGCACGTTGACCACCTTGCCATGGACATGGGCGTTGACAGGGTACTTGACGTCCACGGTGTCCCAAGGATTGCCATCCTTCTGCTTCAGGCCCAGGGAGACGCGCTGACGCTCCTTGTCCACCTCCAGAATCATGACCTCCAGCTCCTGGTCCTTGTGGACCACAGTGTGGGGATCGGTGATCCGAGACCAGCTCATGTCGGTGATATGGAGGAGGCCATCCATGCCATTGAGGTCCACGAAGGCGCCGAAGTCGGTGATGTTCTTGACCACGCCCTTCCGGATCTGGCCGGGCTGGAGCTCCTCCAGCAGCTTGGCCCGCTGGCGGTTCCGCTCCTCTTCCAGGAGTTCCCGGCGAGAAAGCACCACGTTCTTCCGATCCTTGCTGATCTTCAGGATCTTGAACTCCATCTCCTGATCCACATAGGAATCCAGGTCCCGAGGAGCGCCCAGATCCACCTGGGAACCGGGGAGGAAAGCCTCCACCCCGCACACTTCCACCACAAAGCCGCCTTTGACCCGGCTGGTGATCTTGCCCTGGATGAGAGAACCCTCCTGGTAGTTGTCCACGATGTTCTCCCAGGCACGCTGGGCAATGGCTTTCTTCACGGAAACCTGGGGCGCGCTATTCTCGCCCTCCACACGCTCCACGTAGACATCCAGCTTGCCCCCGCAGGTCAAGGAATCAAAATCCTTCAGTTCATTCCGATCAATGAAGGACTCGGACTTCCCTCCAATGTCGAGGAGAATGCCGTTTTCGTTCTTCTGGGCAATCGTGCCGGTGACGATGGTGCCTTCCTGGATGCTCTTGGTCTGAGTGGTCTCACTCTGAGAGAGCAGCTCGTCCATCGACGGCATGTTGTCTAAATCAATGTTGCTCATACGCGGGGGTTGGAGATTCGTTTGACTCTGTGAAGGAGAAGCAGGGGCGCAAACAACAGGGGTGCTCCCTCTGCCAACGGAACGGCAGGGAAGGAACTCTCCCAGGGATTCCCTGGCGCCATGGCAGGGAATCGAAAACTGCATAATATAGGTCATCAATGGTCATCTGCAACAATTTTTCCCACCCTTCCCTCCTCCACCACCCCCCCGGGGGAGAAAAGAAAAATCAGACGTGTCGGAACGTACAGAGGAAGTGGCTCTTGCCGCCCCATTCCCCGCCCCAGGCTTGCGGGAGAACCCCCTGGGCATTCCCTTCCCCGCTTTCGGGAAAAGGGAGGGACACTCCCCAGGAACTCCCATTAGGATTTGGAGGGGGGGGAGGAGCGTGGAGGCGGCGCACCTTCCCCGTCCTATTCCAGAGAATCGGCGATGCCGTCTCCCAGAATCATTCCCTTCACCAGGGTGGACATGACGGTCACGGGATCCTGGGCGGTGGATTCCGCCAGTTTTCGGGCGGCTTCCAGGGTATCCTCCTTCATCACAAAGGCGAGGATTTTCCGGAGGACCTGGTCGGTGAGTTTGGGAGCGGCCTCCGGACTTCCCGGCAGATATTCCGGCCCTGTGCCCTTCAGGAGGAACTCCGGCGTAGTGTGGAGAGCGATGGCGAACTTTTCCACCCGTCGGGGCGTGGTTTCGGTGGCGTTCACCTCCAATTTGGTGTAGAGGCTGGGGGAGACTCCCAGTTTTTCCGCCATCTCCACCTGCTTCAATCCCAGTTTTCTGCGAAAATACCGGAGTTGGGTGGCCAGGCAGATTTCCTGCATAGGCAATGGATTGGTTTTCGGCATGGTCGTCATTCTCAAGGGAAAGGAGAAAAGCGTCTGGCGGCGAGAGGGGGTCAAGGAGAGAGGAGAAGCACCGCGTCCAGGGGAGGCACCGTGCCTTCCCAGCGCCTTCCCCGGAATGGCTGGGGAGCCATGGCCTGCTGCCACACCATCCCTTGCCAGACATGGGCAAAGGTGGCCTTCACAGCCTGGGGCTCTTCTGTGTAGTTCACGAGCAGAATCAACTCCCGTCCCTGATGGCGCCAGGCGGAGGACAATACCGCCGGCATTAGGGTGGCTTCTCCTCCCGGGAGTTCCTTCTGGACGAAGGGCAGGCTTCGGCATTGGAGTCGGGGGGCAGCTTCCATCCTGCCATAGAGGAGGAAGGGGCGGGCCTTGCCCCGGCGCCAGCCCAGAAGATGGCGCAGCAGGGCAAGGAGAGGCGGTTGGGGAGGGGGCTCCACATTCCAGGGCATGCACCAGTTCCAATGGGCCTTTCCCTCACCCTCCAGATTCAGGGCCAGAAGATTGCCGCAGGCAAAATGCCAGGCGAGATGGAAGAGGGGATAGTGGGGCGTCTTGGCATAATCGATGTAGTATTGCAGGGCGCAGAGATTTCCGGAGAAGCCCACGCAGGTTTCATGCATCAGGAAAGCATGGAGGGGAACGGGTTTGCCGCAGATCCAGGCATTTCCATAGCGCATGTCGTTGATGCGGCAGTAGGAGGCGTAGGGGGTGGAAACCGCATTTTCACATCCCAGGCCCATCTTCTTCCCCGCCGCACGGAACGCCCGGGCCATCACTTCCTTCATGGCCTGGGTGAGCCACTCTCCCGGCAAGCCGGGATGCCCATGCTCCGCCGCATAGCAGAAGGCCGGGGCACCCCCGCAATTCTGGTCGAAAAATTGAAGATAGTCCACCCCCGCCTGACGACAGGAGGACACCTCCCGCTCCACCACGCCACGGGTATAGGCGCGGGAAGGACATAGGTCGTAGCCCACCCGTTGTCCCTGCAGGGCATGATTGCAGATGGAGGAGTAGCGTTCTCCTGTGGGGCCGGTGCAAATCTCCCGGCTCACCCTCTCCCGCCGGAAGCGCTCCCTCTGATCGTAGTCCGGATGAATGGCGCTTTGCTGGGTCCAGCCAATGCCCGAGGCATACAGCCCCAGACGATCCCCCTGGGCATGGAGGGCCTGGATGAATTTGTCCAATTCCTCCTTTCCTCCCAAAGGAGGCCAGAGAAAAGGGGGAGCCCAGGGGGCGGTGCCCTCCCAGTGCATCAGGAGAGGCATGAGAGGCACGCCGGGCAAAAGAGCATGCCAGCGGTTCACCACATCCATTCCCCGGAGATAGGGGAAATATCCATTGGGCCCCATGGGGCCATGATCCTTTCCCTCCCCCTGGACAGGGTAGATCAGCATCAGGGGATCCTCCCCGTACCAGGAAGGCACGGACGGTTTCAAATCCGGTTTCGCCTGGCCTGTCCCCTCCAGCCACCGGCGATGCAAGGCGGCCGCTCCCTCCCATCCCCCGGAAAATCCCTGCATGACCACGGGATAGGTCACTTCCCACCGTCCCTGGGTGAAATGCTGCTGACGCAGGGTGCATTCCCCGGGGCCGTCTCCCTCCAGGACGGCAGCTTCCAGAAGCTTGGGGGCGTGGCTCAGATCCTGGCATTCCACCTGGAGCCCTTCCTCCCCCCGGAGGAAGGCATGGAACTGGGCGCAGAGGGCGCCAGGATAGAGGAAGCGGATGGTGCTGGCCCCGTATCCCAGGTAGTCGCCCCCCTTCTCCGCCCCCAGAAGCCGGGGAAGCACCTCCAGTCCCTTCCGTTCCATCAAGGTTCCCTCGGCAAAGGTGGTGAGATAGCGGAACGATCGGGGCGCCCGCAGGCGGATGACGGGGAAATCCACCCATTCCAGGGAGAGCCGGTCCGTCCGCAAATCAAAGGAAATCTCCCAGACCAGGGTGCCCTCCCGCTCCTCCAGGGAAACCCACACCTCGCCCCCGGGAAAGAGATCCGTGGCGCCATAAAAGCGAAGAAGCACCTTGCCCTCCCCCCCCCACATTTCTTCCACCCGGGGAAAGATGCTGGCGGAGAAACGGAGGGGATGGCCCACCAAATCCCGGAGTTGGAAGACGAAGAGGGGCCTGGGGCGGGGAGAGGCATATTCCCGTCTTCCCGCCCGAAGGGAGGCCACGGCCCCCTCCGGGGTGAAGTCCAAAGAGAGGGAAAGAGGTTTGATCATGGCGAAGGAGAATCAGGGTTGCGAGAAAACGGAAGGCAAGAGGGAAGCGCCGTCCCTACGGCGTTCGGGGGGGAGCCAACTGGGCAATCAACACCGCAGCAAAGATTATGGCGCAGCCCGCCATCTCCCGGAATCCCATGGACTCCCCCAACACCAGCCATCCGCCCAAGGCGGAAATCACCGATTCCAGGCTCATCAGCAATGTGGCCACCACGGGATGGACAAATTTCTGTCCCACGCACTGCAGGGTGTACGCCACGCCACTGGAAAGCACCCCGCAGAACAGCAACGGCCCCAGCCCCTTGAGAATCTGCCCCAAGGAAAGGCTTTCTCCTGCGAACGGCGCCAAAACCAGGGAAAGCACCCCCGCAAAGAAAAACTGAAGGGCCGAGAGACGCACGCAATCCACAGAGGCCACAAATTTATCCACGCAGAGAATCTGGATGGCAAAGAGAAAAGCACAGGCCAGCAGGAGAAAATCCCCCTTCTGCAGGGAAAGATTTCCCGGGGAAATCCCACACAACAAGGCACTGCCTACCAGCGCCATCACCGCCGCCCCCCACACCAGCCTAGGGGTGCGACGCCCCAAGACCTGGGCTAAAATGGGCACCAAAATGATGTATAACGCCGTGAGAAACCCCGCCTTCCCCACTGTAGTATACTGAATCCCTACCTGCTGGGCTAAACTGGCGCTCCCTAACGCCAGCCCACACAACACCCCCCCCGTCAAAAGACGACCACGAGACCCCGCATCCCGGACACGCCCCCAAATGCTGGGACGCTCCCCCTGCAAAAGATCCAACAGGACAATGCAGGGCAATAACGCCACCACCCCTATGAAGGAACGCACCCCATTGAAAAAAAAGGGGCCCATGCTCTCCATCCCCCGCTTCTGGGCCGAAAAGGCAAAGCCCCAGATGAACGCGCAGACTAACAGGGCAAGAACCCCAAGACGAGAAGAGGAAGAAGAGGAACGGGACATGGAAGCGGACAACAAAACACCAAACGCCACTCTCCCCAGAAATAGCCAAAACCAGGGAGAAATGAAGAGAAAATCCGGAAAAAATGAAAATATATCCTCATTTTTCCTTCCTTCGACTTCCCCC
>JAEDMH010000181.1 GCA_016303095.1 Lentisphaeria bacterium | reverse complement strand
CCTATGGTCTCTTGCCTCTTGCCTCTTGCATTTTCCTGCATGACTCGGGGCGAGGGAGGTGGGTTACGTTATGGCCATGTATGATTTCTATTCTCCCAGCGTGGTTTCCTCGGCTCTTCGGGCGGAGTGGTGGCTCACCATCAACCGGTTGCCGCCCTCTCTCCGGATGCGCTTTTCTCCCCCCCTCATCCTTCTGGTGCCGGAGCTTTCCGGCAAATGGGGGCAGTGGTACGGGGGGCAGGCGCCCCGGATTGAGTTGAGGGAGTCCCTCCTCACCCAGCATCCCTGGTTTGCTCTGGTGGATGTGCTGCGTCATGAGACGGCTCACCAGGTGGTGGAGACCCTGTTTCCCGGGTTGGACGAGCCTCCCCATGGCCCCAAATTCCGGGAGATGTGCCTTCTTCTGGGGGCCCGTCCCCAGGCCTCTGGCACCTATCCCCTGTTGGATCACCTCCTTTTCCAGGAGGAGAAGGAGGAAGGAGCGGTCACTCCCCAGGCCCGTCTTTTGGTCAAGATCCGAAAACTCCTCTCCCTTTCCTCCAGCACCAACGAGCACGAGGCCCAGGCGGCCCTGTTGAAGGCCCGGGAATTGGAAGCCCGTTTTCTTGAGGAATACGGAGAATCGGCGGAGGAGGATTCTCCCGGGGAGGAGGGGTATTTCACCGTGGGCGTGGGGCCGTTGTTGCGTCAGGTCTCCTACCGGGAATGCCTTCTGGCCTCCCTGCTCCAGGAATTCTACCGGGTGCGGGTGCTCTGGGACTTCGTCCCCGACCTGGAATCCGGGCTTCCGGTCAAATACCTCAAGCAGCTCTCGCTCAGCGGGACCCGGCGAGACATCCAGGTGGCTGCCTACGTCTACGACTGCCTGACCTCCTATATGCGGGGGGCGCTCTACCAGCTTCCCCCGGCCATGCTGGGGCGCGCCTTGGGAAGCCGTCGCATTCAGAAGGACTTTGAGATCGGTGTGATCACAGGCTTCCGCAACGCCCTGCGGGAGCAGAACCAGCGTCCGGAACTGCGGGCCTTGGTGCAATGGGATCACACCCGGCTAGACCAGCATTTTCGCTGGGCCTTCCCCAGGATCCGCACTTCCCAGCATACCCGCACCATCCACTCCCCCGCCCATCGCTCGGCAGGGGAGGAGGCGGGACGTTGCTTCCACCTGAAAAAAGGTCTGGAGCCTCCCGGCACACCCTCCACCCCTCCCCTCCTCTCCCCCTGATTTTCCATGTCCCTCTGGTCCCCCAGTCCCATTTTCCAGAAACGGCTTCTGCGCTTTCGAAGACTTCGCCGGGGGTGGTGGAGCCTATGGCTGCTGGCGGCTCTCTACCTTCTCACCTTGATGGCCGAGGGAGTCTGCAATAGCGCCCCGCTCCTCTTGCATCACGGGGGAAAGTGGTATTTTCCCTTTCTCCGCCAATATCCCGCCTGCGCCTTCAAGGAGGGAGGAGACGCCGCCCGGGCGGACTACCCCGCCCTTTTCCGGGAAGGAGTCTTTCAAGGGGACTTCTGTCTCTGGCCCCTCTTCCGCAACGATCCCTATCGCATCGTCCCCCAGGATGAATTGGCTCCCCATCTTCGGGAACTCTGCCAGATCCTCCCCGAGCCCAGGGTGGCCAGCTTGACCCTTCTCCCTGACCTCACCATCGCCAAGGCCACGGGCCTGGAAAGCCTCCTGCCTCCCGGCACTCCCGCTCCCGCCCTGAAAGGACGCGCGGTGGGGGACCTTTGGCTTCTCCCCCAGACCCTGGAGGAAAAGCTGGCGCCACGATGGCAGGGAAAGGCCGCCCCCGCCTGGGAACTCCCCCTGACTCCCCTCCCCCACAGCCCCCTGCCTGCCGTCCTCCTGGTCTTTCCCGAGGCCTCCCCCCGGGAAGGGGGGCGCACATCCCTGCGGATTCGGGCCATGGCCTCCACAGATGGCCCCTTAGCTCGTCCTCAACAATGGAGTTTCACCCCTGGAACCCCCCTCCCCTTGAGAAGACAGGAATCCTATCAGACCCTTCCTGCCCCCCTCCAGGAGGCCATCCAGCAAGGCCGAACTTCTCTCGCCGCCTCCCCCGACAGCAACAGCTGGGGAAAAACCCTTTCCCTGGAACATGGCACCTACAAGGTCCTGGTGGAACGAGAACCCCTCCGATTCCCCTTCCGCCCCCTCCCGGGACACCCCATGGGATTGGACAATGCGGGACGGGATGTCTTCGCCCGGATCTTCTACGGCCTGCGCATCGCCCTGAACTTCGGCATGCTCCTGGTCCTCTTCTCTCTGGCCGGGGGAACCTTCGCCGGCATTCTCCAGGGATACCGGGGAGGCTGGACGGATCTGCTGGGCCAGCGACTCACGGAAATCTGGAGCGCCCTCCCCTTCCTCTATGTCATGATTCTCATGGGCTCCCTCTACGGCAGCAGCTTCCTCCTTCTCCTCCTCTGCTACGGACTCTTCAACTGGATCGGAATCTCCCACTATATGCGGGCGGAAACCCTGCGACTGCGACGACTCCCCTATGTGGATGCAGCACGATGCCTGGGACTCTCCGGCTGGCAAATCGCCTTCCGACACATCCTCCCCAACGCCCTGGTTCCCCTCATCACCCTCTTCCCCTTCTCCCTGGTGGGCGCCATCGGCTCCCTGGCCGCCCTGGACTATCTAGGCTTCGGACTGCCCGCCCCCACCCCCAGCCTGGGCGAACTCCTGGCCCAAGCCCAGGCGGAACGCTCTGCCTGGTGGCTCACTCTCTATCCCTCCCTGGCCCTCTTCCTAGTCATGCTCCTGGGAGTCTTCCTGGGGGAAGGCATCCGTAACGCCTTCGACCCCAAACAACAACAAAGACTCCAATAGCCTGATATAGCGTATTCCCGAAACCTTCGTCGCTACGGGAACGCTGCGCCTCGCTCCCTGCTATCCGAGAGAACTGCCCGGCTTCCACGCCACCCTCCCCACGTTCCGGGGAAAGATCCAAGTGGACTGGCAGTGGAAGGGAGACACCCCGGAACTCTCCGTCCAAGTCGCCCCCGGCATCACCCTCCTTCCGTCAACTCTGGGGTTGGCCGCAGGCGCCGGGGGTTGCGCTGACGTTTCACCCCCGGCGCAAAGGCCTGGCCTGCCACCCCTACGGGGTTCGGATTCCTAT
>JAEDMH010000044.1 GCA_016303095.1 Lentisphaeria bacterium | reverse complement strand
AGTTCTAGAGATTGCCTCGTCAGAGATAGACCAAGGGGCGGTCCGTGCGGGCAGCACGGACCGCCCTTTTCGTGTCCCCCTGGGGCCCCAGGGCCTCGACCTGTATTTCCCGTGCCCGGCCCCTATTCCCTATTGTCCGTAGGCAAGCAGGCGGATTCCGGGAAGCCCATTCGGTTTCATGAGTTACATTATCCATTACTCTTTTCTCCCTGCCTTCTCCCAACGCCATGGGTTCCTTTTCCCGTCTCATTCCCCTTCTTCTGCTTTTGGTGCTGTCGGCGGAACTTCCTGCCTCCTGGTGGTGGCCCTTCGGGAAGTCCACTCCCCGCCAGACCCTCCCCGATCCTCCCCCCCATGGGAAATACATTCCCACAGACGGAGACCAATCCAAGAAGGTCTATCCCAAGAAGAAGGATGACAAGGACGATATTTCCGTGGAGCGGGTGAAGGAATTGGCGGAACGGGAGAATGCCAACGCCCAGCTCACCCTGGGAAAGATCTACTTTGACGGCTCGGCGGGGGAGAAGAAGAACTACCGGAAGGCGTACCGTTGGTTCACCCGGGCGGCCAAGAATGGGAATCCGGAGGCGATGTACAATGTGGCCATCTGCCTGGAGGGGGGCTTCGGCGTCAAGAAAGCCAATCCGGAGCTGGCCTTCCAATGGTATAAATACGCCGCGGATCACGGGGTTCCCGAGGCCCAGCTGAAGACCGCCGTCTATGCGGAGCAGCGGGGGGATCCGGAGATGGCCCTGAAGTACTATCGGAAACTGGCGGACGCAGGGGATCATGCCTGCCAATACCAGGTCGCCCTGCAACTCTTCAACGGATACGGGGCGGAGGTGGACAATGCCCAGGCGGCGGAATATCTTCTCCAGGCGGCGTTAGGAGGGCACATCCGCGCCCAGGTGCGCCTGGCAGACTGCTACCAGCAGGGCATCGGGGTGACGCGGAACTTCCGGGAAGTCTTCCATTGGCTCACCCTCGCCGCCCATGACGGGGATCCCGAGGCCCAGGCCAAACTGGGCACTTGCTATCTCCAGGGCATGGGCACCCCCGCCAACCCCAAGCTGGCCTTCCACTGGTTCAAAATCAGCGCCGAGGGCAAATACCCCACGGGAGAATATCTCCTGGGCAACTGCTACCGGGACGGCACAGGCGTCCCCGCCAATGCCCGCACCGCCTTCGAACACTATCTCCTGGCCGCGGAAGGAGGAGAGCCCCTGGCCCAATTCGAGCTCTACCAGGCCTTCTCCCAGGGGGAGGGAACCCGGATGGATTCCGCCCTGGCCCGGGAATGGCTGCAAAAGGCGGCGAAAAACGGTCTGCCCCTGGCCCAGGCAAAATGGGGCATCCTTTTGGCGACCGGAGAAGAGGGGCTTCCCGCCAATCCGGAAAAAGGACGGGAGTGGCTCCTGAAAGCCCAGGAATCCCAGGACACCGCCGCCCTCATCCAGGTGGCTCTCTGCCACATCAACGGACAGGGACTCCCCAAGGATCGGGAAAAGGGACGTCTGCTCCTCCAAACCGCCTGCCTCAACGGCGACAAGGACGCCGCGGAAATCTACAAACTTTACTTCGGACAAGAATTCTGACATCATGGAACCCAAAGTCACCATTCGCACCCTGCGGGAGAAGAAAGCCCGGGGGGAAAAGGCGGTCATGCTCACCGCCTTTGACGCCGCCACGGCCCGCTGGGCCCAGGAAGCCGGCGTGGACATGATCCTGGTGGGAGACTCCATGGGCAACACCGTCCTGGGCTATCCCAACACCCTGCCGGTCACCCTGGAGGAATCCCTTTCCCACACTGCCGCCGTCCGACGAGGTTCGGATCGTTGCCTGGTGGTGGGAGACATGCCCTTTCTCAGCTATCAGCTGGAATTGCACGAGGCCGTGCGCAATGCGGGCCGGTATTTGAAGGAATGCGGAGCCGATGGGGTGAAGCTGGAGGGAGGGCGCACCATGCTTCCCCTGATTCGCCGTCTGGTGGAGGTGGGCATTCCCGTCATGGGGCACATTGGTCTCCTGCCCCAATCCGTCTTGAAGGACGGGGGATACCGGATTCACGGGCGGGCCGAGGAGGAGCGCAAGGCCCTTCTGGAGGACGCGGCGGCCCTGGATCAGGCCGGCGTCTTCGCCCTGGTGCTGGAAGGCGTTCCCCGGGAATTGGCGGAGGAGATCACCAGGAACGTGCAGGCCACCACCATCGGCATTGGCGCCGGGGCGGGGACGGACGGACAGGTGCAAGTGCTGGCGGATCTCCTGGGATATGGGGGAGACGGCTATCTTCCCCGCCACGCCAAACGCTACGTCTCCGTCCACGACATCGCCGTCCAAGCCATTCAGGCATATTGTTCCGAGGTGCGCTCCGGGGAGTTTCCCGACCAGGCCCATTCGGTCTCCATGACCCCGCCCTCCCGCTAGCCCTCCCCCCTTTTTCCCGTTGCCAGGAAAGTGGCGCCGCCCTTTCCTCCGGGCCATGGACTCTCCTGGCCCCGTCCCTTTCCCCCTTCTCTCCCATGGAAATCTTTACCCAATCCGCCGCCTTGAAGACCCAGGCCGCCGCCTGGAAGAAGGCGGGTGAAACCATCGCCCTGGTGCCCACCATGGGCTACCTCCATGAAGGCCATCTCTCCCTGATCCGCCTAGCCCGGCAGAACGGCGACCGGGTAGTGGTCAGCATCTTTGTCAATCCCACCCAGTTCTCTCCCACGGAAGATCTGGACCAATATCCCCGGGACTTTGCCCGGGACGCCCAACTCTGCCAGCAGGAGGGGGTGGATGCCATCTTCCATCCCGCCCCCGAGGAGATGTACGCCCCCGATTTCTCCTGCTGGGTTCAGGAGGAGAGCCTCTCCCAGACCCTGTGCGGCGCCTTCCGCCCCATCCACTTCCGGGGGGTCTGCACCGTCTGCCTGAAACTCTTCCATCTCTCCCTGGCGGACGTGGCCGTCTTCGGCATGAAGGACGCCCAGCAGCTTCTGGTCATCCAGCGCATGGTCCGGGATCTGGATGTCCCCATCCGCATCCTCCCCGCCCCCCTGGTACGGGAAGAGGATGGCCTGGCCCGTTCCTCCCGAAACAAATACCTCTCCCCCGAAGAGAGAATCCGCGCCCTGGCCCTTTCCCGCGGCCTGCGCCTGGCGGGAGAGGCCTTCCGCCAAGGAGAGCGGGACGCCCAGCGCCTCACTGGCCTGGTGCGCCAGGAACTGGAGGCCGTCCAGGCGGAAAAGATCGACTATGTGGAGCTGATGGATCGCTCCACCCTGCGGCCCGCCAAGGACGCCACGGGGCACACCCTGCTGGCCGTGGCCGCCTACATCGGGAAAACCCGGCTCATCGACAATCTCTTCCTGGATGACGCGACTCCGCGCCCATGACCGACCCCATTCGTGACATCCATCTTGGGGCGCCGGCGGAATGCCTCCGCCCCTGCATTCTGGGCGCCGCCCTCCAGGAGGGAGGGCTCCGGGATCCCCGGACCCTGCCCTCCCCGGAAAAATATCCGTCCCATTCCGCCGCCCCCCTGGAGATTCTCCTGTTAGGACAGGAGGAAGCGGGATTGGCGGAGGCCCTGGCCCGTCAGGCCGTCTCCGCAGGACACCAGGCCACGGTGGTGATTCCCCGGGAGCGTCCCCTGCCCCAAGGGGTTTCCTGCCTGGTGGCCGATCGGGAGCAGGAGGACTTCTCCCGGCTTCTCCATCCCCATTTGCGGAGGGAGGATCACACGCCCCGCTTTTCCCTGACGGTGGACTGTTCCGGAAGGGAAAAGCGGCACGCCCGGCAGGATCTGGAAGAGGTGGTCCTGCCCGGCACTCATCTGGCCTTCCTCTCCCGGGATCTGGTCTATGATCCGGAAAGCCGGGATTTCCCCACTTGCCAGGAAAGAACCGCCTATTGCCCGGAAGACACCCCCCTCTGGGGCCCCCTCCATCAGGCGGAACTCCATTTCCTCCAAAGCCCACCCTTCCCCGACGGCCCCCACTGGACCATCCTCCGCCTCACTCTCCTGCTGGACGGCCCCCGGTGCCTGGACGACTTCCCCCCCGCCCAAGAACGATGGCAGCGGCTGAAGGAAGGAAAACCCATCTCCCTCCTTTCCGGAGGACACTGGCTGGTGCAACCCCTGGCCGTGGCCGACCTGGCCCGCATCCTCTTCGCCCTCCCCCAGGCCCACGCCGCCTGGGAAGCCATCCTGGACTGCGCCGGACCACGACGCATGGAGTTCCGGCAGCTCTGCCAATTGGCTGCCCGGCTCCTGGGACAGGAAGCCCGGATCCAAGAGGAACCGCGCCAGGGCACTCCGCCCCTCCCCCAGGAATACGCCCCCTATCTCTGCCACCGCATCTATCCCCTTCCCTGGCCCTACCCCGGGATTCCCGCCCCCCTGCTCTCCCCTCAGGAAATCCTGAAGGAACTCCTGTAGAGGATCTTCCCCTCCATGCAAATCGGCTCCACCCTATCCCTCACCATCCAGGATCTGGCCTTCGGCGGCGACGGCGTCGGACGCGCGGAACAATGCGTCGTCTTCGTCCCCTTCGCTGCCGTGGGCGATCAGCTTCTGGTGGAAATCACCGAACTCCGCAAGAACTTCGCCCGGGGAAAAATTCTTCAGATCCAGGTTCCCGGCCCGGAGCGCACCCAGCCTCCCTGCCCCCACTACGGCAAGTGCGGAGGATGCCAATACCAGCATCTCACCTATCAGGCCGAGTTCCAGGCCAAGCAACGGCAGCTGGGGGAAGTGCTGCGGCGCCTGGGAGCCCTGAAGGAACTCCCCCCCTTGGACTGCGCCTGCCCCGCCCCCCAGGAATATGGCTACCGAAACAAGCTGCGCCTGGAAGCCCAGGCCGTTCCCAGGGAGGCGGGCCTTCCTCCCCAGGCGGACTACGGATACTACGCCACGGACAACCGGACCTTTCTGCGGGTGCACGGGTGCCGCCTGGCCCATCCTCTGCTGAACAAGGCCATTCCCACGGCCGTGAAAAGCGACTGGGGGAAGGCCAACGCCAAGCGGAAGGCGCCCCAGGGCCCGGCCGCCCTCACCCTCCGGGTGGATTCCCAGGAGCAGGTCAAGTTCTATTTCGGATTCTCCCCCTCCCGCCTGGGATGGCTCCACGAGGAATTGGCCGGCGTCCCCTTCCGGGTGCCCGCAGGCTCCTTCTGGCAAGTGAACCCCGCCGTGGCCACCCAGCTCCTCCGCACCGTGGATCAGTGGATCGCCCCCCTTCCTGCGGAAACCCTGGTGGACGCCTACTGCGGCGCAGGCACCTTCTCCTGCGCCCTCACCCACCCCTTCCGGGAACGCCTCCTCATGGAAAATGACCGGGCCGCCACGGAAGCCGCCCAATACAATCTCCAACAGCAGATGCGGGGATGCCAGATCCTCACGGAAGCCACGGAAAAGGCCCTGCCCCGCCGCCTCCCCCAATATCCCCCCCAGACCACCCTGGTGGTTCTCGATCCCCCCCGCACAGGCTGCCAGGACACGGTGCTGCGCTGCCTGGCCCAGCACGCCCCCGCTTGGATCCTCTACGTCTCCTGCAACCCCGCCACCTTGGCGCGCGACCTGAAATATCTCACCACTACCGGCGGATACACCCTCCAGAAACTGGGCCTCTTTGATATGTTCCCCCGCACCGCCCATTTCGAAACCGCCGTCCTCCTCCAACGCTGAGACCCACCCCTCCTCCCCCTCCCCCATGTCCAAAGCCGAGAAAGACAGCGATGCCATGTTGATCCGCGAGAAAGTGGTGGAAGCGATGAACCGCACGCTCAAGGATTCCGACGGAGAGCTGCTGGACGCCATCAACCAGACTCAGCATCTCACCCAGACCGAGGAACTCTCCCAGACCAATCCCATCCTGGAGGAGACCGACCCCCAGAAACCCCAGAGAACCCCCACGGCCATCCATGCTCCCCGGGACGTCACCCGGGCCTTCTCCCCCGAAGAGATTGCCTCCCAGGAAGAGGCGGCCAAGAAGCGGAAGGAACACAACAACCCCTCCAGCACCCGCCTCTCCCAGGAGCCCACCCGCCACGCGATCAATCCCAACCAGACCCAAACCCAGTCCGTGCCGGAAGGTCTTCAGAACCATCTGAAGACCGTTATCCTCTTTGTCCAGAACAAACTGAACCCCAAGGAGGAGGAAACCTCCACCTCCCTGAACCTGAAGCCGGAGGAGAAGGGAGACTCCGTGGTGGATATCGACCTGGAGGAAATCCACGAGGACCCCGCCGCCCCCCTCCTGGACGAACGCTACGAACTCCTGAGAAAGTTCGCCAAGGGAGGACAGGGAGTCGTCTCCAAGGCCCGGGACAAGCTGCTGCGACGGATCGTGGCCATCAAATCCCTGCGCCCGGAATTGCTCACCCGGGAGGCCATCCGCAAAAACTTCCTCCAGGAGGCCCTCATCACCGCCCAGCTGGATCACCCCACCGTGGTGCCCATCTACGCCATCATGCAGGACAACAAGCAGGGGATTCACTTGAGCATGAAGCTCCTCCAGGGGGAAACCCTTCATGAATACCTGGACCGGGTGGAGGAAAATGCCAAACGGGGGGCCTCCAGCCAATGGCGTTTCAACGCCCGGGTGAAAAACGACATTTCCATCTTTCTGAAGATCTGCGAGGGCATCAGCTACGCCCACAACCGGCATATCATCCACTGCGACCTGAAACCCGACAACATCATGTTGGGAAAATACGGAGAGGTCTACATCATGGACTGGGGACTGGCACGGCTGCTCCACAAGGGACAGGACGCCCCGCCCCCAGGAGGGAAGATCAAGCTGGACGGCACCCCACGCTTCATTCCCCCCGAAGCCTATGCCGGCGTCCCCCGAGACGAGCGGGCGGACATCTTCGCCCTGGGCCTGATTCTCTTCGAGATCGTCACCCTGCGCCCCGGCTATGACGGGAGTTCCATCAAGGAGGTGGTGCGCCAGGTGCGCTCCGGCGACCGGAATCCCGTGGCCCACCGCTTCGGCTTCCACATCAAAAGGGATCTGGTGGCCATCATCGACAAGGCCTGCGCCTACGATCCCAGCGACCGCTACCAGACGGTCCAGGAGCTCACCCGGGATCTGCAGCACTACCTGAACGACGAGGAGACCGAGGCCCTTCCCGACAACTATCCCCGCTGGTTCTCCCGCTATGTGCGTCACAATATCATGATGGTGGTGATTCTGGCCCTGGCGGGCTGGATTAGCGCCCTCCTGGTCTCCCTCCGCGCCATCCAAAAACAGGAGCAGAGCCATCTGGACAGCCTCCAGCAAAGCCAGAACACTGTGGAGTCTCTGCAGCAGGAGAATTTGCGGCAGCACTATCAGGAGCTGTGCGGCAGCATCACGGACGCCAACGGCAACAATAGCCAGCGCATCGCCTTCCAGCTCCAATCCTACGCCAACCATCTCCAATTTCTTGCCCTCCAGGCGGCGATCTGCCTGCAAAATCCCCCCCAGGCCGCCATGCTGGGCGGTCTGCCCGTCTATGGAGTGCCCGATTTCCCCCAGAAGGAATCGGTGTATTCCTCGGTGCTGGAACGAAATATCGGCCTGGACTTCTGCACCTACTTCGTGCCGGAGGGACAAAGCGCGGAGAAGGCCCGCCAGGAAGTGGCGCAGCTAAAGCCTCTCACCCCCCTTCTCCAGCATCTGGTGCTGGCCTCCCAGTATCCTTCCCTGGTCATCCCTCCGGAAATCTCCCCTCAGGCGCTGCGCAAGCAATGCACTGACATGGGGATGCCCATCCTCCAAGCCTACATCGCCACAGAAGCCGGCCATGTGCAGCTCTGCTATCCCGGACACAACACCTATCGGACGAGCTATGACAACCACGACCGTCTGTGGTATCAGCAGGCCCGGAGAAACGTGGAGACGCGAAACTACGAACCGGTGCTGGGCCTCCCCTATCTGGACGACACCACGGGCTTTGTGGTGTTGAATTGCACGGTGCCGATCGTGGGCAAAGGCGGCGAATTCCTGGGGGCCTGTTCCCTGAAGATGAAGGTGGATTCCTTTGAGCAGCTCATCCGGCAGACGGCGGAGACACAGGACTACGAGCTGGAATACTGGCTCCTTGCCAAGGACGGACGGAGGATCTTCCACAAGACCCTGAATCAGCTCTCTTCCCAAGACCGGGATGCCGGCCTCACGGCGGAGGTGCCCGAGCAGCATGTGCCCCCCACCATCCAGACCATCTACAACAACCTCTTCGAGACGGGAAAGGCCAACTACTTCGGAAGCCAGGAATATCTGGAAAACGGATATCGGGTCACCTACCACTATGCCACCATGGAACGCCTGGGGCTGTATCTCATCTTGAAGACCTCCAAGGAGAGGCTTCTCCGACGGCTCCCCAACCACGCCTCCCAGGAAACACCCCCTCCTTCCGCCTCTGAAGAATGGCCATGACCCCCCTCCGCGCCAAACGCCAGCCCCCCCTGAAAAAGTGGTATCCCCTGATTCTGGGCGGGGCCTTCCTTCTGGCGCTGCTGCTCCGCCTCTGGGTCTGCCGGGAACTCTCCGGCCTGCCCGCCGTGCAGTCGCCGGGCAAGGCCACGGACATGGAGACCTATCGCCGTCTCGCCCTGGGGATTCTCCATGGGGAGTGGCCCAAGGTCTTTGACTACCAGCCCTTCTACTACACCCTCTTCCTGCCCTTCGCCTATCTCTTCTCCCCCGAGGGCGGCGTCTGGGCCCCCATGCTTCTTCAAGCCCTGACGGGAGCCGCCACCTGCGTGCTCGCGGGCCTGGCCGCCGGCAGACTCTACGGACGCAAGGCGGGATGCCTGGCCGCCTTCCTTCTGGCTCTGACCCGCTATCATCTCTTCTACACTCCCTTTTTGCTCCTGGAGGTCTGCCTCTCCTTCTGGACAGCCCTGGCCCTCTACGCCGCCATCCGTCTCATGGAGAAACTCACCCTGCCCAGGGCAGCCCTCCTGGGGGTGGCCTGTTCCGGGGCCTTGCTCACCCGTGGCAACGCCCTGCTCTGGGTGCCGGGAATCCTGGCTCTGGTTCTGCTCAAGGGGCGGCGCACCCCGAAGCGGGGACTCCCCGCCCTGGGAATCCTCCTCCTCTGCCTCCTCCTCCCCGTCCTCCCCTACGCCATCCACAACACCCGGGCCACGGGCAAGCTTTCCGGGGCCTCTGTGGCCGGGGGCAAGGTCCTGGCCCTGGGAAACTCCCCCGAGGCGCCCGCAGGCGGCCTGGAATACCCCCGCACCTACTACGCATGGACCCAGGAGGAGGAACAGGGAGGCACCCCCATCTCCCGGCAAATTCTCCGCTGGGCCATCCGGGAACCCCTCTCCTTCCTGGAACTGAAGTTCCGAGCCCTCTGCCTCTTCTGGGATTACCAGGAAATCCCCAATAACATCTCCTGGGAACGGGAGGGAAGCCAGAGCCGCCTCCTCTCCTGCCCCCTTCTCCTTCCCTGGGCCTTCCTGGGCGCCCTGGGATTGGCCGGACTCTTCCTGGAATTCCCCCAACGCCGAAAAACCCACCTGGCCCTCCTGTGGATGGCCATCGCCTTCTGGTTCTCCACCTCGGCCTTCTATCTCCTGGCCCGCTTCCGGGTGGGATTCCTCCCCCTTCTGGCCGTCCTGGCCGCCGGCTTCGCCGTCCAACTCTGGCATATCCTGAAATCCCGCGCCGGCGCACCTACTCCCTGGCAGGCGAACAAACGAGCCCTCTTCCGACTGGGATTCCTCCTCTTCCTCTCCCTCTATCTGGTGAATTTCCTCCACGACAGCTACTGCGATTTCCTGTTGCCCAGGATCTCCCGAGCCCTGCACCCCCAAGGACTTGCCCTCTCCTTCCCCCAGGAACGGGTCCTCTACGACCATGGCCCGCTGGGCTTCGGCGGAAGCATCCCCTTCACCCTCCCCACCCCCTCCGTGTCGCTGAAGAAGCGCTTTCTGCCCCCGCCGGAGTTTCAGGATAGCCAGCCCCGTCCCCAGCAGCTCCTGGTGCGCTGCCACCTGGAGACGCCTGTGCCTCCCCCCATTCCCCCGGTCACGTTGCAAATGAACGGGGAGTCCCTGCCCGTCCAGGCCTCCTGGAAGCGGGATCCCTTCTCCACCTGGCTCCAATTGGACTTTCAGGCGCCCGTCCCCCCAGAGGCCACCTTTGCCCTAACCCTCTCCCCCCTCCCCTCTCCCCTTCGCTGGATTCTCTTCCTGGACTGCCAGCGCCGCTACGGCAACACCTGGCTCCAGCAGGAGCAGGAGACCACAGGCGAGGCCGTGGTGGAGCTGGTCCTCCCCCACCCCCCGCCTTCCGCTCCCTGAGAACACTCCTCCACGCCTTTCCGCCTTCTTCCCGCCATGTCCCTCCACGCACAATTTCTCCCCCAGGATCTCCTTCCCTCCCAAATCTGGGTGGAATACGAGGGGGGCGGTCATCTGTTCACCAAGATCGGAACCCAGATGACCCACAAGGACATCGCCCTGGAACTCCTGTTCCACCAGAATCCCGAGGGGGTCCCCTCTCTGAAGCTCTTGGCCACGGCGGAAAAGAAGGCCCTCAAAGCCATTCGCTGCCAATGGAAGCACCCCATGGCCTCCCATCTCCTCTTCCTGGGGGATGAATGGTGCGAAGGAGAGGGCGGCTTCCAGTGGCGCACCATGGATCCCTGCCGTCTCTTCCCCTGGTATGTGCTGCTCAAAGGAAACGAGGAGACTGTCGCTCTGGGAGTGGCCGCCCAAGGCGGGGCCTTCGCCTCCTGGAACGTTACCCCGCGAGGCATCTCCCTCCACCTGGATGTTCGCAACGCCTCGGGAGGCGTGGACCTCTCCGGACGGGTCCTGGAGGTGGCCACCCTCTTCTTCTGCCGCTACGAACGCCCCCCCATGGCCGCCGCCCGGAGATTCTGCGCCCTCCTCTCCCCGGAACCTATCTTCGCCAATTTGCCGGTCTATGGCATCATCAGCCGCCCCCAAGAGGAAGATGGGCTCCAGGAGAAACTCCTCCTGGAGGAATGCGACACCCTGGCCCTGGCCTGCAATAGCCTCACCAACCGCCCCTTCCAAATTCTCTCCCTTCCCTGGGAATCCCTGGAAGAGGACGGGGTGCGACGCTTCGCAGAGGCCGCCGGACGACGGGGCGTGCGCCCAGGCTTGACCCGACGGCTTCTCTGGGATCCCCAAGGGCGCCTCCCCCAGGAATGGCATCAGAAAGCCTTCCCCCAATGCCTGGATCCCACCCTCCCGGAAGTCCAGGAGGAGATCCAGAGACAGGTGCGACAAAGCGCAGACTGGGGCTACGAACTCCTGCGCCATATCTCCGCCACCACAGATGCCCTCCATGGGGTCTTCCAACCCCCCACCTGCACCCCCATGACCTGGCAATTCGCCCGGAGGGACAAAACCAACGCCGAGGTGATCGTCGACCTCTGCCGGGCCATCCGGCACTCCATGGGAGACATGATTCTCTACGGCGAGGATCTCCCCTCCTCCCTGGTGGCGGGACTCCTCCATCTCTGCCGCATCTCCCGGGATCTCCAAGAGGATTCCCCCTTCGCCGGCAGCCTGAATCTCCATCGGCGCATCAACGCCCTAGCCTTCCGCCTCTGCCAAAACACCACCTTCTACACGCTGGACCCAGGCCCCCTGGAATTCTCTCCCCGACAGGGATGGAACGAATGGCAAAACGCCGCCCACCTCTACGCCCACTCCTCCACCGCCTTCTTCGTCTCCCTCCACCAGGATTGCCCCCTCTCTGCCAAGGCCTTCCGGGAACTCTCCCAATGCTTCGCAGGAGCCTCCATGGGAAACGCCCAGGCCATCCCCGCCGATTGGCTGGAAAATACATTCCCAGAACAATGGATCGTCAACGGCACTCCCCTCCCCCTCCGCTGGCAAGACTGGCCTCTTCCTAGATAAAAGTAATAAGTCTTTGCAAATAAATATGTTATATATAGTGACCCCCCCTTGCCCGGAAGGGGCAGGGAGGGCCAGAGAGAGGGCGGAGCCTGCCGCGCATGCCCCGCCCAGGGGAGCACCTTTGGATTTCACCCCCTCGTCTACGGGGAACGGGGAGCCACCTTCACCTTGACGCCGGCCTGATAGGCTTTTTGCCCGTCATCATAATAGGGATAGGCCCGGGAAGCGGCTCCCGTGTATTCTCCGGGGAGAGTGGCGGTCAAGGCCAGGGGCACCTGGAGTTCCTCGCCGGCATGGATGCCCCGCCAGTAGAGTACCACTTCCTGGTTTTGGATCTCGAAGGCAGCGATTCGTCCTGCGGCCGCCAGTTCTTTCAACTGATCCTGCCGGGGTTCCAATCCCCCGGGGATGGGAACAACGGCCACAGGCATGGAGAGTTCCTCCTGACTTTCATTCTTCAGGGAAACCCGCAATTCCATGGGTTCTCCCTCCGTAGCCTCCGGGCGATCCAGGGTTGTGGACAGGAGCAGGGGGCCGACAGAACGCACCAGGGGGGTCTTTGCCTCCACCAAGACAGAGGCATTCAGCTCGCTCTCTCCCTGGAGCCGAATCTCCAGCTGATGTTCTCCAGGGGTGAGGCCCAGCCCGCAATCCGGCAACGCCAGAATGCCCTGGCTCTCCTTGGTGAAGGAGACGGGCTCTCCCATGGGATGTCCATCCAGCCAAAGCTGCACCGTCCCCCCGCTCTTGGGACGGGCGAAGGCGGCATCGTAGGCATTGATGGCCTTCAACACCAGCACCGTGGACTGGGTGCTGCCGAATTTGCCCTCCTGGCAGGATTCCGCCAGGAACTTCATGGCCCGTTCCACCGGGGCCACAAACTCCTGACCGCAGCGAATCCAGGCCAGAGCCGCCAGGGAGACGCACTCCAGCGTCTGGGAGAGGTTCCTGGAGCAGGTGATGGTGGGGCCTTCCTCCGCCATGGTGCCATCCTCCTTCTGGTGGCGCGCCAGGATTTCCGCCAGGGCCTTGGCTTCCTCCGGGCGCTTTGCCAGGCACAGGATATTGGCGGCCAGGGCTTTCAGGTAATCATCCTCGGCGGCGCGGGCCTTCTCCACCACCTGCTGGATTTCCTTCTCCAGGGATTGGGGAGACTCTCCGCTTTCCAGAAGGGCCCACAAGATATAGGCATTGGTGGTGTCCTTGGGCGCGCGTCCGAAGGAATCCAGGGCCTTTTCATTCTGCTGGAACCCGCCTTTTCCATCCCGCCTGCCCATAAGCCAGCGGCGGGTGTCCTCCATCATGGACTGCTCCACGGTCATGACCTTGGCCATGTCGGCAAATTCCATAAGGCCATAGGCGGTCAGGGCTTCATGGCCGGGATCCTCCCCAAACCATTCGTATCCTTTGTTGGCGCATTGGAAGGAGACCAGCTTGCCATAGCCCTCCTCCAATAACTCCCTGGCCCGGGCCACGGTCTCGGGATTGCCCGGGGCGTGGCTGAGGAAATACTGCTGGGCCATCACCAGGGGATAGTTGGTGGAGCTGGTCTGTTCAAAGCAACCGTGGGGTTGACGCAACAGAGCGTTGAGGGCGGCCTCCATGGTGGCGGCCGGGGAGGTATACACCTGCGCCGTCACCCGCTGGGAACCATTCTCCACCATCTCGGGCACCTGAAGACGGAATTTCAGAGGATTTTCCTGGGAGATGCGGGCGCCGGCGGAGAATTCCAGGGGGAAGAGGGGGGAAACCACCTGAAGGTTCCGCACCACCCGGTCCTGGTAGCCCCCCGCCATGGCGCGCACCACCACCTGGGCCGCCCCAGGCTGCAAGGCCTCCACCTCCACCCAAACGCCGCGTCGTTCCCCGGGAGCAAGAGAGGCCTGGGAAGGCACCCGGCTTAACAGCCGCAGACCCTCCCCCGTCTCCACCACCAGGTTCACGCCTTCCAAGGGCTCCTTCGTGGCATTCACCAAGGTGACCGGAAGCATCGCCCGGTCCCCTGTGGAGAGAAACAGAGGAAGCTTCACTTCCCCGTAGAAGGGCTGGACACAGGAGAATTCCCCCGTGGCGGCCCCCAAGGCCCCATTGGCCCCGAAGGCGTCGGCCGTGACCCGGAAGCCCCCTAGGGTGTCCGGCATTTCAAAGGAAACCTCCGCCTCCCCCGTCCGGGGATCCGTGGTCACATTGGCCGCCCAGTAGACGGTCTCGGTGAAATCCACCCGGTCTCCCGGACGACGCCCCTTCCGGGCCTGGTGGGCGTATTCCCGCACCCACTGCTGCTGTTGGGGAGGCCGGAAAGGAGGGGCAATGCGCTTGGCTTCCGCCAGGGGCGGGGCAGGCAGCATCTCCGCCGCCCCATCCATCAGGATCGCCCCATCAGCCTCCTCCTCGTCGGGCAGAACCGCCCCATCCTCCACCATCATCACGGGCATGGCGTCAAAAACCATCCCCCCCTTATCCACCACGCTCCCAGCCGCCATGGCATTCCCCCTCATCCTCCGTCCATTGAAGAAGGCAGGGATAGGACGCAATTCCACCAGGGGCGCCAGGATTCTCAGAAGGGCGTCGGGATAGGCCTTGCGAATCTCGTCCTGGCGCTGCAGCACAAAGCGGCGCCATCCCTGGGTTCCCAGCAGGAGATCCAGGCGTTCCCGGGCGGTGTCCTCCTCCAGGGAGAGATACTCTTCGGCGTCCGCCAAGGAAAGGACTTCGTTCTCCAGATAGACCATCACGGGCAGACGGGGCGCCCACTCCCTCCGATCCCGCAATTCCACAACAGAGGCATCCGTGACACACAACCCCACATGGGCGGAGACGGGATTGCCCTGGTCGTCCGTGGAACGCACCTTCAGGGTCACCTTCTCCCCCGGAGTGCGGGATTCCTCCAATCCCTGGAAGGACAGGCGAATTTGGAAGCGGGGACGTCGGAAGAGGAGGCGTTCTGCCAGGGGAGTGCCGTCCTGTCCGTAGAGAGTCGCCACCAGCACCCCCTCCTCCTCGGCCACAGGCAGGATCCAGCGTCCCTCAGTCTTGCCCTCCAGTTCCACCCGGGAAAGTTCTTTCTCTCGTTTCCGCAGGGTAAGATGCCCGGGCTTTTTTGGGGTGTCCGGGCTGCTCTTCACCTCCACGGCAAGAGGTTCGTCATAGGCATAGGCCTGGGCGACGGTGCGCAGAAGGCTCCCCGCCACGGCCTCGGGCAGGGGAAGGCTGCGGGGAGACTTTCCCTGGGAGGAAGGCACCTCCAAAGCATAGCGGCGTCCCTTTTCAGGCGTGAACTCCAGGATGCCCCGTCCTCCGAAGAGGGAGTGATATTCGGCCACGGCCGCACCAGAATCATCCCTCAGGACCCCCCGAATGTCGGCCTCCTTGCCATCCCGGCTTCGGGCCTCCACATAGACCCGGTTGGGCACCCCCCACACCAACTCTCCCCCCTCGGGATAGAAGAAAACCTCCTCCCGATCCAGGAGAATGGGAATGGACTTCGCCGCCGTCTCCCGGACGCCCCCGTCCTCAATGAGAAAACTCAACGTGCCATCGCCCTCCTGGAGTGTCCCCGGCAGAGGGAAGGACACCTGGGCAAATCCCTCCTTCCAGGGAAGTTCCTCCTGCTGGAAAACCACCTCCCCATCCACTTGAACCGTGGCGGAAATCCGGGGATTCTCCAAGGCATCCCCCTCCGCCCGACGGCAGGAGAGAACGGCCACCACCGTCTCCCCCGGAAGATAGCCCCGACGCGTGAACTCAATTTGAGAGCGCAGGCGGGGAGCCCGATAGTGCCTCACCTCAAAGGTTCGCTCCGCCGGCGCCCCTTCCTTCTCCCGATCCTCCACCCGCAGGCGATAGACACCGCCGGGAGCCCCGGCGGGAATCCCCCAGCTCACTCCGCCCACAGAGGACACATAGACCATTTCCCCGGTCCCCATCTCCACATCCCGAGGCCCCAGAATCTTCCATTGGAAACGATCTGCCTGCCCCATGTATTCCTCCAAGGGGTAGTTGGTCATGCCATCCAGCACCACATCCCGCAGGTAGACCGTCTCCCCAGGATGGTACACTTCCTTGTCCGTGGAAAGATAGTGGAGAGGACGGGCACTGGGAATTTTCGGCATGGAGACCTCCTCCTGGGAAAAAACAGGGATGAAACCTAGGCCGAACAGGCCCAGACACAGGAACAACATGGTCGTTTTGTGGCCAAAAGAAGGCATGGCAATCCTCGTGAAAAGTAAAGAAAGCTCGAACCTGACACGGAAAAGGGCGAAACGCCCCCACATCATCGCCCCCCCCGAGAAGACACCCCCAAGATAGGCGAAATATCCACCCCCTTAGAGCCCCGAAGCGCCCCCAGGTTCCCGATGAACAAGACAGAGTGGCTTCCGTGTGCCTGCAGGCGCCGAGGGTTGCGCTTATGCTTCACCCCCGGCGCAAAGGCCTGGCCTGCCACCCCTACGGGGTTCGGATTCCTATTTTGGCTTGCCGGGGGTTCCGGTCGGCCCCTTGGGCCTCCCTTCACCCCCGTCTAGCGATCCTCCCACCCCTGCCGGGGTTCATGAGGATTGCCCCCCTTCCCCCCGGGGGGGGGCATCGAAGGCTAGAGGGTCTAGACTGTAACTTTCATTCTAGGGTGTCCTAGTATCGGGAATTAGAAAAAATTCAATT
>JAEDMH010000180.1 GCA_016303095.1 Lentisphaeria bacterium | reverse complement strand
TGGGCTTTCTAGCGATCTACGGTCTTATTTTTTGGCCCTGTCATTGGGCGAAGAGGGTGACCTGGGCGCCCACGGGGCAGGCGAGGGATGGGTGTTGGTGTCCCAGGGGATATTGGGAGAGGACGGGGCCGGGGATCCATTGGGCGGCCTCCTGGAAGATTTCGGGGAGGAAGTGGGCGTCCTCTCCCTGGGAGAATTGTCCCAGGACCAGTCCTGCCAGTCGTTTCAGGATTCCCGCGGAGCGGAGTTGCACCAGCATTCTCTCGATGGCGTGGGCGGGTTCGTGGACATCTTCCAGGAGGAGGATGGCGCCTTGGAGCTCCGGTTGGAAGGGGGTTCCCAGGAGGGAGATGAGCATGGTGAGGTTGACGGGGATGAGAGGTCCCTGGGCGATGCCTGGCCGGAGGGTTTTCAGGGGAAACCCGGGCGGGGGGAAGGTCCACTCTCCCCGGAGGACCTGGAGGAAGGAGTGGGTTTCTGCGGCCAGGGCGGGGGAGTCTTCCAAGGCCCAGGTGGAGCAGACCATGGGACCGTGCAGCAGCCGGCGGCATCCCCGGCTCCAGGCGGCCACCAGGAGGGCGGAGACATCGCTGTATCCGCAGAGGGCCTTTCCCGAGGCTTCAAGCCGGGGAAAATCCAGCTGTTCCAGGAGGCGGGTGACGCCGAAGCCTCCCCGGGCGGCCACCAGGAGATTCGCCTGGGGATCCTCCAGGAGGGCGTGGAATTGGGCGCACCGGAGGGCATCCTCTCCCGCCAGGCGCCGGGGGCTTCCCACGGGCTGGCAGAGGCATCGGAGGGGAAGGCCTCCCAGGGCGCGGGAGAGTCGGGCGCACCCCCGGGCCAAGACTGGCGCAGAGGGGGCGTTGGAGAGGGCGAAAACCCCCACGCCCCGCACTTCCATGGGAAATGCCTCGCCTTCCATGGGTGTCATCCTGGCCTTCTGCTCCTGGGAGGATGGGAGAATCACCGGTTGTTCAGCATGTAGTACTGGGTGATTTCCTGGTCCCGGCAGAAGATGGTGGCGATCAGGGCAGCCCGGATCCACATGCCGTTGCGTTCCTGGCGCCAGTAGACCGCTCTGGGATCGTCATCGCACTCCGTGGAGATTTCCAGTCGTCGGGGGAGGGGATGCATGATGACCCCCTTGGGAGAGAGCTTTCTCAGATCCTCGCCGGTGAAATAATAGTCTTCCTGGCGGTATCCCTTGGCGCTCTCCCCGGGCTTGGCATCCCATTCATCCTGGAGCCGGGTCATGTAGACGGCGTCCGCTTCGGAGATCTTCTTCTTGAAGTCATGGGTGACCTCGTATTCCACGCCGGCATCCCGGAGTTGCTGGAGGATGTCCTCCCCGATTTGGAGGGCTTCCGGGGCGGCGAAGATCTGCTTCACATTCCGGTATTGGAGGAGGAGCCCGGAGAGGGAGCGGACAGTGCGTCCCCGGGCCAGATCGCCGCAGAAGAGGACGGTTTTGCCATCGATGCCGCCCTGGCGCTCGAAGGAGCGCTGGAGGGTGTAGATGTCCAGGAGGGCCTGGGTGGGGTGCTGGTCCTTTCCGCTGCCGGCGTTGATGATGGGGACGGGCCGTTCGGTGCGGGAGATCATCCAGGCCATCTTTTCCGCGAATCCCTGGGCGGGGGTGCGCATGATGATGAGGTCGAAGAAGCTGCTGAAGGTACGGATGGTGTCCTCCTTGGTCTCTCCTTTCATTTCGCTGGAGATGGAGGGATCCCGGACTTCCGCGGGGCTGAATCCCAGGATTTGGCAGGCGGAGAAGAAGGAGAGGAAGGTGCGGGTGCTGGGCTGGGTGAAGTAGAGCATGGCCCGCTTGTTCCGCATGAGGCTGGAAAGGAAGTCGCTGCCCACCTTGCTCTTGGCGATGCGGCGGATGCGGGTGGACAAGTCGCACAGGCTGTCCAGGGATTCCCGGTCAAACTGCTGGGCGATGACGCAGTGGTAGGGGCGTCCGCTGGATTGGCGGAAGTAGGGGGCGCGCTGGGCCAGGGGCAAACGCTCAAAATCCTCCCAGTTGAGTTCTTCCATCATTCGTCGCTGTGTCATGGTGTCGGCTCCTTTGTGGGTCTCAGAGGGTGTTGGGGCAGGGGATTCCCGTGGAGATGGGGGGAGTGGAGTTCTCTAGGCCAGGGAGGCCACAATCATGGCCTTGATGGTGTGAAGCCGGTTCTCGGCTTCGTCGAAGACCTTGGAGAAGGGGGCCTCGAAGACCTCGTTGGTGACCTCCATGGCCCCGATTTCCCGGGAGACTTCTGTGTTGGCGTCGTGGAAGGCGGGGAGGCAGTGGAGGAAGAGAACTCGGCCCGACTCCAGGTTTCCCGTGTTCCGCACCATGTCCATGTTGATCTGGAAGGGACGGAGCAACGCCAGACGCTGCTGGAAGAGAGCCTCCTCGCCCATGGAGACCCATACATCGGTATAAAGGATGTTGGCGCCTTTGACCCCCTCCACCGGATCGTGGGAGACCTGGATGGCGCAATGGTTCCGCTTGGCGCATTCCCGGGCCATGGCCAGAATCTCCGGGCTGGGAGAAAGCTCCTCAGGACAGACGTCCACAAAGTCCATCCCCACCTTGGCACAGCCCACCATGAGGGAGCTGGCCACATTGTTCCGCCCGTCTCCCACATAGGCCATCTTCAGGCCCTTCAATGTTCCCAGATGTTCCTGGATGGTGAGGAAGTCCGCCAGCACCTGGGAGGGATGCCACTCGTCTGTGAGCCCATTCCAAACGGGAATGCCGCTGTAGGTGGCCAGATCCTCCACCACTTTCTGGGAAAATCCCCGGAACATGATGCCGTCAAACATCCTCCCTAACACCCGGGCGGAATCTTTGACGGATTCCTTCTTCCCAAAGTGCAGGTCGTGGGCATTGAGGTATTCGGTGTATCCCCCCTCGTCATGAACGCCGCATACGGTGGCGCAATGGGTGCGGGTGGAACTCTTCTGGAAGATCAGGGCGATGTTCTTCCGGTAGAGCAGGGCGTCCTTCTTGTTGGCTCCGGTCTTCTTTCTCTCTTTGAGCTCCGCCGCTAAATCCACCAGTCCTAGAAGCTGTTCGTCCGTGAGATCCAGGAGACGGAGGATGCTTTTGCCGTGAAGGCCAAGTTTTGCGAGATCCATCATGGGGTGCTTTCCTTTCAGTTTATGGGGTTCTTCAGGATGTTCTTCGGTGCTTTTCCTCAATATATTGCCCCGCTCTTCCCCCCTGTGGGAAACACGGAGGGCACGGAG
>JAEDMH010000043.1 GCA_016303095.1 Lentisphaeria bacterium | reverse complement strand
GTGCCCTCCGTGTTTGGATTTTTTCCTTGTCCCATACTCCTGCAAAGCAAGGATTCCTTCTCCATTTCAGGCAAAAACATTACCTTCTTGTTAGATTTCTGTTTGCAGTAACAATATTGGGACATTAGAGTAACCCCTGTTCCGTAGTTCCGGCAAATGGGCGTCTTGCCCATGCGCTTCGGCCCGTCGCCCTCAGGATACGGGATCATCACTCATGGCTCTCCTTTTAGGAAACTCAAAATCTACCCGTAAGGAAAAACAATGAAGAAGATTACCGCATTTCTGATGCTGCTGGCCCTCTGCGCCTCCTTTAGCGTCTTTGCCCAAGAAGAGGTTGCTCCCGTTGCTCCGGAAGCCGCTCCCGCCATTGAAACCGAGGAAAGCAGCGCTTGGACTCCCTTTGTTTCTTTGAGCGCCGAGTGGGGCTCCAAGTACATGTGTGATGGCAAGGTGGTGAACCCCAACGCCATGACCTTCCTGGACGCCTACGTTGAGCTGAATGGCTTCTACGTGGATCTGTGGGCCGCCATGGATCTGAGCCACTGGAATCGTCCCGACGGCGGCAGCTACGCCTACAAGAACGATCGCCAGTATCGCGCCGAAGAGGTGGATTATGTGATCGGCTACGCCTACACCTTCGAGGATCTCCTGCCCATCTCCCCCCTGACCATCGACGTGGCCTACAAGTACTTCCAGTATCCCCGGGCCTACTTCGATCACGACGAGCCCGTGGATATGAAGATCTACCTGGACAACCTCCTGGATCCCGAGTGCAAGTTCACCCTGGGCACCGGCGTCACCTTCCGGTATGACCTGAACTGGTACACCTGGTATGGCTGGTACGACGTGACCGTGGGCACCCAGATCACCGACAAGCTCTCCGCCAAGGTCTCCAGCAAGGTCTTCTGGGGCACCAAGGACAAGATGCGCCAGGCCTATGGTCTGAACCGGGACGTCATCAGCTCTCTGGAAGTCCGCGGCGACCTCTCCTACGCCATCAACGACAACCTGAGCCTGGGCGCCTTCGTGGATTGCGGCTGGGCCCTGGATCACGAGATCCGCGACGCCTGGAAGGCTGACTCCATCAACAACGAGGAGAACTTCCGCGCCGGCATGAGCGTCTCCTTCTGCTTCTAGTCTAGGCAGGCCTGTCCTGGAGACAGCAAAAACGCCATCCGACCTTCGGGTCGGGTGGCGTTTTTTTTGTAGCGGGAGGATGGTGGGAGGGAGGACGAGCGGAGGAGACCTTTCTGCGGGCGAGAAATCCTCTCCGGGCTCTCCGTGGGCCTACAGGCCCAGGACCTGTTGCATATCGTATTTTCCGGGGGCTGCGGTGGCCAGGAACTTCACGGCCCGGAGGGCTCCTTTGGCGAAGGTCTGCCGGCTGGAGGCCTTGTGGGTCAGCTCCACCCGTTCTCCCTCCGTGGCAAAGATCACCGTATGGTCGCCCACCACATCTCCTCCCCGCAGGGCATGCATGCCGATTTCTCCCTTGGGGCGGGCGCCCACCATGCCCACGCGGCCGTGGCGCACATCCTTCTCATAGGAGAGGCCCCGGGCCTGGGCCAGGATTTGCCCCAGCTTCTCCGCCGTGCCGGAGGGGGCGTCCTTCTTCTGGTTGTGGTGCATCTCCACCACCTCGATGTCGTAGTCGTCCCCCAGGAGTGGCGCGACTTGCCGGCAGAGGGCGAAGAGGAGATTGACCCCCACGGACATATTGGGAGATTGGACGATGCGGGCGCCTTTTTCCGCCAGGCTTTGGAGAAGCGCCTGATCCTGTTCCGTCAAACCGGTGGAGCCGATGACCATGGCAATGCCCTTCTGGGCGGCCAAGGGGGCCATTTGGCGGGTGACGGCGGCGGCGGTGAAGTCAATGAGGCAATCCGCTCCTTCCAGGGCAGTTTCGGCCTCGGCCACCAGGGGGACGCCGCAGGGGGGAAGTCCGGCCACCTGGGCCGCATCCTTTCCCAGGAAGGGGCACTGGGGGCTCTCCAGAGCCCCGGAAAGGGTCAATTCGGGATCCTGGAGGACCTGGGAGACCAGCATCCTCCCCATGCGCCCGGCGGCGCCCATGACGACTGTGCGAATGGCCATCGGTGTCAATTCTCCTGGGAAGCGGGGAGTTCCTCCCCGGCGGATTCCTCTTCCCCCGTCTCCTGGACATCCTCCTCAGAGGAGAAGGGACGGAAATCCTGCATTTGGTATTGTCGGAAGGCGTCTTTGTGCCATTGGGGGAGGATGTCGTCGTAGTCTCCCTGGGGGTTGCCCTGGTAGACAGGCCATTGGGCCCCCTGGGCGAAGAAGGCCAAGGCCGTCTGGATGTTGGGATCCTTCTGATCCCTTTCCTCCAGGGTCTCGGCGTTGAAGATCTCCAGATATTGCTGGCGGGTGAGGGGATCGGGGAAATCCGGCCGGATCCCCTTGCCTTGGATGGGGGTGCCTTCCTTGGTGAAATACTGGGCGATGGTGAGCTTGAGGCCATAGCCGTTGGACAGATTCATCACGTCCTGCACCAGGGCTTTCCCAAAGGTACGGTCTCCCACAAAGGCCGCCCGGTGATAGTCCCGCAAGCAGCTAATGGTGATTTCCGCGGCGGAGGCGGTGCCCCGGTCTCCCAGAACCACAATGGGGATTTCGGGAGGGAAGGAGAGACTTTTTTGGCGGGTGAAGTAGATGCCCTTGGCCTCCTCCGACCGCCCCTCCATGGAGGCCACCAGGCTGTCCTTGGGGAGAAAGAAGCTGAGAATGTCCACGCAGGCGCTCACACTGCCCCCGGGATTGCCCCGGAGATCCAGGATCAGACTGTCGATGCCCTGATCCATGAGTTCCTGGAGGGCTTTCCGGAACTGCTCCACGGCGGGTTCCGTGAAGCCGTCCAGGCGCAGGAACCCTGTTTTGGTGCCTTGGATGACGTGGACGTCATTCACGGTGGGATTCTGGATCTCCTTGCGCACCAACACCTGATCCCAGGTTTCCTCTCCCTCTTCCTTGGGACGGCGGAGGGTCAACTTGACCTCCGTGCCCGCCTCTCCCCGAAGCTTCCCCACGATCTCATCCAGATTCTTCCCCTTCTGGGGCTCCCCGTCAATGGCAAGAATCTGATCCCCGCTCATCAAACCGCTCTCGGCGGCGGGAGTGTCCCGGATCACGGAGGAGATGGTGAGAATCCCCTCCTGGAGATGCACCTGAACGCCAATGCCCCCGAAGGTGTCCGCCTCATCCCTCTCGTATTCCCGATACTCCGAGGGAGTCATGAATCCGCTAAAGGGATCCAGGGAAACCACCATCCCCTTGATGGCGGCATCGAAGAGCTGATTCGGCTCTGTGCCTTCCTTCTCCAGGTAGTTGGATCGGATTTGAAAGAGGACTTCCAGGAAGAGCTCCATATTCTCCATGGATTCCTTGAAGGCAGCGTTGCTCCCGTTGTTTTGCAGGCTGTATCCAACAACAGCGTTGCCCAGGAGCAGCGCCGCCAAGACAAGGAGAGAGATGACCTTCTTCATGGGGGGATAGGAGATGATGGAGCGGGAGAGGAAGCCGATAGGGGATGGCGTGGGCAGGCTCTTCAGGCGTGGATGCGGCGGAAGAGATAGGCGGACAGGTCGGCCACAGGAATGCGCTCCTGCTGCATGGAATCCCGATCCCGGACGGTGACCGCGTGGTCATTCTCGGAATCGAAGTCGTAGGTCACGCAGAAGGGCGTGCCGATTTCGTCCTGCCGGCGGTAGCGCTTGCCGATGGAGCCGGAGTCGTCGTAGTCGCTGCGGATGTCGTTCTTCCGGAGGGTGGCCAGGAGTTCCCGGGCGGGCCCTTCCAGCTTTTTGGAGAGAGGCAGGACGGCGGCCTGGACGGGAGCCACCAGGGCAGGCAGGTGCATCACCACCCGCAGATCCTCTTCCCGATCCGCCTTCTTGGTGGCGGCGGTGTCCTCCTCGTAGGCGTTGCAGAGCAGCATCAGGCAGATGCGGTCCAGTCCGCAGGAGGTTTCCACCACAGTGGGGAAGTAGGATTCCTTGGTCTCGGGATTGTAGATGGTGCAGGCGGGCTTGTCTCCGGAGAAGGCGGCGTGCTGGGACATGTCCCAGGTGCCCCGATGGTGGATGCCCTCGATTTCATCCCATCCGAAGGGGAAGAGATACTCGATGTCCACGGCCTTCTTGGCGTAGTGGGCCAGCTTGTCGTGCCAGTGCCAGCGGAGTTTTTCCTCGGGAATGCGGAGGATTTGGGTGTAGAAGTTCCAGCGTTCCTTCATCCAGTAGTCGAACCAGTCCAGGGAATCGTGGTCGTCGCAGAAGAACTCCATTTCCATCTGCATGAACTCCCGGGAGCGGAAGGTGAAGTTCCGGGGATTGATTTCGTTGCGGAAGGCCTTTCCGGTCTGGGCGATGCCGAAGGGGAGCTGTTTCCGGGTGGCCACCCGGATGGTGTTGAAGTCCACGAAGATGGGCTGGCAGGACTCGGCCCGGAGATAGGCCTTGTGATCTTCGTCAAAGACAGGCCCCACGTAGGTCTGCATCATGAGATTGAAATCCCGGGGCTCCGTAAGATTGTGGCTGCCGCAGGCAGGGCATTCCCCGGGGACGGGAAGCTGATCCACCCGCCAGCGCTTCTTGCAGTCCCGGCAGTCGGTCATCTGGTCGGAGAAGTGGCTCACGTGGCCGGAGGCCTTCCAGATTTCGGGGTGGCAGATGATGGTGGAGTCCAGCCCCACCACATTGTCCCGGTCTTCGATCATGTATTTCCACCAGGCCCGTTCCACGGAGCGTTTCAGGGGGGCGCCATTGGGGCCGTAGTCCCAGAATCCGTTGAAGCCGCCATAGATTTCGGAGCTTTGGAAGATGATGCCTCTCCGTTTGCAGAGAGAGGTGAGTTTATTCATGAACTCGGTGGAGGAGGGGGCGGTTGCCTTGGGGGCGGTTTCTTCGTTGGCCATGATGAGAGATTTCAGGCGTTATGGGTGGATGGGAATGAGGAAAGGGGGGGGGCGGGGAGAGGAATCGCGTTCTCCTAGGGGAGGATGCGTCCCCATCCGAGGAAGCCGGTCCAGGGGGAGTTTTGGGCGAAGGAGTGCTGGGGGAGCGGAATGGGATAGTCGCCCTCGGGCTCCAGGCGAATGGTTATTTGGGGGAGCGGGATGCCCAAAACCTGGGCGGGGCCGGTGGTGAGCCGCTCCAGGAGGGCTTCCAGAGGCATGATGCCGCTTTTCACCAGCACCCGGTTGCAGACGGAGAAGGCGGATTCCAGGCCCAGGATGCCGTTGGGGGCCTGGGCAAAGGGAAGGGCCTTCTCCTGGGGGGCATGGGGGGCGTGATCCGTGGCAATGACGGTGATGACCCCCTCGGCCACTCCCTGCACAAGAGCCATCCGATCTTCCTCCTCCCGCAAAGGAGGCGCCATCTTGGCGTTGGCGCCCCAGGTCTCCAGGGCCCGGGAGGTGAGGGCCAAATGGTGGGGGGTGGCTTCTCCGGTGACGGGCAGCCCGTCCCGCCGGGCTTGCCGCAGCAACTCCACCGCTTCCCGGGCGGAAAGATGCTGAAGATGAAAGTGAGCGCCCGTCTCCTGGGCCAGCAAAATGTCCCGCTCCACCATGCGGATCTCTCCTTGGCGGGAAGAGGGGCCGTCCTCGCAGTGATCCACCAGAGGGGCGTGGACCTGGGCGGCTTGATAGGCCACCTCCCGCATCACTCCCGTGTCCTGGGTGGTGGAGCCGTCGTCGGAAAAGGCAATGGCCCCCGCCTCCCGCAGGGCTAAAATGGGGGCGGGACGCTTTCCCTCCCGTCCCTCCGTCATGCAGGCGCAGGAAAAGACCTGGCAGACGGCCTTTTGTTCCAGCAAGGCCTGGATTTGCTGGAAGCGTTCCGGGGAGTCGGGGGGAGGGAGGGTGTTGGGCATGGCCAGGAGGGTCTGGAACCCCCCGGCGACGGCCGCCCGGGTCTCGTGGGCGATGTCTCCCTTGTGGGTCTGCCCAGGCTCTCGCAGGTGGACGTGCAGGTCAAGAAAGGCGGGGACGGTGAGCATTAGGGGCCTGGGGTGACGGGCTGGAATCCCAGGAGCGGGAGGAGATGGGTGGCGATGCGGAAGTAGATGAGGAGGGTGAAGAGGTCCACCATGGTGGTGAGGATGGGGCTGGCCATGAGGGCGGGATCCAGCCGGGCCATTTTGGCGGCGATGGGGAGGCTGGAGCCCAGGACCTTGGCCACCACCACGGTGAAGAAGAGGGTCAGGTTCACCACCAGATTGACCGTCCACACGGCTTGATGGAAGATGGCGATGCGGAGGAAGTTGATGGAGGCGAGGATGAAGGCGCACAGCAGCCCCACCCGCAGCTCCTTCCCAAGGACCTTCCCCCAGTCCCGGAAAGTGACCTCTCCCGTAGCCAGTCCCCGCACCATGAGGGTGGAGGCCTGGTTGCCAGAGTTGCCCCCCGTGTCCATGAGCATGGGGATGAAGGCGGTGAGCACCACCATGGTCTCCAAAAGCTTGTTGTATCGGTTGATGAGACTGGCGGTGAGGGTGGCGGAGACCATGAGGATGAGCAGCCAGAGAAGACGGTTCTTGGCCAGCTCCCACACGGTGGAGTCCAAATACCCCTTCTCCGCGTGCTGCATACCCGCCAGACGCTCCAAGTCCTCCGTCTGCTCATCCTCCATCACATCCATGATGTCATCCACGGTGATGATGCCCACAATGCGGGATTCCAAGTCCAGCACCGGCATGGCGATGAGGTCGTATTTCCGGAAGTCCTGGACCACCAGCTCCTGGTCCTGGGTGGTGGTGGCGTAGACAAAGTCCCGGTTCATGATGTCCCGGATGAGGGTGTCATCCTTGCTGGTGAGGATCTCCCGGAGGGAGACGATGCCGGTGAGGTGGGTGGCGGCATCCACCACATAGCAGGTGTAGATGGTCTCCTTTTCGATGCCGGAGGTTCTGACGTAGGCGATGGCCTCCCGGCAGGTCTGGCTCTCAAAGAGCCGGACGAACTCCACGGTCATGAGGCTGCCGGCGGAGTTGTCGGGATATTTGAGGAAGACGTTGATGAGCTTCCGGGTTTCGGGATCGGCCTTGGCCAGGATGTTGCGCACCATGTCGCTGGGCAGCTCGTCCAGAAAGTCCACGGCGTCGTCCAGATACATCTCCTCCACCAGGAGGCGGGCTTCCTCGGAGGTGAGCTGCCGGGCAATGGTGTTGTGGTCGTTGGCGTCCAGGTAGGCGAAGACCTCGGCGGCCAGATCCTTGTGCATGAGCCGGAAGACTCGGATCATGTCCGCGGTGTCCATCTCGCCCATCTCGTTGGCGATGTCCACCGGGTTCATCTCCCGCAGGTTTTTCTGGAGTTCCGCCAGGTTTCCCTGGGCGAGGAGTTCTTCAAGCTTGGGCATGGGGGCGTCCTCTTCTTGAACGTTACGGCGTGGGCGAGGAGAGACGCGTCATGGGGCGCCGGGGAGCCACTTCATGGCCATGAGCCCCAGGGCCACCAGGCAGAGAATCGCCGTTCCCAGCAGGCAGCAGGCCACGATCTTCGCCGTGTTCCGGGTCTTTTGCATCCGCTGGTTGAAGAAGGAGACTTCCTGGGGGGAGAGGAGGAGGGGGGACCGCTTCTCCGCAATGTCCAGATACTCCAGCTGGATGGGATATCCCGCCAGGGAGATGGTGTCCCCAGGATGGAGCTCCACCGCCCCGTCAATGCGCTCTCCATTCACCTCGGTATCCAAGATGGAGTTCACGGATTCCAAAAAGGCGGACTTTCCCCGGATGGTGACGTGGGCGTGGAAGCGGGAGATGTTCCCTTCCCGCACCGTGACATAGTTGTCCCGGGAGGCGCCCACGGAGTTGGTGCCCTCCCAGAGGGTGCCCGTGTGCTCCCGTCCGTCGCTTCCCTGCCATTTGAGCTGGAAATGGGAGGGGACGCCCTTTTCTCCGAAGGCGAAGAAGAGTCCTCCGAAGCGGAGGACAACGCCGTCCACCAGAAGGGCGCTTTTCACTTTCTTGGCATCCTGGAAGAGTCCGGCCCGGGAGCCGTTGTCATAGATGCTCCATTGGCCTCCCAGGGCCTCCTGGATGTAGAAGTGGGTGCGGGAGATGCTGGTTTCCGCCACGGTCTTCAGGCAGATGTCACATTGGGAGGAGCGGCCGAAGGTGATTTTGGCATAGGGGGAGAACGCAGTGGTGCTGCACTGCGCCAGTTCTTTTCCCGATGAGTCGTAGATGCGACAGATGGGCATGGTTGCGTTCTCCTGAGACGAGATGGACTACTGGGGATCCCGCAGGGCCGCCAGGGCGCTGCGAATTTCTTCCTGGAGGAAGGAGACCAGGCCTTCCAAGGGCTTCATCTGGCAATCCTTGCCCCAGTCCCGGTGCTTGAACTCCACCTGGCCGGCGGCCAGGGTCTTGGGGGAGATCACCACCCGGAGGGGAATTCCCAGGAGGTCGGCGTCGGCAAAGGCGCTGCCCGCCTTCTCCCCCCGGTCGTCCAGCAACACCTCCACGCCCGCCTTCTCCAACTCCCCATAGAGGGACTCGCAGGCCTCCCGCACGGCATCCTCGTTGTATTTCAAGCCGATGATGTGCACCTGGTAGGGAGCGATGGACATGGGCCAGATGGGGCCGTAGTCGTCATGGTGCTGTTCCACAATGGCGGCCATGGAGCGCCCCACGCCAATGCCGTAGCATCCCATGATCATGGGCTTGGCCTTGCCATCGGCATCCAGGAAGAGGCATCCCATGGGCTGGGAGTATTTGGTGCCCAGCTGGAAGATGTTGCCGATCTCAATGCCGTGGAGGAGCTTGAGGGGAGCGCCGTCCACGGGGGAGGGATCCCCGTCCCGGACGCAGGCGATGTCCGCCACCGTCACGTTGCTGGTGTCGGCCAAGTCTCTTGCGTAGTTGAAGTTCCGATAGTGGAACTCCTCCTGGTTCGCCCCCACCACCAGATTGGGGGAGTGGATGACGGAAGGATCCACCACCACCCGGATGGAGGAGAGATCCAGGCCGTAGAGGGAGGCGTATCCGGGGACGGCTCCCGCCTCCCGGATGAGTTCGTCGTTGGCGAAGGCCAGGTTGGAGTCCTTCACCACTTTGGCCAGCTTGGTTTCGTTGACTTCCAAGTCGCCCCGGATGTTGACGAAGACCAGCTTGCCCTGGGAATCCCGGTAGAAGACGGCCTTGCAGGTGTGGGCGGCGTCCACCCCCAGGAAATCCGCCACTTCGGCGATGGTTTTGGCGTGGGGAGTGGCCACCTTTTCCAAGGGGAGGGGCTCCTCCTGGTGATACTGGAGGGCGGCGCAGGCCACTTCCCGGTTGGCCTGGTAGTTGCCGTTGGGGGAGACGAAGAGGGTGTCCTCCCCGCAGTCGGCGATGGCCATGAACTCGTCGGAGCGGTTGCCGCCGAAGATGCCGGAGTCCGCCTGGATGCTGATGAACTCCCGGAATCCGATGCGCTGGAAGATGCGGGTGTAGGCCTTGTGGCAGACCTGGTAGTATTGCTCCAGATCCTCCTGGGAGGTGTGGAAGCTGTAGGCGTCCTTCATGGTGAACTCCCGGGTGCGGATGAGCCCCGCCCGGGGCCGGGCCTCGTCCCGGTATTTGGTCTGAATCTGATAGACCATGAGGGGCAGTTGCTTGTAGCTGCTGACGCTGGAGCGGACGGCATGGACGCAGGCCTCCTCGTGGGTCATGCCCAGCATCATGTCCTTCCCGTTCCGATCCTTGAAGCGAAGCAGCTCCGCCCCCACGCTCTCCCAACGGCCGCTCTGCTGCCAAAGTTCGGCGGAAAGGGCCACGGGCATGAGCATCTCCTGTCCGCCAATGGCGTCCATCTCCTCCCGGATGATGGCCTCGATCTTCCGGGTGATGCGCAATCCCAGGGGGAGGAGGGTGAAGATGCCGGCAGACACCGGCAGACAGTATCCGCCGCGGGCCAGGAACTTATGGCTGGTGGTCTGGGCGTCCCGGGGAGCTTCCCGGAGACGCTGTCCGAGCATTTGGGAGAGTCGCATGGGCAGGGAAAAAGGGGGCTGAAGGAACCAAAAGACAAGGGAAAGGGGCATGCGTGCGTACGCGCACGCAACACGCCTGCCAATATATTCCTCCTTTCCGGGCTTTCCTGTCGTCCTCCGTCCCCCCGGAAAGGCCTGGCCTCCCGTCCCCGGGGGGGGCGGAGAGGTTCGCGCCGGGGAGAACACTCTTTCCCGAGGAATAGAATTCGGGGGCGAGACACGGGCATGTCCCGCCTCTTTTTCGGGATGTCGTCATGGGCCGGAAGCCCCTGGGGTTTCGTGGCCCTGGGCGTAGGCAGGCAGGGAGTTAGAGAGTGCCGAAGAGGCGGTCTCCGGCGTCTCCCAGGCCAGGCAGGATGTAGCCGTGGTCGTTCAGTTTTTCATCCAGGCTTCCCAGGTAGATATCCACATCCGGGTGTTCCCGCTGGACCACCTCCACTCCCTCCGGAGCGCCGATGATGTTCACCATCTTGATATGGGAGGCGCCCCGGGCTTTCAGGAAGCTGATGGCGGCGGCGGCGCTCCCTCCCGTGGCCAGCATGGGATCCAGGACCAGGACGATGCGTTGGGCCACATCGGGGGGAAGTTTGCAGTAGTATTCCACAGGTTTCAGGGTCTTGGGATCTCGGTAAAGTCCGATGTGTCCCACCCGGGCGGCGGGGATGAGGGTGAGCATGGCATCCACCATGCCCAGACCTGCCCGGAGGATGGGAACCAGGCAGACCTGGTGGGGAAGGGCCTTTCCCCTAGTGTGGGCCAGGGGGGTGTCGATTTCCGTCTCCACCAGGGGAAGATCCCGGGTGGCCTCATAGCCCATGAGATGGCCGATTTCGCTGACCAAAGCCCGGAAGTCCCTGGTGTCTGTCTCCACACGTCTCAACATGGAGATTTTGTGGGAGATGAGGGGATGGTTCATGATATGGAGCTTCTCGGAGTGCATCTTGGGGTCTCCTTGCCAGGGGGGGGATGGGAAAAGGGGGGGGCTATTTCTTCTCTTCGGCGACTTTGGTGTTCCGGGGGCCGGGGAGGAAGAGGTTCAGGAGGACGCCCACCACCGTGGCCACGAAGAGGGCGGAGATGTTCAGGTTGATGCCGTGGAAGGTGAGATTGATGCCCCCGATGGCATTCAGGCCCAGGCCCGTGCAGAAGGTGCCCGCCATCACGGAGAGGTTCCGGTTGTTGGTCATGTCCAACTTGGATTCAGCGATGGTGCGGATGCCAATGGCGGCAATCATGCCGAAGAGCATAAGCTCCACGCCGCCTTTCACCGGGCCGGGAATGGTGAGAAGGATGGCCCCAAATTTGCCAATGCATCCCAGAAAGATGGCGAAGACGGCGGCGAGGCGGAGAATGGAGGGATTGTAGTTCTGGGTGGTGGCCAGCACGCCCGTGTTCTCCGAATAGGTGGTGTTGGCGGGGCCGCCGAAGAAGCCGGCCACCATGGTGGCCACGCCATCGCCCAGGAGGGTGCGGTGGAGACCGGGAGAATGGAAGAAGTCCTTGCCCACCACGGCGCCGTTGGTGGTGATGTCTCCAATATGCTCCATGAAGGTCACCAAGGCCACGGGGGCGATGGTGACCATGGCGGTGAGGTCAAACTTGGGCAGGGAAAGGAAGCCGTTCTGGTAGGGGACGTTCAGCCAGGTGGCCTGCTGGATAGCGCTGAAGTCCATGATGTACAGTCCCAGGCAGTCCAGGATGACGCAGAAGAGGTAGCCGGCGGCAATGCCCAGGAGGATGGGGATGAGTTTCAACATTCCCCGGGTGACGTTCATGGCCTCCGCCATGCAGGTGAAGGTGATGATGGCGATGACGGCGTTCAGCAGGGTGGCCTTGTTGAAGACATAGGTGCTGGGGTTGCCAATGAGGAACCCCAGGGAGTCGCAAATGCCCACGCCTGCCAGGCTCAGGCCGATGATGATAATGATGGGGCCTGTGACCGCCGGCGGGAAGAGGGAACGGATCCGCTGGCTGCCCACAAGGTAGGCCAGAAGGGCGAAGAGGAAGTAGACGGCGCCCGCCGCCATGATGCCTCCCTGGGCGTAGGGAATCCCCTTGTCCTGGATGACGGTGCAGAGGGCGGCGATGAAGGCGAAGGAGGAACCCAGGAAGACAGGCACCTTTCCCCCGGTGATGGCGTGGAAGACCAGGGTGCCGATTCCTGCGGTGAAGAGGGCTACCGCCGGGGAAATGCCGGTGATGAGGGGCACCAGCACCGTGGAGCCAAACATGGCCAAAAGATGCTGCACGCCCAGTAGATATTCTTTCGCCTCGTACCCAAGAAACTTCGTTTGCGCCATGGTGCTCCTTGCCGGTGGATGGTGGTTCCTTGGCCGAAGGAACCTCCTCTCCTTGCTTCCCTGTCATCCCGAAACGTCAGAAGAAGGGCAGAAGGACGGGCGGGAAAAGATTTTCCCTTCCGAGCAAATAAGGATGTACAACGGCGTCAAGGAGTTGTATTAACCGGAGGCCACAAGGGGATATGCCTTTCCCCTTCTCGTCTCCCTGGTCCAGATGGGCCGAAAATCGGCATAATCTACTCTCCCTCCCCATTTCTGGGTGGAGGGCAGAAAAGAACTTCTCCTGGATGCCGGAAACATGAGGGGATTTCCTCGTTTCTTGCCCCCTTTCACGAGAGACATTTCCTGGGGCAGGGAGAGCGGGAGCCTCAGAGTCGCATGCAAGGAAAGAGGGAGCCATCCCGAAGGAAGCAAGGGCGGGACTGGGGGAAAACTCCGCCGGGAACCTGGGGGGACCGCCGGGTGTTTTCAGGCAAGCGGAGGAGGCTTCATGGGTTACATTAGTCCCGTTTTGGGCCTAGGGGAGGCAGAGGATTTCCTCCGCTTCTCCCCCTGGTCTGCGCTTTTCCCGCTCTCTGTTCTGCAAAAGGAGTTTTCCATGCTGAAATCCCTGATGGCCATTCTTCTGGGCGCCCTTCTCCTGGGTTCCCTCCCCTCCTGCGGCAAATCCGACTCCGGCAAGCCCCCTGTCACGGACGGGGTGAAAGAGACCTTGGACTACGGCGGCACGGTGGGGCGCACCTACAACAAGAGCAAGGAGAAGATCCAAAATCTCAACGAGGAGCATAACCGCCAGCTGGAAGACGCCCTCCAGGAAATGCCCTGATCCCCCCATTTTTCTCTCTCTTCCCTCAAAACACATCATTCAGGAGAATACGCCCCCATGAAAACCACCGCCCTCCGCCTCTATGGCGTGAATGACCTCCGACTGGAATCCTTCGAGCTGCCGGAATGCGGCGACGATGGCATCATCGCCGAAGTGGTCTGCGATTCCATCTGCATGTCCTCCTTCAAAGCGGCGGAACAGGGAGCGGGCCATAAGCGGGTCCCCAAGGACTGCGCCACCAATCCCGTCATCGTGGGCCACGAATTCTGCGGCATCATCCGCCAGGTGGGCAAGAAGTGGCAGGACAAGTTCCAGCCCGGAGAGCGCTTCGGCATCCAGCCCGCCCTGAACTACAAGGGCTCCCTGGACGCCCCCGGATATTCTTTCCCCACCATCGGCGGAGATTCTACCTTCATTCGCATCCCCTCCTGCGTGATGGAAATGGACTGCCTCCTGAAATACACCGGCGAGGCGTTCTTCATGGCTTCCCTCTCGGAGCCTATGAGCTGCCTGGTGGGGGCCTGCCACGCCCAATACCGCATGGAAACCCCGGGCTCCTATCACCATACCATGGGGGTCAAGAAGGGCGGAAAGTGCGCCTGCATCGCCTCCGCCGGCCCCATGGGACTGGGACTCATCGATTATCTGGTCCACGGCCCCATGGCTCCCTCTCTGGTGGTGGTCACCGATATTGACCAGGCCCGGCTGGATCGGGCGGCCTCTGTGCTGACGGTGGAGGATGCCGCCGCCCACGGGGTGAAGCTGGTCTATCAGAACACCTCCTCCCCCACCGCCACCGAGGATCTGATGGCCCTCTCCCAAGGCACCGGATACGACGATGTCTTCGTCATGGCCCCCGTGGCGCCTCTGGTGGAACAGGGGGACGCCATCCTGGCCAAGGGAGGATGCATGAACTTCTTCGCCGGCCCCATGGATCCCAAGTTCTCCGCCAAACTGAATTTCTACAATGTCCACTACTCCGGCACCCATATCGTGGGCACCAGCGGCGGAAATACCGATGACATCCGGGAAGCCCTGAAGCTGATGGGCGAAGGCGTCCTCAACCCCGCCATCATGATTACTCATGTGGGAGGCTTGACCGCCGCCGGGGAAACCACCCTCAATCTCCCCAGCATCAAGGGCGGAAAGAAACTGATCTACACCCACCAGGATTTCCCCCTCACCGCCATCGCCGACTTCGCCGAAAAGGGAAAAACAAACCCCGTCTTCGCCGAATTGGACGAGGCCTGCAAACGCCATAATGGACTCTGGAACCTGGAGGCGGAACGCATCATCCTGGAAAAAATGCCCCGCCTGGCATAAGGAATACACCCCTAGATTTCTAGATTTCTAGATTTCTAGAAGTTAATCCAAATTACGATAAACCAAGGGGGGGCTAGGGTTTTGCGGCCAGGGAAATGCCGTAGAGAGTGAGAGGGAGGGGGGGAAGTTCCGCCTGGAGTTCCCGGGGGAGATATTCTACAAAGAAGGGGGCATCCCCTCCCGTGAACCAGAGGCGGCATTGGGCCATGGCCGCGGTTTCCCGGGTAGAGCGCACGATCTTCTCCACGGCCCCCAGGATGCCCAGATCCACGCCATTGCGGATGGCGGTTTCCGAATCCGTGCCCAGGGGATTGAAGTCATGGGCGGCGGAGACGGCGAATTCCGGGAGTTGGGCGGTGTTGCGTCCCAAGGAGGCCAGGGCGGTTTCCCGTCCTGGAAGAATGACGCCTCCCAGGAACTTTCCCTGGGGGGAGAGGCAGACGGAATTCAGGGCGGTGCCGCAATCCACCACCATCACCGCCTCCCCGGGAGCCAGGGCCTGGGCGGCCGCCAGATTGGCCAGCCGGTCCGCTCCCAGGCGTCCTGGGGGATAGAGGGAAAGATCCAGCTGGGGGAAATCCTGGGGGGAGATCCAGTGGAAGCCTCCGGGAAATTGGGCATCCAAGGCCCGGGCGATAGGGGGAACCACGCAGGCGCCGTAGGCACGCCAGGAGGTCAGCTCCCGGCAGGGGGGCGCCCATTGTTCCAGGAAGTGCTCTGTGGGAAAGTATTCCACCTGGAATTCCGGGGTTCCCGGAAGGCCTTCGCCCACGGCCACGCGGGTGTTGCCCACATTGAGAAACAGGGTGGTCATGCGCCGGAATCCAGGGTCAATCCGCTAGCACCTTGATGATGATCTTCGCCATCTCCCGCCCGTCCCCTATGCAGGGGGCGTGGGCATCCTGGGGGAAGAAGATGGTGAACTCCCCAGGAAGGACGGTGGGACGGCTGGTGTGGGGAGCGGGCCCCAGGGCGGCATCGGTCTCCGGGTTGTAGCGCAGGCTCTCGGGAACCTTGGACAGGGGAAGCCAGCCCATGACCTCCGCCTCCGCCAAGGGAATCTGGACATCGATGTATTTCCGATGATACTCCAACGGCGTCGCCTCAGGCGTGCGGCTGCGGGGGCATTGGACATTGGCGAAGATCTCTCCGTCGGGAAGAATGTCCACCCGTCCCTGGGGCAGGGTGCGCAAATCCGTGGTGCGAAGGAAATCGGCCACCTTGGCAAAGCGGGGGTGGAGGGGGAGATAGCGGGAGAAATTCTCCAGGGTATCGTGGATCATGGGATGGGAGGGGGGGATGGGGTCACAAAAAAAGGCGGTCGGCAGGCAATGCCGCCGACCGCCGTGTCCTGTGCAGATGAGGAGAAAGAGAGGGGAGGGAAGGGAGAAGGTCTCTCCTCTTCCCCCTCCGGAGAAGAACTACCGTCCTCCGTTGGCCTCCTTCATGCCAGCCTCGTAGTTGTCCTTGGTGACCAGGACGAAGCGGCGGGCAAAGGCCTTCTTGTCGTTGGAGGGGATGGTCTCGTCGTAGACGGCGTCGCTCTTGGTCATCACCACCGCCAGCACCTCGGCCATGGCCTTTCCGCCATCCTTGAAGGCGAAACGCAACTCGTCGTTGGAGCAGGAGTTCAGGAAGCCGATCTTGTAGCCCTTCAGCAAAGCCAGGGCGGCGGGAAGCTTGCCCTCCTGGGGGAAGGTGTGAATGTTCACGATGACATCGGGCTTCGCCTTCTTCACCTCATCCACAATCTTCTTCCAGTCGGCGCCGGACATCATGCCGAAAGCCATGGGAGGGGGCATCATCATGCCCGCCTGCTCGTTGGCCGGCTTCTTGATCTTGAACTTCTTGTAGACGGGAATCACCTCGGCGCCCTTGAAGGCGTCCTTCACGCCGTCCAGCCAGGGGCTTTCCCGGGGCTTGTCCAGGGGATCGCCCCACTCGTCCAGGAAAAGGCTGGAATCGCAGATCACCACCACCTTCTTGGCATTGGTGTCCTTCTTCAGCTGATCCGCCAGAAGTCTGGATTGGAGATACATGTAGCGGGCTTCCCGCTCCCGGCTCTGGGTGCCCGCCCGGAAGAAGCCGGTCAGGTTCATGGCGGCGCCCGCCACGGCGACGAGAGCACCCACAATGGCCAAAATCTGACCCCAGGCGACACCGGCCTTCTGCTTGTTCATGCCGACCATGGCGGCAATGAAGCCGACGACCATGACAAGAATCCACTTAAGATCCATTTCTTAAATTCCTTGGTTTGGGTTGGGGTTGGAGGGAAAAAGGGTCCCCGACCCGGAAAAACCGGCAGGGACACTGGGGAAAATCCCCTGGGTTGAAAAAACTTCCTTCCCTGGCACGACCTCCCTTCGGCTTGGGAATCGGAGGCGAACCCGAACGATTCCACCCCGGGAAAGGCCATGCAGGAAAAACAAGAATAGCCGTAAGATAACCCCCAACAGACAGTTTATCCAACGACAAACAGGAAATTTATCGTCCCCAAAACGCTGCTCCCAAAAGAGAATGTCGCCTTTTGTGCAGATTTGTCCTAAAGGGTCTGGATATGCCTCTGCCAGGAGAAATTTCTTCCAGGAACGAGAGAACACGAAATCCCCGGGGGGGAACAGAAGCCACAAAGGGGCGCTGCCGCTTCAACACAGAGCACACGGAACGCCCGGC
>JAEDMH010000179.1 GCA_016303095.1 Lentisphaeria bacterium | reverse complement strand
GCTTCCGTGTTAACTCTCCGTGGCTTCCGTGTTAACTCTCCGTGGCTTCCGTGTTTAACCTCTCTGTTTTCATGGATTCTTCTTCCCATACATTGTTTTCCCGTCTTTCCTCCTCGATTCGTCAGGGGGAGGTTCCCCGGGTATATCCTGCCACATCCCCGGAGTTTCAGCACCAACCTGGGGTGCGGGGTCTTTTTTACGAGAGTGTTCCTTGGCGGGGGGGGGCCACCCGGGTTTTTGCCTGGCTAGGCATTCCGGAGGGAGCCAGCGCCCGTCATCCTGCTCCTGGGGTGGTTTTGGTGCATGGGGGTGGAGCCACGGCGTTAGCGGACTGGGTGCGTCTTTGGGTTTCCCGGGGATATGTGGCCCTGGCCATGGACACCTGTGGCGGCGTTCCCGCCTGGAGTGAGAATCCGTACTATCTTTCCCAGTGGCCCCGGCATGCCCACTCTGGTCCTGCCGGCTGGGGGTGTCTCGGGGATGCCCTTTTGCCTCCGGAGGAGCAGTGGGTCTACCATGGGGTGGCGGCGATTCTGGCGGGGCGTCGTCTTCTGGCCTCCCTTCCGGAGACGGCTCCTGGGGGCGTGGGATTGACGGGGATTTCCTGGGGAGCCTTTCTCAGTTGCCTTGCGGCCTCCTGGGAACCCTCCTTTGCCTATGCCATCCCGGTTTACGGTTGCGGAGGTTTCCAGCGGGAGGATTCCTTCCTGGTGGGGCAGGGGGAGACCCTGGAGCAGCGGCAGCGCTGGTTTTCCCTGTGGGATCCGGATCTTTTTCTCTCCCAGGCCAGGATGCCCTTCCTATGGCTCACCGATGCGGAGGACCAGGCCTTCCCCCTGCCCGCCTGGAGCCACTCCGCCACGTTGCCCCAGGGTTCCTGCCGCCAAAGCCTCCGCATCGACTATCCCCACGACCACACCCGCTGCTGGCAAAGCCATACCCTCTTCTCCTTCGCCCAGGCCATCCGGGAAAACTCCCCCCTGCCCTCCCTGGGAAACGTGACCCTCGCCCCGGAATCCCAGACCCTCTCCTGCTCCCTGGACGCGGGGGGACGACATCCCAAGCGGGCCACCCTCTGCGTCACTCGGGCCACCGGCCATTGGGGAGATCGACGGTGGCGCCCCTATCCCGCCATCGAAAAGGATGGCCAACTCCAGGCCACCCTGCCTCCCCACGCCCAGGCCGCCTTCTTCCAATGGCAGGATGACCAGGACTGCCTCTGGAGCAGCCCCCTCTGGCTCCCCTAATTTCCACCGCCCTCCCGCCCTCACGCTAGCGCGCCTCTATGTCCTCCCTCGCTTCCTCCCCCGCCTCCTGGATCGCCCCGGCAGACCAGGACGACAAGCCCAATGCCACCTTCCGGGCCTACCGGGCCTTCTCCCTGGAGGAGGTGCCCGCCCAGGCCATGCTTCAAGTCAGCGCCCAGGCCCTCTGCCGGGTCTTTCTCAACGGCCAGGAGGTGCTGAATGGTCCCTCCCGGGGCACGGCCGCCCTGCAATTCCGGGATAGCGTCCCCGTGGCCTCCTTCCTGCGCAAAGGCCTCAACCACTTGGCTGCCATCGTCCACTCTCCGGTGACGGAGAATTTTTTGGCGCCGTCAGGGGAGCCGGCCCTTTGGGTGGAGTTGGAGGGCATCTTGGGCACGGACGGGCAATGGCGTCTTCAGCAGGCTCCGGAGATCCGTCGGGAGGTGCCTTTCCACACCTTCCAGACAGGCTACATGGAGTGGCGGGATCTGACCCAAGCCCCTAGCGACGCCTGGCTGTTGGGAGAACTGTCCGGAGAGTGGCTTGCCCCCCGGATTCTTCCCCCCACCCATCCTCTGGCCCGCAAACCCCTCCTGGAGACGGGACTGCCCCCTCAGCATCGGGAAAGCATCCCCCCCCTGCGTCTCTTGGCCCTCCGCCAAATCGAACCCCTTTCCCCCGAGGTGGAGGCCCTTTCCCCCGCTCGTCTGGTCAACGCCCTCCCCCTGACCCCGCTCCCGGAAGGACGACTCCTCCATCAAGAGCAACTCTGCTCCTCCACCCCCGCCCAAGATGCCCTCCTCCTCCCTGACCATCAGGAAGATCGGGGCCTCTCCCTGGTGCTGGACTGGGGACAGGAAGCCATCGGGCGACTGGAGGTGCTTCTGGACGCCCCGGCCGGCACGGTGGTGGACGTGACCTATGGAGAGGAACTGTGGAGGGAGAAGGGGGATCGGCTGCCGGCTGCCTTCGCCTGCAACGAGCACTACAACTTCACTGACCGCTATCTTCTCCGGGAAGGGGAGAATCGCCTGGGAAATCTCGTCTGGGAGCGGGGATGCCGCATGACCCAGCTCACCTTCCGCCATTTTTCCCGCCCCATTCGTCTGCATAGCGCCCGCTTTCATCTCCATCGCTATCCCTTCCAGGAACGGGGCAGTTTCCAGGCCAGCGATCCCCTCCTCTCCCAAATCTGGTCCCTCTGCTGCCGCACCCTAAAAAGCTGCGCCACAGACATCTTCCTGGACTGCCCCTGGCGGGAACGGGCCTTCTGGGTCAACGATCTCCTGGTGGAAAGCGCCGCCTCCCTGGCGGCCTTCGGCGCCTCCCCCATCCATCCAAGAGCCTTCCAGCTGGCCTTCTCCCAGCAACGCCCCCAGGACGGGATGATTCCCGGAGTCTGCCCCGCCCCGGAGGGAGACCTGCGGAAAAGCCTGGTCCTTCTCCCCACCAACTTCTTCCTCTTCCAGACCCTCCACCACTACTACATGGCCACGGGAGACCAGAACACCGTCGTCGCCTCCCTGCCCCATCTCCGGAAAATCCTGGAGGGCTTTGACGCCCTGACCGGAGAGGACGGTCTGGTGAAAGTTCCCCCCGAGGTCTGGAATTTCTACGACTGGGGATATGATCTCTACGGATACTCCTTCTCCCCCGCCCAGGAATCCATGCTCCAATATCTCCGCATGACGGCGGAAAAGCTCTATCTGGCCCTCTGCCGGGAATGCCAGACAGACCCCCAGCGGGAAAACATCCCCGCACGGGTGCAACGGATTCGGGCCGCCACGGAAGCGGCTTTCCTGGATCGGAAGCGAGGAGTCCTGGTGGACAATGTGCTCTATCAGGGCAAGCCGGGAAAGCTGGTGAGCCAACTCCCCCACGCTCTGGCCCTCCTCTCCGGAGAAGTCCCCCCGGAATGCCGGCAAAGCTTCCTCCAAGCCATCCACAACCCCTGCCTCCTCTCCCCCGACCTCTACCTCCACGCCCCAATCTTCCAGGCCACCGCTACCTGGGGAAACGAGAAAGACAAGGCCAAGGCCCTCGCCCGCATCCGCACCTACTGGGGCGACTGCCTGAACGCCGGATACGACACCCTCTATGAGGCCGGCGTGGGTTCTCTCCGGGGCAAGGAAGCCTACGACGG
>JAEDMH010000042.1 GCA_016303095.1 Lentisphaeria bacterium | reverse complement strand
TTTGTTGTGCCTGTTTAGCCTCAAAACACCCCCCTAAGTGAGAAAGATGGGCTAGCGATCCTCCCACCCCTACGGGGTTCATGAGGATTTCCCGTCAAGGATCAGGGGCGTTCCTGGGGGGCTTGCCCGCCAGGAACGTGGATCGCGGGGAAGCCAAAGGGAGAGGGGGCCCGGAAGGGCATTCTCTCCCCAGGGCGCATCCCGGGAGCCACAAGGCTGACGGGCACCGTCGGCCGAAACGCCCCCGTCAAAAGCGCCCTCTCTGTGAACTCCGTGCCCCGGCTTGCCGGGGATTCCGTGTGCTCCGTGTTTTAAAACTCCGTGTTCTCTGGGGCGGGGGGATCTATGGGCCTTCCATGAGCCTTCCCTGACGGAAACTGAAGTATCCCATGCCGGTGGGATCCCCTTGACGAGTGCCCAGGACGATATGGTCCAGCACCCGAATATCCAGCACCTTTCCCGCCTCCACCAGATTCTGGGTCAATTGCACATCCTCCGGGGAGGGGCGGGGATCTCCGGAGGGGTGGTTGTGGGCCAGCACCACCCGGAGGCATCCGGTGCGCACCGCCTTTCGGAAGACCTCCCGGGCATGGACCAAAGCCCGATCCTTCAGGCCCACGGTGACGCATTCCTCCGCCATCACCTGATGTTTGGCATTGAGAAAGAGGACATGGAATTCCTCCTGTTCCCGTTGTCGGAAGCGGGTTTGGAGATATTCGGCCACGGTGGCCGGGGAAGTGAGAGAGATCTTGGGAGGGAGGCGGGAGGCGGCCAAGCGGCGTCCCAGTTCGAAGGCCGCCGCCAACCCCACGGCCTTGGCGCGCCCCACCCCCCGGAGCAGCTGCAATTCCTCCAGGGGAGCCGTGGCCAGGGCCTCCAATTCCCCCTGGAAGTGCTCCAAAATCCGGGTTCCCACGGCAGTGGCGCTGCTTCCCCGGACGCCCGTCCGCAGGAGAATGGCCAGCAGTTCCGGCGTGGAGAGGGCGGAAGCCCCCAAGCGCTCCAGCCTCTCCCGAGGACGTTCCTCCGCCGGAAGATCAGAAAGAAGATGTCCATCCATATGTCCTCCGAAATATCCCAAAACACTCCTTGTTGACAAGACGCCACGGAGAAGGCAGAACGACCTCCGCCTTTCCTTCCCCCTCTCCCCAAGTATACCGCCTGGACGGCGCTCCAAGCCCCCCTGGCAGGAAACGCTCGCTTTTCCTCTTCCCGGAAGCGATTTCCCAATTCCATGCCACATTACTCCCTTTCCCCTATGTCCTCCCTCCTCACTCCCTTCACTCTTCCCCGCTTCGGCCCCTTCCTCCCTACCCGGATTCTGCCCGGCCCCATGGAAGGCGTCACCACCGGCACTTTCCTCCGCCTCCTCACCCGGCACCGCTGGACGGAGGTCTGGTGGACTCCCTTCCTGCGCATTTCCGTAGCCGTTCCCCGAAAGGCGCGGCTCCAGGCCTGGCTGGCCCCCTATCAAGCCACCGGCCTCCCCTGCATCGTGCAACTCATGGGCACGGACACCCAGAAGCTGGTCGCGGCCGCCAAGGCCCTTCGGGAATTGGGCGCCAAGGCCATGGACCTCAACTGCGCCTGCCCCAGCGATATCGTGGTGCGGAACGGGGCCGGAGGCGCCCGTCTGGCCCATCCCCAGTGGATCGGGGAAACCCTGATCCAACTCAAAGAAGCCCTGGACTGCCCCGTGGGCGTGAAACTCCGCACCGGCCTCCAGAATCCGGAGGAATTTCCCCAACGCCTGGCGCCGGCGCTGGCCAAGGCCAAGCCGGATTTCCTCACCCTCCACTACCGCACCGTCCAGGAGGGATATCGCCCTGTCCCCCAGGGCTGGACACGCCTGCAACAGGCACGGGAACTCCTGCCGGATATTCCCCTCATCGGCTCCGGAGACCTCTTCACCCCCCAGGACGCCCTCCGCATGGCGGAAGAATGCCAGGTGGATGCCCTGGCCCCCGCCCGGGGACTCCTGAAAAATCCCAGACTCCTGCGGGACATCCAGGAGACCCTCCGGGGCAGTTTCCCATCCCCCTGGACCCTGGAGGATAAGCGACAACTCCTCCGGGAGTTCCAACAGGAAAACACTCCCCTGGGATTCCTCCTCCAAATGGCTGCCAATCTCCTGGGAAAGGATACCCCGCCATTCCAGGAGTTCCTCCAAGCCACCCTCCCCCGACACTCCTGACCCCCGACGCCTAGCCCATGGCCTACAACCCCCTCCATATCGTCCTGGTCGCCCCAGAAATCCCCCAAAACACCGGCACCATCGGAAGACTCTGCGTCAATACCGGAACCGTCCTCCATCTCATCGAACCCCTGGGATTCCTCCTGGATGATACCCACCTGAAACGGGCAGGACTGGACTATTGGCCCTTCCTTCGCTGGCATCTCTGGCACTCCTTCCCCCATTTCCTCCAGGAAATGAACCCCCAAAGAATGCTCTTCCTCTCCTCGAAAACCCAACGAAGCCTCTTCCAAACCCAAATCCACCCCGGGGATTTCCTCGTCTTCGGAAACGAACAACACGGACTCCCCCCAGAGTTCTACCAAACCTACCAAGACTCCCTGGTCACCATCCCCATGACCGGAATCCATGCCCGATGCCATAACCTGGCCAACGCCGCCTCCATCGCTCTCTATGAGGCACTCCGACAATTGAATTTCCCCCAAGAATCCCATTAAAGACAATTAAAAAGGTAGATTTTTTCTCCAACGGCCTTGACGGACTCTCCCAGAGGGGTATACTTAGAAGACAACAATACAAGTTGTGTTTAAGCATTCACCTCCCCTTTCCTCTTCCGAGGGGGGAGGTGACGTGTTCTTCCCTCCTGGGAGAGGAGCCGGATCGTCCGCGGCGGTTCGGTCTCTCCTCCTTCTTCACCTCCCCCCATATTCCCGAAGGAGATTTTGTCATGATCGCCATTCATCCTTTCCTGCTGCGTCGTCTTTCCCTGGCCCTTTTTGGGGCCTTGACCCTCTTCCTTCTTCCCTCCGCTCATGGCGGAGTGCCTCTCAACAATCTCCAAGGAGCAGGAGGCATAGCCTTCAACCCCTTGGCCTACACGACAGGGAAGCCCTTGTCTGCGGACAGTTCCTCGCCGGCGACCCTGCCCCAAGCGGGGGTGTGGCACGTGGAGTTGCCTGACGCCAACATCCGCTGGGATGCGGTGGGGGTGGCCTTCACCCTGCTAGAGCGTCTGGAGCTCTCCTAACGGCTACAGCAACATCGAGGCCCGGGACTACGGGGACAACGACATCAACGTCCACACCCTGGGGCTCAAGTTGAATCTCCTGGCGGAGAACGCCTTTGACACCGTCTGGGTGCCTGCCATCTCCGTGGGAGCCAATTACAGCCACTCCTCCGCCTACACGGCGGATCTCCTGGGCCTGGATCACGATGGCACCTCTGTCTACCTGGTGGCCACCAAACTCATCACCCAGCTCCCCCTGCCTCTCCTGGTGTCTGCCGGCGTGGTGCGTTCCGACGAGGTGGTCTATGGCGCCGTGGGCCACAATGACCATGGCACCGCCTTCTTCGCCAACCTGGATCTCCTCCCCGCTCCCAATGTGGCCGTGGGCGTGGAGTTCCGTCAGGGCGTCGACGCCGGGGACGGCATTGAAAACTCCGACTACTGGGACTTCCATGCCGCCTGGTTCGTCACGGACAAGCTGACCCTGGTGGGCGCCTACGCCAACACGGGCGACAAGGACAAGGGTAACAAGGATCTGGGAGTGGGAGACGGCTTCGTCCTCAGCGCCCAATACCAGTTCTAACTCCTTCCCCCCATTCTCTCCCCTCGCCACTCCCCCCCCGAGGAATGGCGAGGAAATTCGGACGGGAGTCGTGGCATTCCACGGCTCCCGTTCTTCGTTCTATATTATCCGCAAACTTAGTTTCGATTTTCATCAAAAAAACAGAAGTTACAGTTTCTATTCTTCTAGTTTTCCTTTTCAATATCACGTTTCCATGCGCCATCTATCATGAAAACCCCGCACCATCAAAGAAATTGTTATTGTCCTCTTTCCATAGGATTCATTTCTCTTTTCTGCCTTCTTCTTGTTGGTCAAGATTCCATTATGGAATGCTTGCAACGCTGTAGTGACAGGTATTCTTCTTATCACGACAGCTGCCGAATTGCGGCGGAAAACAACGAGAACTTCAATGAAGCAGACTGCCATCGAATCATCATCCAATACATTGCGGCATGTCAGTTAGGGTGTTCAGAAGAGCCGGAGGAACCATGAGCCCCTCTCTACCCTGGTGCTTAGTGTGGGTTCTCCTATGGGGGAGTGTCCTATGGGGGGAGGATTATCGGATGCGGCTGACGGAAGCCTCCCGGGTCATGGGGGAAACCACCATGACCTTTCAGCGGAAGGTAGGCATGGGAGGCGCAGCCCAAGGGAAGACTCTCCTCTACCAAGTCTCCCAATGCCAGATGGCCGATGGGCGGATGTTGCGTCTAGAAGAGGAATTGCGCCAGGGAAAGGTTCCCGCCCCGCGGGAACTCAAGCGAGGGGACATTCTTTTTCGGATCTACTACACCGACCAGGGGGAAACCACAGTCTTCTGCTCCGCTAAGAAAATGCGAGGGATCCAGCGCCCCGTTCCCATCCCCCGGCTAAAGATTCTGCCCCGGAGCGAAATCACAGGGAAGCGCACAGAATACCAGGGAAAACCCTGCTGGAGCATCTGCCAAAAGTCCCGGGATACCGGCTCCCTCGAGGAACATATGGTGGATCCAGAAACCTCCGTCATCCTCCGAAGCCGAATTCTCGACGAGCAAGGACGCCTCCTCTCGGAAACAACCTACGAGAATTTCCAATTCTCGCCCTCCCTGGATCCCTCCCTCTTCACCCTACCTCCCCTAGAGGATCTCCTGTTCGTCAAGGAGGAAGAGAAACTCTCCGAAGCCTATCAAAAGGTCCACAACGCCTTCCTCCAGGACTGGCTCGGGGAATCCTCCCCCAAGAAAAAGGACAAAACACGAAAGCGACGTCCCTTCCGCCCCTCCCGTCTTCTCTTCCCCCTCCTCTTCGCCTCCAGTCTCACCTGTCTTGCCGGGGCCCTCTGGATGGGCTATCGGCGACGCCCCGGGAAATGACTCCGCTCCGCGGGGAAAATCGAAAGGCTAGAGATTCTAGAGATTCTAGAGATTCTAGAAATCTAGAAATCAACTAGAATCAAAGAAGTTATAACGAAATACAAGGGCGGAGCGTGCGCAACAGGCTCTGCCTCTCTGTGCCCTCTGTGTGCGCCGCAGGCGACGAGGGTTGCGCTGGCGCTTCACCCCCGTCTAGCGATCCTCCCACCCCTGCCGGGGTTCAGGAGGATTGCCCCCCTTTCCCAGAAGCGGGGGGCTAGAGATTCTAGAGATTCTAGAAACTCCCCTGGGGCGGGACGCGCGGGTAGCACGGACCGTCCTTCCGTGGTCGACCTGTTTTCCTCTCCGTGGTCGACCTGTGTCCTTATTCCTGGCGGCCCCGGGGCTTTCGGGCGTTCTTCTGTTCCTCCTTCATCTCCCGCCTCTCCAGGCGTTCCTTCTCCCGGGCAAGTTCGTTTTCCTTCTCCGCCAATTGGCGCTTCTGTTCTTCCAGCCGGCGCTTCTGCTCCTCCAGTTGGCGTTGCTGTTCCTCGGCCTTTCGCCGCCGCCAATCTTGTTCCTGGCGCATACGCTGCTGCTGTTCGGCCTGTTGCCGTCGCCTCTGTTCCTCTTCCCACATTCTTCTCTGCTGTTCCTGCTGCTGCCGCTGCATTTCCTGCGGAGACATCTGCTGGCCCTGGGGTTGGAGCTTTTGGATTTTCTCATTGTGGCGGGCGATCATCTTGCGCAGGGACTTCACCAGATCATCCCGTTTATCGAAGCCGATCTTCCCGTATTCGCTCAAATCGATGCGTTCCTGCTGGAAATTCACGCCATTGTAATTGGAGCGAGAGGACTGGATGTCGCGGTTATGATCCTTGATCATCCGGAGCAGGGTTTCCTCCAGCCGATTGGCATCCTTCTTGGAGATGGGGCCCTGGGGCAGCTGGAGCACCTGGCTTCCCCCGCCCTTGTTCACAATCTTCGCCTCCCACAGGGGGACGCCAACCAGCAGAACCATGGCCAGAAGCAGCCCGCGGGAAAGGGTTTGTCTCATCATTCTCATGGGGATTACCTCCTTGTATTGCGCATTTCCAAAGGGTTGTTCTTAGGGGACACGGGGAGACAGCGCTGGTTCCCCACCTCCTGCCACATGGCGGCGGAATTGCGCCGGGCCACGTTGAGCACCAGGCCCATGAGGAACATCAGGGAGATGACGCTGGATCCTCCGTAGGAAAGGAAGGGGGCGGTGACGCCAGTGGGGGGAATCCATCCGCTGACCACCCCCACATTCACCAGGGACTGAATGGCGATCAAGAGGGACACTCCTGCACACAGGAGAAAATCCTCCCGTCTGCGGCTCTGCTTCCCCACCGCGAGAATGGAGGCGCACAGGAAAAGATAGCCCAACAGCACCAACAGCATCCCCAGGAAACCCATCTCCTCTCCCAGCACCGCCACGATGAAATCCGTGTGGGGTTCCGGAAGATAGGTCTTCATGTATCCCTGGGAATACCCCGTTCCCAAAAAGCCGCCGACCCCCAAGCCCATCTGGGAGTGGAAGAGCTGGATAGACTCGGCCTTGTCCGGATGAAGCCAGGCCACGATCCGCTCCCGGCGCATGCCACTGCCCGCAATGCCTACCACGCCCAGGACGCACCCAAGAAGCACCAGAACCAGGATCCAGCGAAAACGAATGCCGGCCAGAAACATCATGCCCAGCAACGCGGCTCCCCCCACCACCGAAGTGGACAGATCCTTCCCCATAAAAATGCATCCCAGGACGGTGCCGACGCACAAAAGGGGCACCAACACCCCCGGGAAAAATTTTTTGATCTTTCCCCGTCCCAGACACCCGTAGTAAGCCGAGAGAAAGAGCACCATGGCCACCTTGGCGAACTCCGAGGGCTGCACTTGCACCGGTCCCAGGCGCAGCCACCGCACCGCCCCCTTCACCGAGGAGGCGCAGGGAAAGAAAGCCAGCATGCGGGAGCCCCCCAGCTTCACGGAAATGGCCGCCAGACTCAGATAGGCGAGAATTGCCGCCGCTCCCAAGAGCAGCCAGAAGCTCCAGCGGTAGAGGCGATCCAGATTCAGCAGCCGCGCCAGCAGACAGGCCCCTGCGCCCAGGGCAATCCACAGGATCTGAGTAAGGAAAAAACGGGCTCCCGGCTGCTGGCTGGTGGCGGAGGCGATCATGCAGACCCCCGCCCCCAGCAGCAACCCCATGATCACCACGGCGCAAGGCCCCGCCAGAGAGGAGGGAAAGGAGAGGCCGCTGCCAGGCTCCTCCGCACTCCACACCTGGGGAGCGGGAGAGTCCGTCCTTGGGGAAGACTTCCCGTCAGCCATGGGAGCCTCCCCCCGGCAACAGTTCCTTGAAGTCCGCAAAGACCTGGCCGAAATTCACCGGCCCCACCCGGCATCCCTGGTACTCCGCCCAAAGCCGGGTCACCCCCTCCTGGAGATGGCGGGGAACGACTCCGTTGCCCATGGACTCCACCGCCTCGATGAAGGCGGCCAACTTGTCCGCGCAACAGACGATCTCCCCGTCCAGGGGTTGGAAGCGGGCGTCGTTGTATTGTCCCTCCAGCTCCGAGAAGGACAGGCCGGTAAGGATGCGTCCCTCCACCACGGCCCGGTTCTCGAATTCGTCCGCCGTGAAATAGGAGAGATCCCGATACCAATGGGGGGGGACCAGAGGCTGAACCTTTTCCTCCATTTGGAGATTCTCGAACTTCTTGATGGTGTCCGCCAGTCCCTCCACCGCATTCTTCACGGGGGAAGTGATGTCCCGGGTCAAGGCCTCGGGAAGATCATGGAAGAGGGCTCCCTGGAAGCCGTTGACGATGCGCTGGTCGCAGGCCTGGGTGTCGCAGAGGGCCAGATAAGTCATGATGGCCACCATGAGCATATGTCCCAGGACGCTGGTGGCGGGGATGCGGGGAGTCTGACTCCATCGTTTTTGGAAGCGGAGCTGGGCGCAGAGCTCCAGGAACTCGTAGGTTTTTCGTTTCAGGGCGATCTTCTGCACCCCGATGAGATCGATGTGATCCTCCAGCTGATCCTCGATCTCCCCCTTAATTCTCTCGATTCCCCGGATGAAGGGGCACAGCTGATAGAGGATATTGAACTCCCACTGGGTGGCCAGATAGTGGGCCGCCTTCAGGATGCGCTTTTCCCGGACGGCATAGCGGGGTTCCAGGAGATAGGCCTCCATCCGTTCCCGGAAGCCGCCCCGCACCCGGGAGGTGAGGGGGCGCAGCTCCTGAAGCACCCACTGGTTCAACTGGGGCCCGTTCTCCGCCATCATCCGATGGAAGACCGGGGGCTTGATGTCCGTCAGGATGATCCGTTGCAGCAGTTCGAAGAGCGCTCCTTCCACCAGCATCCGCCACTGCACCTGCCCTGGCCCCCGCTGATCCTCCTCGCACCGGGCCAGCGCCCAGGCGATGATCACCTTGTGGGCCTGCTTATCCAATTCCGTGAACTCCATGGGGTTGATCTGGTCATTCCAGCGGCGAATGCTGGCCGATCCAAAAATCAGCTCCACCAGCTCCCGATTGAGGGATTGGGATGATTCCTGAGACATTCGTTTTCTCCTAGCACATCCAAAGAATCGGAAAATCAGGGGAGGCAAGAAGAAATGCGCCCCCTCTCTCTCCGGGCAACGCCTCAATATACTCTTTTTCCCCTGCCCATACCCCCCCGAATCCATCATAACGGCTTTTCCCGGAAAACCCAGTTGCAAACCCCTGAAGAACCATTAAGGTAACCCCTTAAAGATTCGGCCCTCTTTCCCCACAGGCAGTTCACGGGAACGCCTTTGAAGTTCGGCGACGCCCCTGGTGCGCCTCCGGCTCGCTCCTAGGGGGGGGGAGGGGAGTAGGGAGGGAGGAAACGATGCGCAGGACGGGATGTCCCGACGCGCCACCATGAGTCCGGGGAGTCTTCTCCCCGTTTCCCAGCCATGGAGATTGTCGACAGCGAACGATTTGATGCCCTGCTGAGGGAGCGGTCAGCCCTGCTCCTCTCCCACTGCGTACACTTTGTGGGAGAGGGAGCGGAGACCTTCTTCCTGACCCGCCCGCTCCTCAGCTTTCTGCTGGCGGAATCCAGCCAGTTGGAGGAGCTGCTGGATGCCTATGGGGCCCGGAGCAACGAGACGTGGCACGCCCTGCGCATGCACGTGGCCATGATCAAGAACTTCAGCACGGCTGGCTATGATCTGCTCCACCTCCAGCATACCATCCACTCCTACGATTTCCAGGGACACTATCCTCGCATGGAAGAGGACACCGTCGCCGCCGTGGCCTATGTCTCCAATTTCCTCTTCTGCTCCCTGAAACAGGTCATGAACGACGCCATGGCCCTGGGCTGGCCCCCTCCCGAGGAGCTCCTGGGCTACGACTACAGCGAGGTGCTTCCCGCAGGCATGCTCCCCAAGGACCGGATCATGGGAAGCCGGGAGGACGCCCAGCACCTGGTCATCCATTTGGCCACCAGCTTCCTGAACAACACCGAAGACGCCAAGTTCCTGGCCAATGCCGCCAAATGCCAGCCGCCCCTGTGGCGGGGGCTGGACTTCGACCAGCTCTCCGAAGCCTCCATCCGCTCCCTGGAAGAACGCTTCCACACCCTCCAGTCTCTCTACGACACCTATATCTCCTACAGCAACATCGAGGGCAACGACACCTCCCTGCGCCGCCTGCGGGGCCACATCAGCGTGGTGCTCCACCTCCTCCGGGTGGCCACGGTCTTCATCCACTTCTACGAACGCCATATCAAAATCCAGGGCGACTCCCTCTTCTGCCACAAGAACTGCGTCCTGAAAAGCAACTGGTACCTGAATTTGCTGACCCATTATCTGTGCCACTACAGCTACCAGTTCCTGGCAGGGGCCCGTGGGCTCTGCCAGTCCATGCTGCGGCAATATGCCGTGGTGGAGTCCCGGGAGATTCCCATTCCTCCCTACTTTGGCTTCCATGTGCGCCCCGCCACCTTGATTTCCTCCATTGTCCGCCACTATGGCAGCCCCGTGGCCCTGATTTTGGACAAGGAATACGATGCCAGCCTGCCCATGAACCTTTTCCTGGCCAACGAGTGGATCAACCAGCTGAAGCGTCAGTTCATCGGCAACGAGCTTTCCCGGATGAACGAGACCATCGCCGCCTTGCAGCGGCAGCTGGATCAAGAGGAGACCACCCCCGCCAACGCCGCCTTGGAGCTCATCCGGCAAATGGCCAACGCCAACCTCCTCCGGGTCCTGGTCTACCCCCTGGATCTGGAACCCATCGTGAAAAGCTCCACCGCCCCCACGCTCCAGGAACTGATGCAAAGCGTCATCGCCACCCTCCACGCCCAGCGGAAAATCAACATCCTCTTCGACTGCAAGGTCACCTTCCGGGGAGATGTCCGGGTGCTCCAGGACATCCAGGTGCTGGCGGAAAACGGCTATGGGGAAAATGAGACCGGGGCCAACATCCCCCTGCCCCGGGAACTCTCCTATCTCTCCCACTACCACCCTATGAACTGAGGCAGCGTCCTGGCCCCCCAACCCCCTCGGGTTGAAAACACCCCTCCGACCGTTATATTAACGCACTCTACGCAAGACCATTTCTTTGACGAACCATACCCAACCAACCCCCACGGGAGTTTTTCCTACTATGTACGCCATCATCAAGACCTCGGGCAAGCAGTATAAGGTGGAGCCCGGCCAGGATTTCGAGATCGACCACATCCCCGGCGAGGCCGGAGAGATGAAAGATTTCAGCGAGGTTCTCCTGATCTCCAAGGATGACGGGACGGTCTTCGGCGCCCCCACCGTTGCCGGCGCCGTGGTCAAGGCGGAAATCAAGGCCCAGTTCCGCGGCCCCAAGCTCATCGTCTTCAAGATGAAGCGCCGCAAGCGCAGCCGTTGCAAGAATGGCCACCGCCAGGACATGACCCGCCTGACGGTCAAGGAAATCGTGGGCGCCTAGCCCCGCCGCGGCAGGGAGGATTCTCCCCCGCCCCACTCCTTTCCCAGCCCCGCCCGCTCCCATCCCCAGGGGCTTCCTCCTGCAAGGCACGAATGCGCTTCGCTTCGTGCCTTGTCCCTTTTCCAGAGGACTCCCCTACCCCCCCCTCCTTTCTCCCGCTGAACCCCTTTTCGGACATGCAAAACGCCTGGGACATCCTGGCCGAACGCGGCTTCATCTACCAGTCCACGGATGCCGACGCCCTGCGAAAGCTGCTGGGCGAAGGCCCCCAGACCTTCTATGTGGGCTTTGATCCCACGGGAAACTCCCTTCACATCGGCCATCTGCTGCCCATCATGGCCATGCGCTGGCTGCAGAAATGCGGCCACCGTCCCCTGGCTCTGGTAGGCGGAGGCACCGCCATGATCGGGGATCCCTCGGGAAAGATGGAGGCCCGCCCCATCATGACCGTGGAGACCATCGACGAGAATGTCCGCTGTCTCCAGGGACAGCTGGCCCGCTTCCTGGACTTTGGGGAGGGCAAAGCCCGGCTGGTGAACAACGCCGACTGGCTCCGGGGGCTGAAATTCCTGGATTTTCTCCGGGACATCGGCTCCCTCTTCAGCGTCAACCGGATGCTCACGGCGGAGTCCGTGAAGATCCGCCTCCAGACTTCCCTCTCCTTCCTGGAGTTCAGCTACCCCCTCCTCCAGGCCTTCGACTTCAACCATCTGTGCCAGGCCTACGACTGCCGTCTGGAGTTCGGCGGCCAGGATCAGTGGGGCAACATCGTGGCGGGCGTGGATCTGACCCGACGCCTCCAGCAGAAGGAGGTCTTCGGGGCCACCTTCCCCCTCCTCCTGAAATCCGACGGCACCAAATTCGGGAAGACGGCGGGGGGCGCCGTCTGGCTGGATGCCAACCGCACCGCCCCCTTCGAGTACTACCAGTTCTGGCGGAATGTGGATGACAGGGATGTGAAGAAGCTGCTGGCGTACTTCACCGCCCTGCCCATGGACGAAGTCCGGCGACTGGGAGACCTGCCCTCTCCCCAGATCAACCGGGCCAAGGAGATTCTGGCCTACGAGGCCACCGCCCTGGCCCATGGACCGGAGACCGCCGCCCAGGCCTACCTGGCGGCCTGCACCCAGTTCGGCTTTGCCGACCCCGAGGGCAAGATTCCCACCTCCTCCGCCGTGGCCGCCATCACCCCGGAACAGGCCAGCCAGGCCATTCCTGCGGTGGAGATTCCCCGCCAGGAATGGGAAGCCGGCCTGGGCCTCCTCACGCTCATGGTGCGGGCGGGCCTCTGCGCCTCCAATGGCGAGGCCCGGCGACTGGTCCAAGGCGGCGGATGCTACCTGGGAGAGACCCGCCTCCAGGATCCCAAGATGATCCTGAGCGCCCAGGACTTCCCCCCCTCCGGCGAAATCATCCTCCGGGCCGGCAAGAAAAACCGCCGCCGGGTGGTGCTGCAGTAATCCCCTCCCTCCTCTCCCCTCCACGCCCAACATCCCTCATCCCACACCAGAATGCCGCAGAACATCGATCCCCGCGCCGCCATCCAGGAAGGGGCCTCCCTGGGAAAGAACGTCACCGTTGGTCCCTTCGCCGTCATCGGAAAGGATGTGGTCATCGGAGATGACTGCGTCATCGGCCCCCATGTGAACCTCACGGGCCACACCATCATTGGCCGGGGCACCCGCATCCACTGCGGCGCCAACATCGGAGACGAACCCCAGGATGTCCACTACCACGGGCAGGAATCCCTCACCCGCATCGGCGAGGAGTGCGTCATCCGGGAATACGTCACCATCCACCGGGGAGTGGAGGAAGGCAGCGACACCGCCGTGGGGAACAAGGTGATGCTCATGGCCTTCACCCACCTGGGCCACAACTGCCAGATCCAGGACAATGTGATCATCGCCAACGCCAGCCTTCTGGCGGGGCGGGTGGAGGTGGGCCGGGGCGCCTTCATCTCCGGCGCCACCCTGATCCACCAGTTCTGCCGCATCGGCACCATGGCCATGGTGGGCGGCGGCTCCCGCATCGTCCAGGACGTGGTCCCCTTCGGCATTGTCCAGGAGAACGCCATCCAAGGCATCAATGCGGTGGGCTTGCGCCGGGCCGGCTGGTCTCCCGAGACCATCAACGCCATCAAGGAGGCGGTGAAAATCGCCTGCCTGGAAGGCCTGAGCCGCCCCAATGCCCTGGAGAAAATCGCCGCCACGCTTCCCGACCTCCCGGAAGTGCGCCTCTTCCGGGAATTCCTGGAAGGCACCAAACGGGGACTCCTCACCGGAAGCGCCCCCGCCTGAGTCACGCCAACCATGCTATATTGACGGACTTAACAAAAAAATTCGCCCCCCTTTTTCCTGATTCCCCATGTCCCGCCTCGCCCAACTTGAACGCAACACTCGGGAGACCCAGATCCGGCTGTCCCTGGATTTGGATCAGCCCCCCCTGCAGAACGAGGTGGCCACGGGAGTCCCCTTCTTCGACCACATGCTGGACGCCGCCTTCCGCCATGGGCGGCTTCAGCTGCGCCTCCAAGTCCACGGCGACCTGGAGATCGATGCCCATCACACCTTGGAGGACACGGGTCTGGCCCTAGGCCAGGCCCTGAAAACCGCCCTGGGCGAGAAGAAGGGCATTCAGCGCTTTGGCGAGGCCACCGTGCCTTTGGACGAGGCTCTGGCCCGGGTGGTGGTGGACCTCTCCGGGAGGCCCCATCTTTCCTGGCGCTGCCCCTTCCCCGAGGCCACCGCCGGAGGCGTCAGCTGCCGACTCTACCACGAGTTCTTCCAGGCCCTGGCCAACGCCGCCACCCTCACCCTCCATGTGGATCTCCTGGCCGGCGAGGAAAACCACCACTGCCTGGAGGCCATCTTCAAGGCCTTCGGCAGAGCCCTCCGCAAGGCCGTGGCCAAAGATCCGGAGATGACGGACCAGGAAACTCCCTCCACCAAGGGAGTCCTGGAGTAGCCCGCCCCCAAAACACTTTTCCCCCAGACCAATCCCCCCTCCTATGTCTGACCAAATTCTCCCCCTGAACACCCTGCGCCACTCCGCCGCCCATGTCATGGCGGCCGTGGTGGCCAAACTCTGGCCCGACGCCAAGTTCGACATCGGCCCCGCCACCGCCGACGGGTTCTACTACGATTTCGACATGGAGCACCATCTGAGCCCCGAGGACCTGAAGGAAATCGAGAGCCGGATGCGCAAGATGATCGGCCAGAAAGTCCCCTTCCTCCGCACCGAGGTCTCCCGGGAGGAGGCCAAGGCCCTCTTCCAGGAAAAGGGGCAGACCTACAAGCTCTCCCGCCTGGAGGACATTCCCGAGGGGGAGACGGTCTCCCTCTACACCTGCGGAGAGTTCACCGACCTCTGCCGGGGCCCTCACGTGGAAAACTCCTCCCAAATCGGCGCCGTGAAGCTCACCGGCATCGCCGGCTCCTACTTCCGGGGGGATGAAAAGAACAAGATGCTCCAACGGGTCTACGGCACCGCCTTCCCCACCAAGCAGGAGCTGGATCAGTATCTCCAGCAAGTGGAGGAGGCCAAGAAGCGGGACCACCGGAAGATCGGCGTGGAGATGGAGCTCTTCTCCACCCACGAGGAAATCGGCCCCGGCCTGATCTCCTGGCATCCCATGGGCGCCCGCATCCGCAATGTCATCGAAACCTTCTGGAGAGACGCCCACTACCGCAACGGCTACGAGCTGGTCTACACCCCCCACGTGGGACGGGCCAATCTCTGGGAGACCTCCGGACACCTGGGATTCTACAAGGAGAACATGTACTCCAACATGGACATTGACGGAGACCCCTACTACGTCAAGCCCATGAACTGCCCCTTCCACATCATGATCTACAAGACCAAGCCCCGCTCCTACCGGGAACTGCCCTGCCGCTGGGCGGAGTTCGGCACGGTCTACCGCTACGAAAAGGCCGGCGTCCTCCACGGCTTGATGCGGGTCCGGGGATTCACCCAGGATGATGCCCACATCATCTGCACCCCGGAACAGATCATGGACGAAATCCGGGAGGTGATCCGCTTCTCCATGTACATCTGGCGCTGCTTCGGATTCAAGGATGTGAAGGCCTACCTCTCCACCCGCCCCGCCAAGGCCGTGGGCGCCCCCGAAAAGTGGGAGCAGGCCACCCAGGCCCTCCTGGAAGCCATCAAGGCCGAGGGAATGTCCTACCAGGTGGACGAGGGCGGCGGCGCCTTCTACGGCCCCAAGATCGACCTGAAGATCAAGGACGCCATCGGACGGGAATGGCAGACCTCCACCATCCAGTTCGACTTCAATCTGCCAGAACGATTCCAACTGGAATACATCGGCCAGGACGGACTCCGCCACCAGCCCTACATGGTCCACCGCGCCCTCCTGGGCTCCCTGGAACGCTTCTTCGGCATCCTGGTGGAACACTACGCCGGCGCCTTCCCCACTTGGCTGGCCCCTGAACAGGTCCGCGTCCTCTCCATCTCCGAGAAGTTCGCCGACTACGCCGCCAAGGTGGAAAAGGAGCTCCGGGCCCAAGGCATCCGCGTCTCCTCCGACCTCTCCGCCAGCCCCATCGGCGCCAAGGTGAAAACCGCCGGACTCCTCCGCATCCCCTATCTGCTGGTGGTGGGAGAAAAGGAACAGGCCGACGGCACCGTGGCCGTCTCCCTCCGAGACCGCACCAAGGCCGGCGGAAAGTACTACGTCAAGGGCGATGTCGTCCCCTTGGATCAGTTCCTTGCCCGAATCCTCCAGGAAATCCAGGACAAGGCCTAGCCCCCTCCCCCCGTCGTTTCTAGCCAACCCCCAACACGGAGTGCAAATCGAGTGATACAGCTCAAACCAGGAGATCGCAATCTGCACGGACGGCAAGTGCGCCTGATTACCCAGGACAACGAGCAGGCCGGCATCGTCACCTTCGAGACCGCCATCGCCCGCGCCCAACAGGCGGGGCTGGATCTGGTCCTCCTGCCCAGCAAGACCCAACCCCCCGTCACCCGCATCATGGATTACGGGAAGTATCTCTTCGAGGAATCCAAGCGGGCCCGGGAGGCGCGGAAGAACCAGGTGCAGCCCAAGCTGAAGGAGGTCAAGCTGCGTCCCGTCATTGACGAGAACGACTTGAACACCAAGTTGAAGCACGCCAGGGAGTTTCTGCTCCACGGGGACAAGGTCCGCTTGTTGCTGCAGTTCCGGGGGCGGGAGATGAGCCACCAGGAAATCGGCATGGAGATCATGAACCGGTTCATCAAGCAGCTGGAGGACATTGCCAAGCAGGATTCCCCGGTGCGCCAGGATCGGAAGACCTTCTCCACCACCCTTTCGGTGAAGGCCGAAGCCCGGGCCGCCGCCAAGAAGGAGGCCGCAGAAAAGGCCGCCGCCGCTTCCGCCGCCGCTCCCGAACAGGAGTAGCCAACCTCAACGCCTCCCTCCCCTCTCCGGGGAAGGAAGTCACCCCATGTGCCCCCGCCGTTTCGGACTGGTGGCCGTCTTGGGCAAAGGGTTCGTTTTCTCTACCCTAGCCCGGACCGCCAGCCGGCGGAGGCCGTCCCAACAGGAGAACCCAAAATGCCGAAAATGAAAACGAGAAAAGCCGCCGCGAAGCGCTTCAAGCAGACCGGTACGGGGAAATTCATGCACAATTGCGCGGGTGGACGCCACATTCTCACCAAGAAGTCCGCCACCCGGAAACGCCGCCTGGGCCAGCCCAAGGAGGTCAAGAGCACCGAGCTCTCCCGCATGAAGGCTTGTTTCCCCTATGGTCTCTAAAGAGAACCTCACCCTTTTCTTTTAGCTTGGAGTACTGAACAATGAGAGCAACGAATGCACCTGCATCCAGAGCGCGCCGCAAGCGCGTCCTGGCCATGGCCAAAGGCTTCAGCGGCAGCCGGAGCAAACTGATCCGCATGGCGTACACCGCCACCGACCGCGCAATGGCGTATGCCTACGTGGGACGGAAAGACAAGAAGATTGCCTACCGTCAGCTGTGGACCCAGCGTATCAATGCCGCCTGCCGTGCCCTCGACTTCAAATACAGCTGGCTGATCGATGGCCTCAACAAGGCCAATATCGAAATCAACCGGAAAATGCTCGCTGACCTGGCCGTCACCAACCCCACTGCCTTCGCGCAGCTGGTGGAAAAGGCCAAGGCCGCCCGGGCATAAACCCGCCTCGCGACTGCGCCAACCACGCATCCCGCCCCGTCTTCGGCCCTCTCCGCCGAAACGGGGCATTTTTCCCCCCCCGAAAGGATAGGGGTTGAAATCTGGAGGTTCCAGAGAAATCTCCCCGACCTGGTCGACCTGTTTCCCTTATCTGAAGATTGGCTCAT
>JAEDMH010000178.1 GCA_016303095.1 Lentisphaeria bacterium | reverse complement strand
AGAAAATCAAGGACAAGAATCCCAAGAGGATTCTCACGTTGGACGAGGATCCCTCCGAGGATTTCCATGGCATTCGCCAAGGGAATGTCCTGGATTGGCTGCTCCAGGGAGGATCCATTCCCGGCTTCTGGGGGAGAGCTTGAGAGCTAGGGATCTAGAGGTTCTAGAGGCACCGGGGGTTGCGCTGCGCTTCAGTCCCGTCCCAAGGCCTGGCCTGCCACCCCTCTGGGGTTCGGCTTCTATTTTGGGTCTGCCGGGGGTTTCGGTCGGGCGTTGCCCTCCCTTCACCCCCGTCTAGCGATCCTCCCACCCCTGCCGGGGTTCAGGAGGATTGCCCCCTTTTTCCCCCGCAGGCGGGGGAGGATTGAGGTTCTAGAGGTTCTAGAGACTTTTCCCTCCCGGGAGGGGGAAAAAGACTCTGGTGCGTAGAAGGCTCTGCTCCTCTGTGGTCGCCGGCTTGGCGTTTCCCTGCCCGACCTGTTTCCAATCTCTTTGTTCTTCGTGTGTGTTTCTGTCGCTTCTGTTCCGCGAGTGCTATAGCATGGTAGCAGGGATGACGAGAACATTTTCCGTTAGGTGGCACACGGTGGGATACAGATTAAGCAAAGCCCCCGTGCCGACCTGCATTCCGGAAGGGGCAAGTTTCCCAAAGTGTCGGACATCTGCTTTGTCGAGTCGAGCGCTTTTTTTGATTTCGATGGGATACAGTGTATTGTTTTCCTGAAGGATGACATCAATCTCGCTAGGGTTGCGTTCCTTGGTTCTGAAGTAGAAGATAGAGGGGACCTGACCTTTTTCTGAATAACTTTTAAGGATTTCAGAAACGCACCAGGTTTCCAGGAAATGACCGGAAGCCGCTCCTGAAGCGAGGGCTTCGGGGGTATTCCAGTCGGTCAGGAACGCCATGAGTCCCGTGTCCAGGAAATACATCTTGGGAGTCGAAACGGTTTCGGAGGAACGGTTGTTTTTGTATGGATGGAGAAGAGTTGCGATAGTGGAGGTCTCCAAAATACTCATATATCGCTTTGCCGTGGGAACGCTGATTCCTGTGTCCCTGGCGAGATCAGAGTAGTTGAGCATCTGTCCGGATCGTGCTGCCGCCGCTTTGAGAAAGCCGTGGAATATTCCAAGGTCGGCAACTTGGGCTAGTTTGCGTACATCCCTCTCCAGGTAGGTCTGAAGATAGGACTGAAAAAAGATGCTCCACCGTTTCTCGGGGTTCCTGGCACAACGGAGTTCCGGGAACGAGCCAAGCCATATTTCCCGAAAGAGCTCCTGGGGAGTCATTTCCGGCATTCCTTTGTCGCAGAAGCGTTCAGGCAAAAAGGGAGTGGAAGGGACACCCACAATTTCTCGGTGTGAAAAACCGAAAAGATTGAAGATGCCAATACGTCCTGCCAAAGATTCAGAGACCCCCTCCATTAAGTCAAAGTTCTCCGAACCGGTCAACCAATACATCCCGTTCGCCTTCTCGGGATCGGTGGTTCGCACGTTATCCACGATCTCCTTGAGGTAGGGAAACAATGTGGGCACATGCTGGATTTCGTCAATGATGACAGGAGGTGGGTTGTCGGCAAGGAAAAGCCGGGGATCTCTCTTCGCTTTGTTTCGCTGATCCAGGGCGTCCAGGGAGACAAAGCGTCTCCGGGAAGAGGCGATTTTACGGAGAAATGTTGTCTTTCCTACTTGTCTGGCCCCCGTGAGAAGCAAAACGGAAAAGAAGTCGTTTGCCTCCAGAAAGGCCTTTTCTAATTCTCTCTCTACAAACATTCCGATATCCTCCAATTTAACACGTTTCTTTAAGATAATGCATTATTCCCTGGTGGCCGTAGAAGGTTGTTTTGGGAGGAATCGTTTTGAATCTGGAAAGGCAGGAAGAGGTTTCCGAGGGTTTCCATGGCATTCGCCAAGGGAATGTCCTGGATTGGCTGCTCCAGGGAGGATCCATTCCCGGCTTCTGGGGGAGAGCTTGAGAGCTAGGGTTCTAGAGGTTCTAGAGGTTCTAGAGGTTCTAGAGGATCTAGAGACTTTTCCCTCCCGGGAGGGGAAAAAGACTCTGGTGCGTAGAAGGCTCTGCTCCTCTGTGGTGGATTTGCGCCGGCTTCGCCGTGGTCATGGGCGGTTCATGAGGGTGATGGCGGCCAGGATGGCACCCAGGGCGCAGAGGAGAAAGAGGTCGGGTCGTTCTCCCGTGAGGAGGATGGAGGAGGTGACGGCCAGGGAGGCGGAGAGGAATCCCAGGGAGCCCAGGCGCGGGGAGGGGACGGAGCGGAGGGCGGCATACCAGAGGGCGATGGCTCCTCCTCCTCCCAAGGCTCCCAGATAGAAGGCGCTGAAGAGGAATTGGGGAGAGGCGTTCCCGACAAGCGTTCCTCCCTGGGCGAGGAGAGTCACGGGAAGGAGAAGGAGAGAAGCCACGGCGAAGAAGAAGAGAGTGGAGAGCATGCCGCCGTATTTTCGGGAGAAGGCTTCGCCCAGGACGGTGAAGGCGGCCCAGCAGCATCCGCTGCCGAAGGCCATGAGGTCACCCAGCCAGAGGGGGGAGTCTGGGGCCACGAAATCGTCCTTTCCCTGGGAATAGAAGAAGAGAAAGAGTCCCAGGAGTCCCAGGGACATGCCGAGAATTTTCCGTCGGCTCAAGGTTTCCCGTCCCAGGATCCAAGCCAGGAGCATGGTGGTGATGGGGGAGGTGTTGGCCATGAGGGAGCTTCGGGCGGCGGTGGTGAATTTGGTGGACCAGAAGACCAGGAGTCCCTCCGCCAGAATGCCCAGGGTAGCCAGGAGGAGGAGGGTAGGGGTGTCTTGCCGCAGCATTTGGCGGGCCAGGGTGCGCTGCCGGGGGAGGAGCAGGAGAGGGGAGAGGAAGAGAGCGGCCAGGAGGAAGCGGAGGAGGGAGAAGGAGAGGGGATCCACGGTTTCCTCCGCCTGTCCAAAGAGGAGTCGGCTGACGGGATAGAAGCTGCCCCAGATGAGGGTGGCCAGGAGGCCGCAGAGCCATCCCAGGGCAGAGGAGGGGGAAGGCGGGGAAGGGAGGGAGGACATGGGGGGAGAGGGAAAAACAAAGACCCCGCCTCCGAGGAATTCCCGGGAGACGGGGCGGCAGGAGAGGGAAGGAAGGAGGCGGCAGGCCTTCTTCCTTCCCTGGCGAGGGGGCGAACCCCGCCTACTTCTGGTGGTAGTGGGTGTGGAGGAGGTGGTGGGCCTTCTCGGAGCCGGGCTGGCCCAGATACTCCTTGTAGAGGGTCTGGATGTCCGGATTTTCATGGGACATGCGCAGCGTCTTGCCGGCGTCCTCGCTGTAGAGGCCCTGCATCCGCTTCTCCAGCAGAGAGCGATCCCCGTGGAGGTAGGGCTGTCCGCCGCCGTTGATGCAGCCGCCGGGGCAGGCCATGATCTCGATGGCCTGGAAGCGG
>JAEDMH010000041.1 GCA_016303095.1 Lentisphaeria bacterium | reverse complement strand
GGGCCTCCCTTCACCCCCGTCTAGCGATCCTCCCACCCCTGCCGGGGTTCAGGAGGATTGCCCCCACCCCCTTCCGGGGGGAGGATTTAAGATCGAGAGATCCTCCTCCCGAGGAGTAGGGATAGAGATCTAGAAATCACTAGATTCAAAGAATTTATAACAAAGACCAAAAGGCGGGTCGTGCGGGGGGGGGCACGAGCCGCCTCTCCGTGTTCTCTGTGCCCCGCGGTGGCGGGGATTTCGTGGTCGACCTGTTTGAATCTCCGTGTCCTTTGGGGTGGGGCAGGCGGGGTGGGTTCCCTTCTCCTCCGGCTAATATTTTTTCTTTTCCTTCCGTTCCCGAGGGAGGAGGGGAATTACATTACACACCGTTTGCCATTTTCGGGGCGTATCCTGCTTTGCCGGCTCCTGGCGCAGGAAATTCTTCCCCGGGAAGATGGTCTTCCACCCTTCTGAACCTTTGCCCCCCCTTCTCTCCACGACAGGAATCTCGAATCCATGAGACTCTCCCTTCTTGCCCTTCTTGTCTCTGCCGCCTCTCTTTTGGCGCAGAAGGTCGCCTATGTGAATATGGAGACCGTCTTCAACGCCTACTACAAAACCATCAGCGAGAACATCCGCTTCGAGGAGGAGCGGCAGAATTTCTTCACGGGCATGGAGGTGTTGAAATCGGAGTTTGAGAATACCCGGCGGGAATTTCTGGATGCCGTGAACAAAGCCCGGAATGACTTGCTTGGGGAGGAAGCCCAGCGGGAGGCTGGCCAGAAGGCCCAGGCTTTGCAGGCGCGTCTGGAGCAGAAACAGGACGAAATCGCCCGCTACCAGCAGCAGGCCCGGGAAGAGATCGGGGAACGCCAGCAGAAAACCACAGGCCGGCTGCTTCAGGAACTCCAGGCCGACCTGGAGAAATTTGCTGCCGAGCAGGGCTATGAACTGGTGTATGAGGTCTCCGGACGCACCTTGAATCAGGTTCCCGTCCTCTTGGTCTATCCCAAGGACAAGGAGATCACCGAGGCTATGATCAAGCGGGTGAACGCCGGCCACGAGAAGGAGAAGGCGGAAGCCGAGGAAAAATTGGAAAAGATGCGCAAAGCTTTGGAAGCGAAAGAGAAGCAGGATGCTCCCGTGGCGCAGTAAACCCTCTCGTTCCTTTTTTCTTTCCCCTCTCTCCACAGGAAATACCCACAATGCTGATTCAAAAAAGTGCGGAGGAAATCGCCTCTTTGGTGCAGGGCGAATTGGTTGGCGCCTGTCCCCGTCCCCTCCAGGGCGTGGCTTCCCTGGCGGAATCCACGGAAAGCGATGTCTCCTTCCTGGGCAATGACAAATATCGGGATCAGGTGCCCGTTTCCCGGGCAGGCGTGGTGCTGGTGCCTCGGAACTACGAACTTCTCCCCGCTGAAGGACGAGCCTATGTGCGCTGCGACGATCCCTCCAACGCCTTCACGGCGGTGATTCTGGCCTTCACGCCTCCCCCTGTGGAATACGCCCCGGGCATCCATCCCTCGGCGGTCATCGCCCCGGATGTCCAGATTCCCGCCGACTGCCATGTGGGGGCGGGGGTGGTCATCGAGTCTGGCGTGACCGTGGGAAAGGGCACGGTTCTCCTGCCTCAGGTCTACTTGGGGAAGGACGTGCAGGTGGGGGAACATTGCCTCCTCTATCCCCATGTGGTGGTGCGGGAGCGCTGTCTGCTGGGCAACCGGGTGATTCTCCATCCTGGGGTGGTCATTGGGGCGGACGGCTTTGGCTACAAATCCACGGCCGCCGGCCACGAGAAGATTCCCCAGGTGGGGATTGTGCAGTTGGATGACGATGTGGAAGTGGGGGCCAATTCCACTATCGACCGGGCCCGTTTTGGCCGCACCTGGATTCAGGCCGGCACGAAGATTGACAATTTGGTGCAGGTGGGGCACAATGTGGAGATTGGCCGTTCCTGCATTTTGGTGGCCCAGGTGGGGGTGGCGGGCAGCACCCATTTGGGCAATGGGGTGATTCTTGCCGGGCAGGTGGGGGTCTCAGGCCACCTTCGGCTGGGGGATGGCACCATTGCCATGGCCCAGGCCGGCGTCTCCAAGGACACGGGCGCCGGTGCCGTGGTCATCGGTACCCCCGCCGTGGACCGCCGCGCCTTTGCCAAGGAGCGGATGCTGATGAAACAGCTGGAATCCCTGGCCCAGCAGGTCAAGGAACTCAAGAAGAAGGCCGAGTCCTGATTCCCCTCCTCCCCTGCAACCCCCCGCCGGGAAGGAGCCCCCTTCCCGCCCCCTTTCCCTCTCTTTCTCTCCCTCACTGCAACTCCTCCCCCCCTTCTTTCCCGCACTCCGCGCCGTATCTGTCTATGAACCAGAACTACATGAGTCTCATTGACTGGGCGATCCTCGTGATCCCCGTCGTGTTCGTCATCTCCATGGGATTCTATTCCCGAAGGTACATCCGGGGGGTCTCCGACTATTTGGCCTGCGGACGAGTGTGCGGACGCTATGTGCTGAACATGGGGGATGTGGCCAATGCCCTGTCGGTCATTGGCTTGGTGGCCTACATCGAGATGAAGTACAAGACCGGGTTCGCCCTGAACTTCTGGGGCAGCATCATCGCCCCTCTGACCCTGGTGATCTCCCTCTCCGGGTATGTGACCTATCGTTTCCGGCAGACCCGGGCCATGAGCGTGGGCCAGTTCCTGGAAATCCGCTACAGCCGGAGGATCCGCATCTTCGCCGCCGGCCTGCGCTCCCTGGCGGAAATGCTGGCTAACATGATCATGCCCTCCATTGCGGCGCGCTTCTTCATCCAAATGCTGAATCTGCCCCAGCATATCCCCTTCCTGGGACTCCAAATCCCCACCTTCGATCTTCTGATGATCTTCTTCCTCACCCTGGCCATCACGCTGATCTGCCTGGGCGGAACCCTGGCCCTGGTCATCACCGACACCCTCCAGGGCATGCTCCTTTATCCCCTCCTCATCTGCTTCATTGTCTTCATCTTGATGAAGTTCTCCTGGAGCCAGGAAATCATCCCCACGGTCTGCGACCGCGTCCCCGGGGAAAGCTTTATCAACCCGATGGATATCAGTAAATTGCGCGATTTCAATGTCTTCACCATGGTCATTGTGGCCGGCTTTAACTGCGTGGTTCATCTGGGCACCTGGATCGGCGCCGGAACCACCACTGCCGCCAAATCCGCCCACGAACAGAAGATGGCCGCCATCCTGGGCAACTGGCGCATGGCCCTCATCAATACCTTCTATATGCTGGTGGCCCTCTGCCTCATCGTCTTCCTGAACCACAAGGATTTCGCCAAGGGGGCCAGCGTGGTGCGCCAACAGCTGGCCAGCCGGGTGGCGGAAGACGTGTTGAAGGGGGAGGAAAACCGGGAGCTGCGGAGCCGTCTCCAGGAGACCATCAAGGCCATCCCCCCTCAGGCACATGAAATCGGCGTGGAGCCTCCCCTCTCCCAGAAGGACAATCTGGACACCCGCTTCCTGGAGAATGTCCAAGAGTTCCTGGTGACGGATGCGGTGGCCAAGACCGAGGCCGCCGCCCAGCAGAATTTGGAACAGCGCCAGGCCCAGGGAACCTTGACCCAGGAACAGCGGGAAGCCGCCGAACGGGCGACCAAAGTCCAGGTGGAGGAGGCCAAGGGGAAGGCCAACGACACCTTCCAGCAGTTCCGCACTCTCTTCCAGCAGCTGAACCTCTCCGTGACCATGCGCTATCTGCTGCCTAAGGGGCTCTTCGGCGCATTCTGCCTCCTCCTCTTCCTGGCCATGCTCTCCACGGATGACACCCGAATCTTCTCCGCCACCCTCACCATCGCCCAGGACTGCATCCTCCCCTTCTTCCCCAAGGGGCTTTCCCCCAAGCAGCATGTGCGCATGATCCGATTGGTGGCCATCGGCATCGGCGTCTTCTTCTTCTTCGGCTCCAAATACATGTCCCAGCTGGACTACATCCAGCTCTTCAACCAGATGGCGGTGGCCATCTGGAATGCCGGCTGCCCTGCCGTCATGATCCTGGGACTCTATTGGAAGAAGGGAACCACCCCCGCCGCCTGGGCCTCCCTGATCACCGGCATCGTGGGCAGCGTCTGCTACATCCTCCTCAGCCGCTACTGGGCGGATGTGGTCTATCCCTTCCTGGTGAACCACAACATGGTGGAGTCCATGGACAGCCTCTTCCGGGGACTCTCCGCCCCCTTCGGCGATTGGATCCATTGGGAAATCAACGAGCTCCGCTTCCCCGTGAACTCCATCGAATATCTCTTCTTCGCCAACCTCTTCACCATCCTCCTCTATATCGTGGTCTCCCTGGCCACCTGCCGGAAGGACTTCAATATGGACCGGATGCTCCACCGGGGCAAGTACGCCCCCGCCGGCGAACCCGCTCCCGAACCCTTCCTGTGGACCCCCATGAACATCTTGAAGAAGATGGTGGGCATCACTTCCGAATACACCAAGGGGGACAAGGTCATCGCCTACGCCCTCTTCTTCCATAGCTTCGTCTTCAGTTTCCTGTGCTGCTTCGTGGGCGTCGTCATCTGGAACAAGTTCTCTCCTTGGCCCGTGGAATGGTGGAGCCGATACTTCCTGGTGGTGAATTTCGCCGTGCCTCTCTGCATTGCCGCCATTACCACGGTCTGGTTCAGCATCGGCGGCGTCAGAGACCTCTTCCGCCTCTTCCGCGACCTGGAAAACCGAAAGAACGTGAATGCCCTGGATGACGGACGGGTGGAGGGAAATGTCTCCCTCGCCGACCAGGTCGAGGTGGCTGAGGACGAACAGATCCACAGCTAACCTCCCAAAAGGGGGGAAGCACGTGGCGAGAGGGTCTCACAGTCTCGCCCTCGCTTTCCCCCCTCAGCCTTGGGACGGGGCATGCCCAGCATGAACCGCCCCTTTTCTATTTCCCGTGAACTCCCCTTTCCCCGGGGACGTGAGAATGGGAAAGAATAGGACAGAATTGGAAAAGGCATGACGAATCCGGAAAATTCGGATTTCGTGGTTAAATTATTCCGTTTTCCTTTGGTTTTTTCTGATGTGTTGAGCGTGGCGGGGCGTTCATGGGAAGGCTTTAGAGGAAAGGTGTGTGTTGCCTTTTTCGGAGAAGGGCGTTTTGCGTTTGGGAGTGTGATTGTGCCATGAATGAGCTTGCCATCCAGCTGCAAGAGAAGATCTGTTCTGTGAATCCGGTGGCCTACGAGATGCTATCGGCCTTGGGCAAGCGGATCTATTTTCCCAGCAAGGGGATTTTGAGTCAGTCGGCGGAGGCGAAGAAGTTGGCGGGGCGGTTCAACGCCACCATCGGCACGGCTCTGGAGGGGAAGACGGCCATGAATCTCCCCTGCGTCATGGAGAGCATTTCCGGCTTTTCTCCCAACGACGCCCTGCTGTATGCTCCTTCCTATGGCGTGAAGAGCCTCCGGGAAGCCTGGAAGCAGAAGATCCTCCACGACAATCCCTCTCTGGAGGGCGTCCCCTTCTCCCTGCCCGTGGTCACCAACGGCCTGACTCACGCCCTCTCCCTGGTGGGAGACCTCTTCGTGGATCCCGGGGACAAGGTTCTCCTCCCTGATCTGAACTGGGACAATTATCTCCTGAACTTCCAGGATCGCCTCCAGGCGGAACTCTGCTTCTTCCCCCTCTTCGAGAACGAGGCCATGGGCATCCGGGGACTGCGCAGCCTCCTGGAAGAGGCCAAGGCAGGGGAGAAGCGGGTGGTGGTGCTCAATTTCCCCAACAATCCCACGGGATACACCCCCAGCGAGGCGGAAGGGGAGGCCATCGCCCAGGTGCTCCTGGAGGCCGCTCACCGGGGGGTCCGGGTGGTGGCTCTGGTGGACGATGCCTACTTCGGACTCTTCTATGCCCCCGATGCCATGAGGGAGTCCCTTTTCTGCAAATTGGCCAACCGCTCCCCCAATCTCCTGGCCATCAAGGCGGATGCCGCCACCAAGGAGTGCTACGTGTGGGGACTCCGGGTGGGCTTCCTCTCTTTCTCCATCGGAGGAGCGGACAGCCCGGACAGCCCTCTCTTCGCCGCCCTGGAGGCCAAGGCCGCCGGCGAGGTGCGTGCCCTGGTGAGCAATTGCTCCGCTCTCTCCCAACGGGTGGTGGACAAGGCCCTCCGCAACGACGCCTTCTATCTCCAGCGGGAACACTGCGCCCAATTGATGCGGGAACGCTATCTGGAGACTCGCAAAACCCTGGAGGAACATCCCGAATACGGAGAATATTTCCGCCCCTATCCCTTCAATAGCGGATATTTCATGTGCCTCCACTTCTCCCATCTCCCAGCGGAAAAGGTGCGGCGGCATCTCCTGGACCACTACGGGGCAGGGGCTATCGCCATCGGAGAGAAAAATCTCCGGGTCGCCTTCTCCAGCCTCAACCAGGAACAGATCGCTCCCCTCTTCCAGACCATCTACCAGGCTTGCCAGGATCTGGAAAAATCCCGTTCCTGACTTATCTTATCCCCTGTTTCGTCCCTGGGCCCCAGGGACGGGAAACTTCCCTGAATGACGGATCGCGAGCTTCAGGGAACCAGGAGGAGGAACCCTATTTCCCCGCTTGCCTTCCATGGGCCGGCTTGGGCTTCCCTCCTCCTTGGACTGACGCCTCGCGAAACCCGCCACAATGAACTCAATCTCTGGAGAAATCTACAATGGCTGCTAAAGTTGATGCCGAGAAGTGCCTCGGCTGCGGTGCCTGCGAGGGCACCTGCCCCGTCGGCGCAATCAAACTGGAAGGTGACAAGGCTACGGTGGACGCCGATGCGTGCGTCTCCTGCGGCGCCTGCGCCGGTGCCTGCCCTGCCGAGGCCATCACTGTGGACTAAATCCCACGTCCCCTCTCCCTCCCAGAGAGTTCCCTAGGGGGCTTTCTGGTGCGGCGAGAAGGAGTTCCCGCCCTTCTTTCCTGGCGGGATCTTTGGGCCGACTGCCGGATTTCCGGGGTCGGCCCTCCTTGTTTTTCCCCACGGTTGTCTTGTTGTCCCCCTTCTTATGGGCTTTTCCACCAATCTCCTCATTCTAGGGGCCGGAGCAGCGGGCCTTTTTGCGGCCTGCCAGGCGGCGGAGGCGGAATTGCCCCTGGTGCTCATGGAACGGCGGCACCGTCCGGGCTTGAAGCTGCTGATGTGCGGCAACAACCGATGCAACTTCGGTCATGGGGGCACCCCGGAGGATCTCCTCCGGGCCTACGGAGAACCTGTGGCGGGCTTTCTGCGCCACGCCATCCGGGCCCTTCCCTCCACAGAGGTGGCCCGCTTCTTGGAACGCCGGGGGCTTCCCGTGAAACGGCTAGGAGAGCGCTTCTATCCCGCCAGCGAGCGGGGAGAGGATCTCCTGCATCTCTTCACCGATCTCCTCCGGCGCCAGCAGGTTCCCATCCTCTACCAATGCCCCGCCCAAAGAATCACCCCTCTGCCGGAGGGCGGATTCCAGGTGGACGCCCCCCAGGTCACCTTGACCTGCCGGCATCTCCTCCTCGCCCTGGGGGGATGCTCCTATCCCCAAACCGGCTCCCTGGGAGACGGCTTCCTCTTCGCCCAGGATCTGGGTCTGGCGTATTCCTCCCCTCGGGCAGGCCTGGCCGCCTTGCGCCTCCCCCCCGAAAATCCCCTGGCCCGTCTGGGCAGGGAGGAAGTGGAACTCCCCTGGGTGAAGGCCCGGGCGCATGGCGTGGAGGAGACCGAGGGAAATCTGCAGCTCCACCAGGGACTCCTCCGGGGCAGCGCCGTCTACGACATGACCCGGAAACTGGCCCGGAAAAATCTCCCTCTCCAGGAGGCGGCCTTGGATCTCCTTCCCCAATACAGCCAGGAGGAACTGGAACAACGCCGGGAAATGCTCCGGCGACGCCATGGCGAAAACCAGGAAATGATCCTCAATGGCCTGGGATTGCCCCGGGGAGTGGCCGCCGCTCTGGCCCAGGGACGAAACATCCCCTGGCATTCTCTGAAGAACTATCCCCTGACGGGGGCCGCGGTGCGCCCCTTGAAGGAGGCCATGGTCACCGTGGGGGGAATCGCCCTGGAGGAGTTCAACCCCAAGACCATGGAGTCTCTCAAGTATCCTGGACTCTATGGGGCGGGGGAGTGTCTGGATGTGGACGGACCCACCGGAGGATACAATCTGGAGGCCGCCTTCGCCACCGCCTCTCTGGCCATCCGAAGCATCCTCTCCCGCCATCCGTAACCTCCCGCAAGCCGGAGGGTTCCTCACCCCGTACTCCCCCCCAGGGGGACGGGATGCCGGAAAGGGGGAGGAACCGATTGCGGAACGGAAAATCGGCGCTATAGTATCGGACTGCGCATCATTATCCTTTTTTGTCGTAACTGTTAATCCCCCTCTTCAAGGAAAAGAGAATGTCTGTCAAGATTCGTCTTCGTCGTACTGGTGCCCTCAGCGCCGCCTGCTGGCGCGTGGTCGTGGCGGATAGCCGCTCCCCCCGGGATGGCCGCTTCATCGAAAATCTGGGCGTCTACGACCCCCGGCACGACTGCGAAACCCTGAATGTGGAGCGCATGGAGTATTGGCTCTCCCAGGGCGCCCAGCCCTCCGAGACGGTGCGGGCCATCTTCAATCGCCAGAAGAACGGCAAGCCTTTCCCCAGCCGTCGGGAGCCGGTGAAGAACGCCGCCCCCGCCCCCAAGGCCGTGAAGACCGCCGAGGAACCCGCCCCCGAGGCCGCCGAAGCCCCTGCCGCCGAGTAGAGCGACCTCTCCCATGGCTTTCTCTTTCTTGAAGAAGTTATTCGGCGCCGAGGCCAAGGAGGCAGGCCCTCTGCCTCCCATGGTGGACGCCCCCGCCCCCGAGGAGGCCCCCGGAGAGCCGACCGCTCCCAGGGAAAAGGCCGCCCCGGCTCCATGCCTGAAGAGCCTCCAGGAGTTCGTCGCCTATGTGGTGACTTCCCTGGTGGACAAGCCGGAGGAAGTGAGTCTCTCCCTGGCGGAAAAAGAGGATCTCTCCATCATTCAGATCCGCTGCTTCAAGAAGGATATCGGGAAGGTCATTGGCAAGAGCGGGAAGACCATTTCCGCTCTCCGGGCCCTGGTCTCCAGCGTGGCCGCCCGCAGTCACGTGCGCGCCACGGTGGATGTCTTGGACGAGTGAGGGATCGTTCTGGCATCTTGCGGCAGCCCCCACTCTCCTCCGCGCACCAATGCACCAAACCATCGAGGAACGATGAGGATTGATATTGTCAGTCTCTTCCCCGCTCTCTGCAAGGGCGTGCTCTCCGAGTCCGTCATCGGGCGGGCCTGGAAAGAGGGGGTTGTGGATCTCCGGCTTGTGGACTTGAGGGACTATACCCATGATGCCCGGAAGACCGTGGATGACAGGCCCTATGGCGGCGGAGCCGGCATGGTGCTGCGTCCCGAGCCTCTCTTCGAGTGCCTTCAGGATCTCCGCACCCCGGAGGCCCATGTGGTTCTCATGACCCCCCAGGGGCGCCGCTTCGACCAGCCCGCCGCCCGCCGCTTCTCCCAGCTCTCCCACCTGATTCTGGTCTGCGGACACTACGAGGGAGTGGATGAGCGGGTGCGTCAGTGTCTCATGGACGAGGAGCTCTCCATTGGGGACTACGTGCTCACCAATGGCGCCATCGCCGCCAGCGTGGTGACGGATGCCGTGGTGCGTCTGCTGCCTGGGGCTCTGGGCAACGATGTCTCCTCGGAGGAGGAGTCCTTTGGCAACGAGCCCTTGATGGAATATCCCCAGTTTACCCGTCCGGAGGATTACAAAGGGATGAAGGTTCCCGAGATCCTTCTTTCGGGCAATCACCAGGAGATCGCCGCCTGGCGCCTGGAGCAGAGAGTGCTCCGCACGGTGAGCCGGCACCCCGAACTCCTTTGACATTTTGTTTTCATCGATAGCATTGAATCCGCAAGGAGGAATTTACCAACCATGAACACCATTGAGAAGATCCGTCTGGAGAACCAGAAGACCGACGTGCCTGAGATGGGCATTGGCGACACCGTGGAAGTGGGTTTCCGCATCAAGGAAGGCGGCAAGGAGCGTGTCCAGAGCTTCAGCGGGGTGGTCATTGCCCGTCATGGCGCTGGCATTGCCCAGACCGTCACCTTGCGCCGGGTCAAGGCTGGCCAGGGCGTGGAGCGTGTGGTGCCCATCCATTCCCCCCTGGTGGCTTCCTTCAAGGTGACCCGCAAGGGAATTGTCCGTCGGGCCAAGCTCTACTACCTGCGTGGCCAGGTGGGCAAGGCTGCCAAGGTGAAGTCCAAGGAAGTGAGTGCATAAGCGGTCTCGTGTGGCTTGCGGATCGACGGGGGCTTGGGACTGGGCGCTCTCCTCTTTCTTCCCACATTTCCTCCCTTTTTCCCCATGGGAAGGGGGTAGGGAGGAGTTCCCGGTCTTTGGCGGAAGCTGTCGTCTGCAGTCATCCGTGGATTTCGCCACTCTGGTGAAAAGGCACGAGGCCTCCCTCTGCGAGGGGCCTGTGCCTTTTTGTTTTTCCCCTTCCCCTTTCTGATTTTCTCCTCCTGATGGCCGGCATCCCCCATCCTTTCCAGCTGGAACTCTCCCTGGGGGTGGGGTGTGTCGCCGGGGTGGACGAGGTGGGGCGCGGGCCTTTGGCCGGCCCGGTGGTGGTGGCGGCGGTGGTTCTGCCCCTGCCACCTCTTCCCTTCTCCCTTCCCGTGAACGACTCCAAGAAGCTCACCGACGCCCGCCGCCGGGAATTGGATCGCCTCCTTCGGGAGGATCCCCGGGTGCGCTTCGCCATCGTGGAGCGTTCGCCTGCCCAGATCGACCTCATGAACATCCTCCGGGCGACCCAGGATGCCATGCGGGAGGCCGTCCAAGCCCTGCCGGGCATCCCCCGTCCCCAGGCGGCCTTGGTGGATGGCCTGGGGTTTCAGCCCTTTCCCGTGCCCGCCACCTTTGTGGTGAAGGGGGATGGTCGCTCTGCCTCCATCGCCGCCGCCAGCATTTTGGCCAAGGTCTACCGGGACACCCTGATGGAGAGGATGGATCTCCGCTATCCGGGATATGGGTTTGCCCGGAACAAAGGCTATGGCACAGCCGAACACCTGGAAGCGCTGAATCGCCTGGGACCCTGTCCCCTCCATCGTCGCTCCTTTGCCCCTGTGGCCCAGCCCACTCTCTTCTGATTGCCCTGCAAAACAGGGTGCCAGGCTCCCCCTGTCTTCGGCTCCTGCCCCGGAAAGGCGATGGACAGGCCCCTGTTGTGAAATGCAAGTGAAGCCTCCCCTCTCCCGGGGAGGATCCCCCCTCCTCTTCCTTCCCTCCTTCCTTGTCCCCTCTCTTCCCCCTGGGAATCCTCCCTGCCTCCGACCCTGAACCAAGAAGACGGAGCAGGGAAGGGCAGAGGCCCGACGAACGGGGGAGAAGGAACCGCCGAGGCGGATAAGAACTGACATGCCTGAAATTGTTCCCCATACCGTCTTGGACGAACTTCTCCATCTGGTCAACCCCGTTCCCGTCTCCGTGGTGCGGGAATTGACCCAGGCCGGCTACGAGGCCTATATCGTGGGCGGAGCCGTTCGCGATCTGCTTCTGGGCAAGGCCCCCAAGGACTATGACATTTCCACCAGCGCCACTCCCGAGGAGGTGCGCAAGGTCTTCGGACGACGTCGTTGCCATGTGATTGGCCGACGCTTCCGTCTCGCCCATGTCTATGCGGGGGGAGAGATCTATGAGGTGTCCACCTTCCGGCGCAAGCCCAATGAGAAGGAGCGCCAGGGGAAACGCCACGAAAACGGTCCCATCATCTGGAACGACAACTGCTTTGGCACCTTGGAGGAGGATGCCCTGCGCCGGGATTTCACGGCCAATGCCCTCTATCTGGATGTCTCCGGCAGCCGGGGAGTCATTGACTTCTCCGGGGGATATCGGGATCTTCGGGAGGGAGTGGTGCGGTGCATCGGGGAGCCCCATCAGCGCATGGAGGAGGATCCCGTGCGGATGCTCCGGGCCTTGAAGCTGGTGGGCCAGTGCAACTTCCGGCTGGAAAAGGAGCTGGAGACCGTCATTCGCCAGAAGGGAGGCATGATCCGCCTGGCCTCCTCCGCCCGCCTCTTCGAGGAACTCCTGAAGATCCTGGCCAATCCCGCCGCCGGACAAACTCTCCAGACCATGCATGACATGGGCTTCCTGAAAAATTTCTGGCCCACGGTGGACGACTCCTGGGAGGAACAGGAAGGGGAAATGCTCCGCCATCTCCTGAAACTCCGGGGAGACGCCCTGCGGCGGGGACGCTACTCCAATTCCCGGGGACTGGCGCTGTCCACGGTGGCTCTGCCTTTCCTGATGAGCGCCCTGAATCCGGAAAATCCCACCCAGTTCTGGGAGGGCGCCGCCTCCTCGGAGCCGGTGGCCCATCGCGCTCTGGCTCTCCTCTTCGAGGGCATCACCGTTCCCCGGCTCCTGACCCATCGGATTCTCCAAATCGTGGGACTGGTGCCTCGCCTCATGGCCCCCTCCGTCCCCCTGCGCTATCTCCATCACGGGGAATACCGCTATGGCCGGGCTTTGGTGTCCCTCCTGGTGCAGCTCTTCGGATGGAATCCAGAGATCCTGGCCCGTCTCCCCGAACTCTCTCCGCGCTACGGCCTGCCGGAGGAGGAAGAAGAAGAGGCAGAGGAGGGACGGAACCAGGGGACGGAGCCGGAAGAGGACGAGAATCCCCTCCCTTCCTCCTCCCAGAGACTCCCCCCTGCGCTGGTTCCCCTGCGCCAGGGTGCCAGCACCCCGGCTCTCCCCCAGGAAGCAGGACAGGGCGTGGCCAAGAGCCATGGACGGAAGAGGCATGCCCGGAAAGGACGCTCCCCCCAAGCCCCGGAAAACTCCCCCGCTCTCCACGAAGGAGAAGATGAGGCGGGACGGGACGATGTTCCCGCCGTGCAAAGCCCCCCCAAGCCTCCTGCCGCCACCTTCTTCTCGGGAGAGGTGAAGCTGCCCGAAGGAAGAGGACGCAGGGGAAAGAATCCGGCGTCCCTTCCCCCTACGGACTCCATCACCTTCGGCCAGGCCCCCCAGGAGTGATATGCGTCGTTTCCTGCCCATCCTGCTGTTTCTGATTCTCTTCTCCCTTCCGTTGGTCTGGATCCTGTGGCGCACCCGCCCCCAGGCATACCAGAACGCTCCTGGGCCCGAGGAGACCTCACCCGCCCCCAGCCCCTCCCGAACCCCCGAAGCCTCTCCCCTTTCTCCTCTGCCTTCCTCCGGGACTCCGCTCCCTGCCGCCCCCGTGGCGACGCCTCCCTCTACGCCTCCCTCCGGAATGCCGGGGCGCTATCGGCCTGATTTCTTCTCCGTGTCGGAGAAGCCCATGACGGATTCTCTGCGCAAGGAGTTGAGGGAAGTGCGCTCCGGCGTGGTGCTGGATTTGGACAGCCGCACCATTCTGTGGCAGAAGGACGCGGCCCGGAGTTATCCCATGGCCTCTCTCACCAAGCTGATGACCTCCATTCTGCTGATGGAGTATCTGGAGCAGACGCCTGGGGTCACCTTGGAAACCCTGGTGCCGGTCACCTCCGAGGATCGGAAATATTTCCGGGAGAAGAGGATCAATGGGGTATTCCTGGATGCGGGGGAGAGCTACCGACTGGAGGAGTATCTCATGTGCATGCTGGTGGCCAGCGCCAATGACTGCGCCTACGTGGTGGGGCGCTACCTCGCCGGCGGCGTTCCCGAACGGTTCCCGGAAATGATGAACCGGAGAGCCGCCGATCTGGGACTCCAGGGAATGCACTTCTACAATCCCAACGGACTCCCTCTGATCCAGGAGGGAAAACGCCGGGAAAATACGGGGAGCGCCCTGGAAATCGCCTACCTGGCCCTCCGGGCCATCCAATACCCCGCCATCCGAAAGTGGGCCGCCACCCCCAGTGGACGAATCCGGGCCGACAAGAAAAACCCCTTCGACGTCCACTCCACGAACAAACTTCTCCGGGGAAAGGTGCCCGGCGTCAATGGCCTGAAAACGGGCTTCACCGATGGCGCGGGATACTGCATCGTGGTCACCTGCGAGCGGGACGGGCACCAGCGCATGGTGGTGGTGATGGGGGTGCAGGGAAGCGATCGGGGACGTCGCCGGGATGAACTGGCCAGAAAACTCCTGGAGTGGTCCTATCAACCATGAAACTCTCTGTTATCATTCCCGTCTTCAACGAAGTGGCCACGGTGGCTACGGTGATTGCGCAGGTGCGGCAGTGCGGGGTGCCCGAACTGGAGATCCTGGTGGTGGATGATTGTTCCCAGGATGGCACCGGCCCTTTGCTGGATGCCATGCCCCCCTCGCCGGATCTGGTGGTGATCCATCATCCGAAGAACCAGGGAAAGGGCGCCGCCATCCGCACGGCCCAGGCCAGGGTGACCGGAGACGTGGTCATCATCCAGGATGCGGATCTGGAGTACTCTCCCCGGGAGTTCCCCAGAATGCTCCGCTTCATCGAAGAGGGCAGGGCGGATGCCGTCTTCGGCTCCCGCTATTCCTCCCCCGCCCATCTGGTGGACTCCTTCTGGCATCGGAAGGGAAACCAGTGGCTGACCTCCTTCTCCAATCTGTGCGCCAATCTCTCGCTCACCGACATGGAGACTTGCTACAAGATGATCCGCAGGGACTTCTTCCAGCGCTTCACCTTGGAATGCAATCGCTTCGGATTCGAGCCGGAAATCACCGCAAAACTGGCCCAGGCCCAGGCCAGAATCTTCGAAATCCCCATCGATTACGTCCCCCGACCCTATGACCAGGGAAAGAAAATCGGGTGGCGGGACGGGGTGGCCGCCCTTTGGCATATCCTGAAGTACAATTTCTTCTGCCGCCAAAAACAGATTCCGCAACAGGAGAGCCGCTCATGAAGTTCTTCTCTCTGGCGATCGTGGCCTTGGTTGTGTTTGTGATCATAAGCTACGTCCTCCGACCGAATCGCACCCTCTCCCAACTGCAGGAGGAACTGCGGATTCTTCAAGCCCAGGTGGATGCGCTGGAACAGCAAATCCAGGAAAAGGACCGGATCATTGAAAAACTCCGTTCCCGGGATCCCGCAGTGGTGGAGAGCGTGGCCAGGGATAAATTCGGCATGGCCAAGCAGGGGGAGACGATTTACGCCATCCCGCGCACGGAAACGGAGGGCCCCAGGAAGGAGTAGCTAGGCCCGGGGATTTTTCCCGGCCTGTGGGATGACATGGAAACACGCGCTCTTCATACTCCCTTGCAGGAGGAGGATGTCCGCACCCTGAAACTGGGGCAGCCCGTCCTTCTCTCCGGAACCATCTACACCGCGCGGGACGCCGCCCACAAATACCTGGCCGGGGGAGAGGGGCCTGCGCCTCTCCCGCCTTCCCTCCGCCTGCAGGGAGGGGTCCTCTACCATTGCGGCCCGGTGGTGGTGCCCGCGCCCCAGGGAGGATGGAGGGTCACCGCCGCCGGTCCCACCACGTCTGCCCGGGAGGAACCCTACCAGGCGGAAGTGCTCAAGCGCTATGGCGTGCGCGCTCTCATCGGCAAGGGCGGCATGGGGGAAAGGACCCGGCAGGCCCTGGCCCAGCATGGGGCGGTCTATCTCTCGGCCGTAGGCGGAGCCGCCCAAGTCCTGGCCGCCGCCGTGCTCCGGGTCTCCTCCGTCTCTTTTCTCCAGGAGTTCGGCTCTCCCGAAGCCATCTGGGAACTGGAGGTGAAGGACTTCCCCGCCATCGTCACCATGGACGCCCAGGGCAATAGCCTCCACGAGAAAATCCAGGCCTTCTCCCGTCCCTCCTGGTGACCCCCTTTTCTTTGCTCTCTTTTCTTTTCCTTCCCCCAACTCATCCAGAAGCCTCCAAAATCATGTCTTCTCTAGAACCTGTTGTCTTTGCTCTCTATCTCCTCTTCATGCTGGGAATCGGCATCTATTTCTTCATCCGGGACCGCAATGGAGGAGAAAAGACCTACTTCCTGGGGGATCGTAAAATGGGCGCCTGGGTCTCCGCCCTCTCTGCCGGCGCCTCCGACATGAGCGCCTGGGTTCTCATGGGACTGCCCACCGCCGTCTATCTCAAGGGAATGGGACAGGTCTGGATCGCCGTGGGTTTGGCTCTGGGATACGCCTTGAGCTGGATCTTCCAGGCCCCTAGACTCCGAAAATTCTCCGTGACCTTCGGGGATTCCATCACCATCCCCCAGTTCCTCTCCAACCGGTTCCTGGCCAAATCCCATGTCCTGCAGATCATCTGCGCCACGGTCTTCCTGGTGGCCTATACGATCTACGCCGCCTCCAGCGTGAAGGCCTGCGGAACTCTCTTTAACCGCATCACCGGCATGGATTCCGCCAATGCCATGTATCTGGCTGCCGCCGTGATCGTGGGCTATACCTTCCTGGGAGGCTTCTCCGCGGTCTGCTGGACGGACTTCTTCCAGGGACTCCTGGTGCTGGGCGCCATGTTCCTGGCCCCCCTCTGCGCTTACTTCGCCCTGGAGCCGGTCGCGCCCTCCCAGGCCCTGACTCCCCTCTGGGAAAACGCCTTCCAATGGCAGACCGTGGTCTCCGGCTTGGCCTGGGGACTGGGATACTTCGGCATGCCCCACATCATTATCCGCTTCATGTCCATCAAATCCCAGAAGGAACTCCGGAAATCCTCCGTCATCGGCATTAGCTGGACCGTGCTGATCGTCTTCTTCGCCGCTCTCATCGGCATCATCGGACGGCATGTGATCCCCTACGATGCCAATGTGGCCGGAAAGGAACTGGTCTTCATCGAAATGGTGCGCAAGATCTTCCCCGCCCTCATCTCTGGCGTCCTCCTCTCCGCCGTCTTGGCCGCCTCCATGAGCACGGCGGACAGCCAGCTCCTGGCCGCCTCCTCCGCCTTCTCCTGCGATGTCTATAAGCCCCTGATCCGCCAGGGCAAGGCCAATGATGCCGAACTCCTCTGGGTCGGACGCTTCCTGGTTCTGGTGATCGCCCTCCTGGCCCTCATCATCGCCATGGATCCCCGGGCCGGCACCATCATGGGACTGGTGGAAAATGCCTGGGGAGTCTTCGGCGCCGCCTTCGGACCCGCCATCATGCTGGCCCTCTTCTGGAAACGCTTCAATCTGGCGGGAGCCATCGCCGGAATCCTGGCGGGCGCTCTGGTGGATGTCCTCTGGATTGTCCTCCTGAAGAGCTCCACGGGCGTCTACGAACTGCTCCCCGGCTTTGTGTCGGGGCTCATCGCCGCCGTGGCGGTGGCCTTCTGCACCAAGAAACCCTCCCAGGAGGTGCTGGACCTCTATCAACTCGCCCAGACCAAGGGAGAATAATCATCACTACTTCTAGAGATCTAGAAATCTAGAGATCTCCCCCGGGCGGAGCATGCGCAGCAGGCTCCGCCCTCTCCGTTTTCGGCCTGTGCCGCAGGCGCCAAGGGTTGCGCTGCGCTTCACCCCCGTCGCCAAAGGCCTGTCCTGCCACCCCTACGGGGTTCGGATTCGATTTTGTCCTTGCCGGGGGTTCCGGTCGGGCGTTGCCCTTCCTTCACCCCCGTCTAGCGATCCTCCCACCCCTGC
>JAEDMH010000040.1 GCA_016303095.1 Lentisphaeria bacterium | reverse complement strand
AAGGAAATCATAGGACTCCGCCAGACCCAGGCATATCCCGGCGGAAAAACAGGCTACCCGCTTCTTCAGGGGAACAAAAAACATACACAGATAGTATAGAACATTCTTGATCCATTCCAAGTACTTTCCCATAGAAATGTTTGAGAAACAAGCGGGAGATGCGGAATCCAGAGAGGCTAGAGGGGCTAGAGATTCCAGGAATCAACTAGAGTCAAAGAAGTAATAACGAAACGCCCCCCCCGGCGGGACGTGCGGGGGGCAGGTCCCGCCCTCCGTGAACTTTGTGCGCAGCGCAGCGGCGTTTCCGTGCATTCCGTGTTTGAATCTCCCTGTCCTCCGTGTGCGCCGCAGGCGCCTCTTTGGCCGACCTGTTCCCGAGAGAGCGTCTTTTCCGTGATCGGCCTGTCGGACCTGTGAAAATCTCCCCAGGGCAGGAGGACAGAATGGAGGGGAGGGTTTACTTTATTCCCGTGATGCGGGAATTTCACGCATATAATATTATAACATCTTCTATTAAAAGTAGTTATGATATTATATCACCCCCTTTTCCTTTCCCTCCTATGGGATTCTAGCCTTTTCTGTTGATCTGTGGTAGAGATGCGTCCGGACTTTCTCTTAACCAGTTCCCTTGCCAAGGAGATTTACCAATCCCTTGAGGGGCTCCCCCTGATAGATTGGCACAACCACTTATCTTGGAGAGATTTGAGTGCGGATCGCCGAGAGGAGAACCTAACCCGGCTTTGGGTGGCGCCGGATCCCTACAAGCATCGGGCCATGCGCATTTTGGGGGTGCCGGAGGAGAAGATCACGGGTCCGTCCTCGGACTGGGAGAGGTTTCAGGCCTGGAGTGCTGTCCTGCCCCAGTTGGTGGGCAATCCCCTCTACCATTGGTCCCAATTGGAGCTATCCCGATTTTTCCACATTCAGGAGGACTTGACGCCGGAGAGTGCGGAGCGGATTTGGGAGCAAACCAAGGAGCAATTGCAGGAGCCGGGCTATTCGGCCCGGGGCTTGTTGCGTCAGATGGGGGTGGAGTATGCCGCCCCTTGCGTCACCCCGGGGGAGGAGATTGAGGATTGGCCGGCGATTCCCGGCGTAGTGCCCTCTTTCCGGGGAGACGATTTGCTCCATCCCCCCCAGGAGCTTTGGCGGAAGCTGACCCGTTTGGCCGGCCATCCCCTGCGCAGTCTGGAAGATCTGCGTCAGGGCATCATTCCTCTCCTGGACGCCCTGCACCAGAGAGGATGCCGCTTTGCCGACCATGCCCTGGACGGGGATTTCCTCTACTGTCCCGCCCGCTCCATGGACCCGGTTCGGATGACCTTCGGAGAACAGCCTCCCCCTCCCTCCTCCCAACTCTCCTCCGCCATCCTCCGACTCCTCCTGGAGGAATATGCCCGGCGACATTGGACGGTGCAACTCCATCTGGGAGCCCTGCGGCACACCAGCACCCGGCTGCGAAAGGTGGCGGGGCCGGCGGGAGGCTACGCCGGCATCGGGCAAGGTTGGAATCTGCAGGAGCTCGTCGCCCTTTTGGACGACGCCGAGCAATCCCCCCAGGGCCTTCCAGAATGCCTCCTCTATCCCCTGAATCCTGCCGACTGCCCTCCCCTGGCCAATCTCTCCGGCGCCTTCCCTGGAGAGGGCCTGCCCGGCAAGGTGCAGCTAGGCCCGGCCTGGTGGTGGTGCGACCACCTCCAGGGCATTCGGGCATGCCTGGAAGCCTCCGCCGCCTACGGCGTCCTCTCCGTCTCCCTGGGCATGACCACGGATTCCCGCAGTCTTCTCTCCTTCGTCCGCCACGAATACTACCGCCGTGTCCTTTCCTCCTGGCTGGCGGAGAAGGCGGAGCGGGGGGAGTTTCCTTCCCGGCGCGAGACCTTGGTCGACTTGGCGACCAAGCTCAGCTATGGCAACATCAAAGAACATCTCCGGAGAAAAGAACGATGACAGAAAAGATGGGGAACGGTAGAGTGGCGGTGGTCACGGGCGCCGGGGGCACCCTGTGCTCCGAAATCGCCAAGGATTTGGCCGCCAAAGGCGCCAAAGTGGTCCTGGTGGGGCGCACCAGGGAAAAGTTGGAAAAGACGGCGTCGGCCATTCGTCAGGCGGGGGGCCTTTGCCGGGTGGAGCCCTGTGATGTCACGGAGGAGGCCGCCCTGGCCCAGGTGGGGGAGCGCACCCTCCGGGAATGGGGGCCTTGCCGGATTCTGGTGAATGGCGCAGGAGGCAATGACATCCGCGCCCTCACCACCAACTACACCTACGACCCCCAGGAACTCTCCCCGGACAAGCCCCAGGAGATGCGGGGCTTCTTCGATTTGGACATGGGGGTCTTCGACTCCGTCCTGCGCACCAACACCACGGGAGTGGTCCTGGCCTGCCGGGTCTTCTGCCGCCAGATGGCCCAGGCAGGAGGGGGCTCCGTCCTGAACTTCGCCTCCATGAACACCTACCGCCCCCTCACCCGCGTCCCCGCCTACGCCATGAGCAAGGCCGCCATTGCCAACTTCACCCAGTGGCTGGCCGTCTATTTGGCCCCCGCCCACATCCGGGTGAACGCCGTCGCCCCGGGATTCTTCGTCAACGAACGCAGCGTCAAATATCTCCGCACCCCGGAGGGGGGACTCTCCCAAAGGGGAAAGAACGTGATGCAGCACACCCCCATGGGACGCTTCGGAGAACCCCAAGAACTGCTGGGGTGCGTGGAATGGCTGCTGGACGAGGAGAAGGCCGCCTTCGTCACCGGCATCACCGTCCCCGTGGACGGTGGCTTCCTGGCCTCAACGGGAGTCTGACCATGCACCTGGGATTGATGCTTCCGGCCAAGCCGGATCTTTCGTGGACCCTGGCCCGGCAACTGGGGGTGCGCCATGTCATCACCAAAGCCGCCCCGGAATTGACCGGCCTCCCCGACCCCTCCCATTTCCAGAGTCTGCAGACCATTCGAGACCGCTTCCAGGAGGCGGGCCTGGAGCTCTACGCCCTGGAGGGAGACGAATTTGACATGAGCCGGATCAAATTGGGCCTTCCCGGCGCGGAGGAGGATTTGGACAAATACTGCCGGATGGTGGAGAACATGGGGCGTCTGGGCTTGAAGGTGCTCTGCTACAACTTCATGGCCGGCGTGGGCTGGTATCGTTCCCGGACGGATTTGCAGGAGCGAGGCGGCGCCCTCACCAGCGGCTTCGATCTCCGGGAGGTGGACCAGACCATTCCCCTGAAAATCACGCCGGAGCGCCTCTGGGAGAACTATCACCGTTTCCTGGAACGGGTGCTTCCGGTGGCGGAGGCCGCCGGCATCCAGATGGCCCTCCATCCCGACGATCCCCCCATTCCCCAACTCCTGGGATACGCCCGGATCTTCATCCACGCCGACGCCTACCGAAAAGCCCTGGCCCTCTCCGCCAGTCCCAGCCATACCATCACCTTCTGCCAGGCCACCTTCCGCACCATGGGAGAGGATGTCTTCGCCCTCCTGAAGGAATTCGGCCCCCGCATCGCTTTCCTCCATTTCCGGGACGTCATCGGCACCCGGGAATGCTTCCGGGAAACCTTCCACGACAACGGCCCCACCGACATGGCGGAACTGCTGACCCTGGCCCATCGCTACGCCCCCCACTGCCTCCTCCGGCCTGACCACACCCCCACCATGGCCGGGGAAAGCAACGAAAAGGTGGGATACACCATGCAGGGAAATCTCTTCGCCGTGGGCTATATCAAGGGAATCCTGGATGCCCGGGGGATCCCCGTAGACTGACTTTCTCTCCCCCCAAAAAACTACACACCCTCCCATCCCATGAATCCCTCCTGGTTCGAGCAACTGCCCCCCATCGACAAAACCCCCGTCCACGACACCCACTGGGAGGAGGTGCTGCGCTACGGAAGCGCCCTCTTCGACCCCAAGGACGACGGATTCTCCGACGACCTGGAACTCCTGGGGGAGATTCCCGTCCGCAGCAGCCGCCAGGTGACGGCCTCCCCCCTGGGAGTAGGCTACGAGGTATTGGACCACCGGCAAGGCTATGACTTTGACAAGACCCTGCCCATCATGGAGAAGAGCGGGGTCAAGTGGGCCCGGCTCCAATCCGGCTGGTCTCGGGCGGAGCAGACTCCCGGGGTCTATGATTTCGCCTGGCTGGATCACATGGTGGATTCCCTGCTGGCCATCGGCATCCAGCCCTGGTTCAGCCTGAGCTTCGGCAACGGACTCTACATGGACGCCCAGCCCCTGGGGCCCCACCGCACCTACTTCTACTCCCCCACCCGCTTCGGGCCCGCCTGCCAACAGGCCTGGGAACGATATTGCCAGGCCATGGCCCGCCACTTCCAGGGACGGGTCCGCCACTGGGAAGTCTGGAACGAACCCAACGCCCCCAATTTCTTCCGCGATCCCCGCACGGGAGAGCGGGACACTCCCGAGGAATACGCCAAGCTGGTGGCGGTCACCGCCCAGGCCATCCGCCCCGTGCAGCCGGAGGCGAAAATCATCGGGGGAGCCATCTCCGGAGGAGGCCTCTGCAACTCCTACATCCAGGCGCTCTTCGATGCCGGAATGGGAGAGCACATCCAAATCTTCTCCTATCACCCCTACGGAGCCATCCCCGAACTCTACTGGCCCGAACGCCTCCAATACATCCGGGACTGCATCGCCCGCACGGGAAAGGACATCGCCGTCTGGCAGGGGGAGAATGGGCGCCCATCCGGCTGGAATCTCACCAACAAAGGCTGGAAATACACCGAGGCCAACCAGGCCCGCTTCCTAGTGAGACGCTATCTCACCGACCTGCGCCTGGGCATCCCCATGACCTCCTACTTCCAGGCCTGCGACCTGGGAAACGGATACAATCCCGTGGGCAAGGTCTACCCTCAGGGCGTCATCGACGCCTCCAATCCCCAACAATACCGCCCCAAGCTGGCCTTCCGGGCCATGCAGGCCATGACCGCCCTCTTCGACGACCAAACCCAGCCCATGGCCGCCAATCTCGAACCCATGCCCTACCCTGGTTGGTCCAGACTCACCCTCCCCCTGGACCAGTATCTCCCCCTGACCTGCGCCTTCCGAAAGGGAAACATCCCCCTCTACGCCTACTACCACCCCACCCATATCGACGCCGACTACATGCCCCACGCCGTCATGGTGACCCTCTTCGTGGAAAAAGGCCTCCACTTCCAAACCCCCGTCCTCCTGGATCCCCTCACCGCCAAGATCTACCGCATCAAGCGCATGCCCTCCTACGACGATCACGCCAAAACCAGCGGCATCACCGTGGAATTCTGGCGCATGCCCCTCCTGGACTACCCCCTCTTCCTCACCGACGCCTCCCTCTTCCCCACCCTGGCCTCCCCAAAGGCTTGATTTTCCCTCCCTCCCCCCTCACACATCATCCCCCATGCCATCCCTCAAAGACATGCGAGGCCAGGCCAAGGAAGCCGGCCTCATGAAGCTGGAAAAGCTGATCGCCACCCGACAGCATATCCCGGACTGCCCCATCCCCATCCCCATTCCGGAACTGTGCCAGCGATATGAAAAACTCTACACCGGATGCATTAACGACGTCCTCCGGGAACTGACCCTCCTCAACCAAAATCTCCCCAGCGACATCATGCCTCTCCGGGAAGAAATGACTCTCTGCGGCGAGGCGTTCACCGTCAAAAGCGCCCCCAACGTGATGATCGAGGGGGAAATGACCTTCCGGGCTCAGATGCTGGATGACTTCAAACCCAATGGCGTGGTGGTATGGGACACCTCCGAGGACACGGAAGCCTCCCTCTGGGGCGGCGTCATGACCGCCACCGCCATCACCAAAGGCATCCGCGGCGCCGTCATTGCCGGAGGAATCCGGGATACCAAACAGATCCTGGAACAGAAATTCCCCGTCTTCTACAAATACCGCACCTCCAATGGCTCCCTGGGACGCTGCATGATCACCCACTACCAAGTCCCCATCCGCATCGGAAAGGTCACCATCCGCCCCGGGGACATCCTCTTCGGAGACATCGACGGCGTCCTTTGCATTCCCCGGGAAATCGCCTACCCAGTCCTCCTCCGGGCAGAGGGCATCGAACGAAACGAGTTGGATATCTTCCAATGGGTCCGCCAAGGCGACACCATCGCCGAAATCATCGAGAAAGGGGGATACTTCTAAGTGTTGATAATATTATAAATATCTGAATATAAACAAGTTATAAAGTCAACCCCATCCTTCTCCCTCCCCCGAAAGAGAGGAGGATGGGAACACCAGAAGAGGAGGGGCTTTTCCCAGGTTCAGGCGGCAGAGAAAGAGGACTCGCCCTCCCCTCCCCCGATTCTTCCCCCGCCCCCTTCCTCCCCCTGGAGAGGAGAGAAAAGGGGTGGGGAAGGAGGTGGCTATTGGGCGTTGTTTTGTTCCCGGATGGCCGCCCGGCGAATCTTTCCGTTGACGGTCTTGGGCAGTTCCGCCACGAACTCAATGATGCGAGGATACTTGTAGGGAGCGGTGTGGGTCTTCACATACTCCTTGATCTCCTCCTTCAACGCCTCGGTGCCCTCCTTGCCCTTCACCAGAACCACCGTGGCCTTCACCACCTTGCCTCGCACAGGATCCGGCACGCCCGTCACAGCGCACTCCAGGATGTAGGGGAGCTCCATGAGGACGCTCTCCACCTCGAAGGGGCCCACCCGGTAGCCGGAGGTCTTGATGATGTCATCCGCCCGTCCCTCATACCAGAAGTATCCATCCTCGTCCTGCCAGGCCTGGTCTCCCGTGTGGTAGTAGCCATCATGCCACACCTTCCGGGTGTCCTCCTCGGACTTGAGATAGCATCCGAAAAGCCCGCAGGGATGGTTGCCCGGCTCCGCTTTCACGCAGATCTCCCCGGTCTCGCCGGTGCGCACCGGCTTGCCCTCGGGATCCAGGAGAGTCACCTGGAACTGGGGATTGGCCTTCCCCATGGAGCCAGGACGGGGCTTCATGTCCGCCAGGGTGCCGATGAGCATGGTGGTCTCCGTCTGTCCAAACCCCTCGTAGGGAAGCTGGCCGGAAACCTTGGCAAAGGCTTCGCTCACCTCGGGAGGCATGGCCTCTCCCGCCGTGGTGACATGCTCCAAAGTGGAGAAGTCATATTGGGAGAGATCCTCCTTCACCAGGAAGCGGAAGATGGTGGGCGGGGCGCAGAAGGTGGTGATGCCATACTGCTTGAACATGGGCAGCAGATCCGCCGCATGGAAGCGGTCGAAGTCGAAGGTGAAGACCCCCGCCTCGCAGAGCCACTGGCCGTAGATCTTGCCCCACAAGGCCTTGCCCCACCCCGTGTCCGCCACCGTGAAATGGAGTCCCTCCGGATTCACCTTGTGCCAATGGCGGGCGGTCATGATATGCCCCAGGGGATAGGCATAGTCGTGCTCCACCATCTTGGGATATCCCGTGGTGCCGGAGCTGAAGAAGACCAGCATGGGATCCGTGGTCTTCTGCCCCTCGGGACGGGAAAACTCCGCCGGGAAGTTGGGATAGAGGGCGTCGTAATCCAGCCATCCGTCCTTCTTTCCGTTGACGGAGAGCTTCAGCTTCACCCCCGTGGCCGCCGCCGCCAAATCCACCTCGTGGGTGATGTTCCCGTCCGCCGAGCAGATGACATATTGGACATCCGCCCGCTGGAAGCGATACTCGAAATCGTGGGCGGTCATCTGGCAGGAGGCGGGGATGGCGATGGCCCCGATCATGTGGAGGGCGTTGAGGATGAACCAGAACTGGTAGTGGCGCTTCAGCACCAGAATGACCCGATCCCCCTTCCGGATGCCCAGGGAGTAGAGGAAATTGGCGGTGCGCAAGGAATTCTCCGCCATCTCCCGGAAGGTGATGTCCCGGCAGACCTTGTCCTTGGAGACCCAGCGCATGGCAATCTTCTCCGGGCACTCCTTCCCCAGACGACACACCACATCGTAGGCAAAGTTGAAGTTGTCCGGAATCTCAAAACGCACATTCTTCAAGGTCCCATCCTCGTTCCACTCCTCTTTCATGTACTGCTGGTAAAGAAGAGGACGTGTGGAGGCGGGACGGGATTCCGGGAGGACAGGCTGGGGCACATACCCAAAGCGCTCCGGCTTGGTCTCCTCCGCCTTCCCATGCATCACGATGGACAGGAACTGGCAGGGCTTGTCCCCCACCGCCAGCATGGCATGGGCCTCCCGCCCGTCAAAGTAGATGCTGTCTCCCTGATGCAACAACTCCTCCTTCCCATGGAGGAAGATCTTCATGCTGCCGGAAAGGATCAGGTCAAACTCCTGCCCGTTGTGCTCGGAGTACTTCAGCGGCTCGTCCCCATTGCCGCAGGGCGCGGTGACAATGAAGGGTTCCCCCGTGCGGTCCTTCATGTGGATGGCCTGATGCAAATAGCTGAAGCCCGCCCTGCGCACAAAGGGGAAGCCCTCCCCCGAACGGGTCACGGTATACAGGGCCAGATTGGGGGACTCGCCGCTGATCACCGAGGAGACATCCAGGCCGAAGTGCTCGGCCAAATTGTAGTAGAAGGAGAAGGGAGCCTGCTTCGCCCCGCTCTCATAGCCTTCATATTCCTCTGGGGAAACCCCTAAAAGACGGGCCATTCCCGGCACGTCGAGATTCTTCTGCGCCCGCAATTCGCGGACGCGCATGGCGATTTGGAGTCTGTTTTCCATGGGTTTTTGTTCCACTTTGCTTGTCGGTTCCTAAGGAGGGGAGAAAAAAGGCAAAGCAAGGGAAACGGACAGTCCGGGAACCCACACTGCGGGCGGGGCCGACTCAGGACCGCCCGCTTCTTCCTCTGCCAAAGGGAGGAGGGATACGGGCGGTCTAAATAATGACGAACCCCAGAATAATGCTAATGATCACAATGCCCCCAAAGGAAATGCCAGACGCAATCCGCAGATGTCCGGCATCCTGATTCATGGGAAGGGTAGTGATCATGCAAGGGAGAGGGGAGTCAACCATCAAAACAACGACAGGGTCCTGAAAAACGGGACAAGCCCAAAATATAAACCCACTTCTCCCATCTTCCTCCCCCATCCCCCGCCTTTTCATCAAAACATGCCCCATTCCCGGAGAACCCTCCCCAGAAAGCGAAAGGGGCTAGAGATCTAGAAAATCTAGGGGGGCTAGAGATTCTAGAAAGGCTAGAAATCCTAGAGAATCTAGAACTTGCTTACAGAAAAGAGAACAGGGGGTATTCCTGGGCGGGGAGCACGGACCGTCCTCTCCGTTTCCGACCTGCGCCGCAGGCGCCGAGGGTTGCGCTCACGCTTCACCCCCGTCGCCAAGGCCTGCCCTGCCACCCCTACGGGGTTCGGATCCTATTTTGTCCTTGCCGGGGGTTCCTCCCACCCCTGTCGGGGTTCAGGAGGATTGCCCCCCGTCCCCCCCCCCCGCAAGCGGAGGGGCTGGAGGCTAGATACCCTAGAGATTCTAGAGATTCTAGAGATCTAGAAATCCTAGAATCTTCACGTAAAAAAACGCAGGGCGTCTCTCCGTGTTCGGCCTATTTCCCCCTCTGGGCGTTTCGTGTTTTACTCCCCTGGGAGGGAGAAGAGGCGGGAGGAGGCGTCGGCGGGCATTCTCCAATCCCCTCTTGGGGAGAGAGCGATGGTGCCCACCTTGGGGCCATCGGGCATGGCGTTGCGCTTGAACTGCTGGGCGAAGAAGCGTCGGAAGAAGAGCGCCAGGGTGTTTCGGATCTTTTCGGGGGAATGGATCTCCCGGAAGGTCCATTGGGCAAGAGACAGGATATTTCCGGGGGTTTCTCCGTATTTCAGGAAGAAATAGAGGAAGAAATCATGGAGATCGTAATTTCCGATGATCTCCTCCGTGTGTTGTTGTCCGGGGAGCAATTCAGGGGAGACAGGAGTGTTGTTCACATCCAGGAGATGTTTTGCCAGAGTGGGCGTGGCCTGTTCGGCGGCGTACTCCACCATGAAACGGATGAGAGTCTTGGGGACGCCGCCATTCACGCAATACATGGACATGTGATCGCCGTTGAAGGTGCTCCACCCCAAGGCGATTTCCGAGAGGTCACCCGTGCCCACCAGGATTCCTCCTTCCTGGTTGGCCAGATCCATGAGGATTTGGGTCCGTTCCCGGGCTTGGGCATTTTCATAGACCACATCCGTCTTTTGGGGGTCGTGCCCAATATCCTGGAAATGCTGGGCCACGGCCTGGGCGATGGGGATTTCCCGGAGTTCGGCGCCGGTTTCCCGGGCGATGCCCACGGCATTGTTTTTGGTGCGTCCGCTGGTTCCCATGCCGGGCATGGTCACCGCCAGAATGAAGGAAGGAGGCAATTTCAGAAGTTGGCAGCAACGCACGCACACCAGGAGAGCCAGGGTGGAATCCAGGCCCCCGGAGAGTCCGATGACCAGGCGTTTGGCATGGGCGTGGGTCACCCGGCGAGCCAGTCCGGAAGCCTGAATACGGAAGATTTCATCGCACCGGGCGTTTCGTTCCGGGGAATCCTCCGGCACAAAGGGATGGAGAGGCAGAGGAAGCCCCTGGAGGTCCTGGATGGTGGGGACTTTCTCCCCGGAGATGCGCCGCCCCCGGGAAGTGGGGCAGTCATGGAAGGAACTCCAGCTCCTGCGCTGGCTCTCCAGCCACCGAGGCACGAAATCCGCCTGAATCCACTGGCTCTCCTGCTGGAAGCGCTGACTCTCCGCCAGCAGTGTCCCATTGCAGGCCGCCAGGGCGTGGCCGCTGAAGACCAGATCCGAACTGGATTCCCCCATGCCCGCCCCGGACAAGACATAGAGAGCCATGAGACGGGCACTCTGACTGGACACCAGCATCCGGCGGTAGTCAGCCTTGGCCACCAGTTCCGGGCCGGCGGACAAATTGAGAATCAGCTGCGCCCCCTGGAGGGCCATATCCTGGGAAGGAGGCTTCACCACCCAGAGATCCTCGCAGATCTCCACCCCAAAGCACAATTCTCCCCCATTCACCTCGTAGAGCAGGCCCGCCCCAAAGGGAACCGCCTCCCCCCGAAAGCGCCAGGTCTCCTCCGTGATTTCCCGGGCGGAGCAAAACTGCCGACGCTCGTAAAACTCCCGATATTCGGGCAGATAGGTCTTCGCCGTCACCCCCAGGAGGCGTCCCTTCTGGAGGACAGCCGCGGCATTGAAAAGACGATTGCCCTGCTCCACGGGAAGCCCCACCACCAGGACGGCGCCCCCCTCACCCTCGGTCTCCGTGAGAAGGCGAAGCCGCTCCAGCCCCTCCAAGGCGCCATCCAGAAGCCTCCGCTGCTCGAAGAGATCCCCGCAGCTATAGCCCGTGAGGGAGAGTTCCGGGAAGACCACCACGGAGGCGCCGGCCTTCACGGCCTCCCGGTAGAGGCGTCCGATTTCCTGGACATTCGCCTCAGGATCAGCCAGAAAGAGGCGGGGCACAGCGGCCACCACCCGATACACACCCTTGAAGCCCAATTTCGCCTCCTCGTCTCCCGGCCTGGCGCCACAGGACGCCCCTATGCCTTCTCTCCGGCGTCTTCCTTCTTCTCCGGCTCGAGGGAGGGAGAAGCAGGGGTCAGATTCTCAAACACCAGGGGCACGGAGGAGATCTTGTCCTGGAGTCCAATCTCCTTCATCCGCAAAAGCGCCTGCTCCTGCACTCCCTTCTGCACCTTGTCCATGGCGGCCTTCTCCGTCAAGGAAAGAGAAATTTCCAGGGCGAAGCGCCCATCCTTCTGGCGCAGAAGACGGAAGTTTTTCATCACCGCCCCTTCCTGGCTCACCACCTTCCGAAGGACCCCCTTCAGCGCCTTCCGATTGATGGTCACCACGCCACCCTGCCCCTCTATGGTGATGGCGGACGCCCCCTTCCGGCATTTCCTCATCAGAAAAATCACGACCTCCACCACGCCCAGCACCAGGGCACCCACCAAGAGACCAAGCCAAAAATTCCCGTCCTTCATGACATTCCAGAGAGTCGCAAACATTTCCTTGTCCTCCGTTGGGAGATCCGTACGTCAGCTTCCTTGAACTTGCCCGCAAAAGAGGAGGGACGAGGAAGCTGGCTCTTCGTCCCTCCCTTCCCCGGAATTACTCTTGGGAAGCGCCTTCCTTCTCTTCCGGGGCGTTTTCCCCTTCCTCCTTCGTATCGGCCTCCTCCGGCGCCACCAGGTCGGCCACCAGAATATCCACCTTCTCCACGGTCACCCCCGTGAGGGCTCTCACCTGCTCGGTGACCTGGCGACGGACCTCCGCCAGCACGGAGGGGACGTTCACGCCGAAGTAGAGATTCAGAGCCAGGGAGAGATCCATGCCTCCCTTGTGGAATCGGATCTGCAGGCTGGAATCAAAGGCCTTTCCGGTGAAGATGTTCAAAAGATCTCCGGCGCCCTTGGGAGCGAAGCGGGCCACCCCTTCCACCGAGGTGGCGACCTTGGTGATGATGCGGGAAACGGCATTCTGGCTCATCCGATCCAGACCATTCTGGGACGCCTCCTCGCTCAACATCAGGAATTCCTGCTTTTCCTCCCCCTCCTGGGCGACAGGGGTCTTCTCCTTGTCCTGTTCTTTGTCTTTCGTCATGATGTCCAACTCCTGTGTTACGGTTCTACGGGAATCCCTCCCGTGTGGTCCCCCGGGGCGGAGGGGAAAAAAGATCCATGAAAATTCGTCCCCGTCCCCTACGAGCACGACATTTTGGTTAATATACCGGGAGGGGGGATTTTCGTCCTGGGCGGCAAGGATTTCGGGCCCAGGCGGCAGCTATTCCCGGAGCATTTCCTGGAGGGTCCCCGTGTGGAAATTTTCTTGCACGAAGGACGGGTTTTCCAGGAGGGCCTTGGAGAATTCCGTGGTGGTGGTGATGCCTTCCACCGTGAATTCCTCCAGAGCCAGAATCATGCGGCGCCGGGCCGCCTCCCGGTTTTCCCCGTGGGCGATGACCTTGGCCAAAAGGCTGTCGTAGTAGGGGGGCACCACGTAGCCGTCGTAAAGATGGGAATCCACCCGGATTCCCGGACCGCCAGGGGCATGGTAGAACTGGACCTGGCCCGGACAGGGAGCGAAATCCCGGGTGGGATCCTCCGCGTTGATGCGCACCTCGATGGCATGCCCCCGGGGTTGCAGCTCCTCCTGCTTCCAGGGAAGGACGCCCCCCAAGGCCACCTGAATCTGCGCCGCCACCAGATCCACTCCCCAGACCATTTCCGTAACGGGATGTTCCACCTGAAGACGGGTATTCATCTCCATGAAGTAGAAATTTCGGCTGGAGGGCTCGAAAAGAAATTCGGCGGTGCCCACGCCTGTGTAGCGGGCCGACTGGGCGGCGGAGACGGCCGCACGCATCATCTTCCGCCGCACCTCCTCGGGGAGGACGGAGCAGGGACTCTCCTCCACCACCTTCTGGTGATGGCGCTGAAGACTGCAGTCCCGCTCTCCCAGGCAAAGGACGCCCCCTTTGCCGTCCGCCAGCAATTGGATTTCCACATGGCGGGGATTCACCAGGTATTTTTCCAGATAGAGGGTGGCATCCCCGAATCCGGCCTTGGCCTCGGCGGCTGCGGTCTGAAAGGCCTCGGGAAGATGTCCGGCATCGGGAGCCAGCCGCATTCCCTTTCCTCCGCCCCCGCTGGCCGCCTTGAGAATCACGGGATAGCCCACCTTCTGGGCGGCCCGCCCCGCCTCCGCCACATCGTTCACCGCCCCGGAGGAGCCAGGAATCACCGGGACTCCCGCCTTTTGCATGGTGGCCTTGGCGGCAGCCTTGTCTCCCAGCAAGCGAATGGCCTCGGGAGAAGGGCCGATGAAGGTGATCCCGCATTCCCGGCAGATTTCCGCAAAGTGGGAATTTTCGGAGAGGAAGCCGTATCCGGGGTGAATGGCGGTGGCGCCGGTGAGCTCCGCGGCGGCGATGATGCGATCCACCTTGAGATAGCTGTCGGAGGCGGGGGCGGAGCCAATGCAGATCGCCTCGTCCGCCAGGCGCACCGCCAGGGTATTGCGATCGGCCTCGGAGAAGACCACCACGCTGGGCAGACCCAAGGTGCGACAGGCCCGAAGCACCCGCAGAGCCACCTCCCCGCGGTTGGCAATCAGCACTTTCACCGGAGTATCAGACATGGGAGGGAATCGAGGCCTTGGTTTACTGAATCTCGAAGAGACGCTGCCCAAACTCCACCGGGCTCCCGTTGGGCACCAGGACCTTCACCACCGTGCCCCCATACTCCGACTTGATCTCGTTCATCACCTTCATGGCCTCCACGATGCCCACCACCCGGCCAGGCTTGATGCTCTGCCCTTCCTCCACAAAGGGAGCCTCCTCGGGAGAGCGGGCCACGTAGAAGGTTCCGGGCATCGGAGAGGTCACGAAATGACTCTCCACCTCCGGCTCCGGCTCCAACTCATTGGTGGTGGGGGCGTTGACCTCGGGGGAGGTCAGAGAGGCGTCGCCGGCCACGGAGACCGCCTCCCCCCGGGGACGCACAAGCCGAACCCTGCACTCCTGCTCCGAAAGCTCCACCTCCGTCAGGCCATGGCGCTCCATCAACTGGGCCAGGCGATGCACAATTTTCAGATCCATGAATCGGATTCTCTCCTTGCTGCAAAATGAAGACAGACCGGCCAACGAAAGCCAGGGAAATCTTCCCTGGACGGGAAGGCGGCAGGCGCACCCCCCGGAAATGACCGGAAGCCCCTGCCCCTCCCTGGCCCAAAGACCCGCGATGCCCCGGGTTCAGGAAAAGACGCTATTTCCCAGGAGACTCCTGCTCCTGGCTCTTGGCCTGGGCCACCAGGGCCCGGAGGGCCATCTCGTAGCTCAAGAACCCCATGCCGGAAATCACCGCCCAGGCCACCTCCGCCAGGTAGCTGCGATGGCGATACTCCTCCCGACGGAAGACATTGCTTAAATGCACCTCCACCACAGGAAGACGCACCGCGGCCACCGCATCCCGAATGGCCACGCTGGTGTGGGTGTAGGCGGCGGCGTTCAGCACAATCCCCTGAAACACCCCAGGAGCCGACCCAATCCAATCCACCAGCTCGCCCTCGTGGTTGCTTTGACGACACTCCACCTGGATCCCCAACTCCTGAGCCACCCGGGCACAGTGCTCCTCCAGCTGGACGAGAGTGCCCGTGCCGTAGATGCCAGGCTCCCGCATGCCCAAAAGCTGGAGATTGGGACCGTTGAGAACGAGAATGCGCATGGAAAAGGGAGATTCCGGGGGGGTAAGTAAGGAAAGGAGGCTATTTGAAGGCGGTGGCGAAGGTGCCATCCGCCTGCCCCAAGGCACAGGCGGCGGAAATGGGGCGTTCGAAGTCGGCGAAGACTCCTTTTCCCAAAATATAGTCGCAGGCTTCCTGGGCTGTGGCCACGTCAAAGGCCCCATCCCGCTGTTCCGGAGAAGGCACATTCTTCTCGTAGGTGCTCACATAGAAGGCCTCCCCGGGCTTCAGGGCAAAGGAGCGGACGATGAGGGCGTCCTTCCGGACGATGGCCAGCCACCCCGTCTCCCCTGCCGGATCCACAATGCCGGTGATCCGGGGGGTGTCCAGGGAGTCGTGCTCATAGTCCATGGCCAGCATCACCGTGGAGAGGGCGTCCCGGGGAGACATGCCGGCCTCCAGCTTCTCCGTCACAGGATCGGTCTGGGAGCCGTTGGAAACCACGCAGAGTCCCTTGGCGAAACGGAGACAGTTGTAGGCGATGTAGGGGTTCCGGTGGATATCCTGCTCAAAGCCGGGCTTGGGGACAATGGCGATGGACTTTTCCAGCTGGACGCTCTGGCGGTTGGGGAAGGAGCGGGAGGAGACCCGGTAGAGGGCGGCGCCCCGTCCTTGGAGGGTGCGTCCCACGGCGACGATTCGGCCAATGTACATGATGGAGATTTTCCTGGAAAAGGGAGGAGGAGGGAAGGAAAAGGGGAAGAAATAAGGAAGAGGGGATCAGCCCTGGGGAGGGAGGAAGGGGAGGAGGGCCGTCAGAGCCAGGGTAAGGGCGCCCCAGAGGAGAAGCGCCAGACCGGCGGAAAAGAACCCCAGGGGGCGCAGAAGGGAGGAGCCGTCCCCTCCTCCCCCCAGTTCCTCCCACTCATGGCGCAGGCGGGAGAAGCAACCCAGGGCGCACAGGAGGGCGGATACATAGCCGGCCAAAATGGCCACAGGGCGGCTGGCGGCGCCGGCGAGACAGAAATGGACGAAAAAAGGAATGGAAAGGGAGATGCACAACCCCAGGACCACTTCCCGCCAGGGATGCAGCAGGGAGGCCCGCTTCCGCCACTCCTCCGGCACTTCCTTGGTCTGAAGAAGACGCTGGAGACGCAAGAGATAGCACCGCGCGGACAATCCCAGGGCCACGGCACCCAAAATCAGAAGGTTGGCGCCCACGCCAGCTAGGAGTAGAACCATGGGTGTCATCCCTTTCCTCCCCTAGTCATCCCATCCGGAAAAGGCATCTTTCCGGATTTCGGAAGCCTCCTGGAGCCCCATGTGGCGATGGGCCAGCACCCGGCGGGTAGCCTCCTCGTCTTCCGGGGGAAGGGCGTCCAGGCGTCGGCGGAGGGCGAGAATGAGCTCCGCCGTTCCTTCCTGGAGTTCGCAGCATCCGGAGAGAATTTCCGTTTCAGGAGGCTCGCTTTCCCGGAGTCGACGAAGATTTTCCTGGGCTTCGGGGAGATCCATCTTGTTGGCGAAGATGAGGAAGGGGCGGGAGGACATGCCGGGGGCGTACATCTCCAGCTCCTGCCGGAGCACCCTCAGATCCTCCAGGGGATCCCGTCCATCCACGCCGCCCATATCCAGGACGTAGCAGAAGAGCCGGCAGCGTTCGATGTGCCGCAGGAACGCCTCCCCCAATCCCACATTCCGGTGGGCGCCGTCAATCAAGCCGGGGATGTCGGCGATGGTCAACCGGGTGTAGTCCTCCATCTCCACCACCCCCACGTTGGGAAAGAGGGTGGTAAAGGGATAGGGAGCCACCGTGGGATGGGCGGCAGAGACGGCCCCCAGCAAGGTGGATTTCCCGGCATTGGGAAAGCCCACCAGGCCCACCTGGGCGATGGTCTTGACCTCCAAGTCAATCTCCCGCTCCTCCCCCGGCAAGCCCGGCTGGCAGATCCGGGGAGCCCGGTTGGTGGAGGAGACAAAGTGAAGATTGCCCAGCCCACCCTTGCCCCCATGGGCCACGATGAACTCCTGCCGATCCTCCTTCAGATCGCAGAGCAACTCCCCCGTGGCCACATCAAAAATCAAGGTGCCCATGGGCACACGAATCCGACAGTCCGCCCCGTTCCGCCCATGCTTCTGACGGCCACGGCCACCCTCCCCCGCTTCCGCCTTCCACTTGGGCTGAAAACGCAGGTCCACTAAACTGGCCTCCCCATGGTCCGCATAGATGACCACGTCGCCCCCACGGCCGCCATCGCCCCCGTCGGGCCCGCCATTGGGAATGAACTTGGCCCGACGAAAGCTGCAACTGCCCGCTCCGCCATGACCCGCCTGCACTGTGATTCGCGTCTTGTCGATAAACATGAGGCTTAATATACTCCCTCCTCCCAAGCCTCCGCCCCCAGGGGAAAGTCCTAGAACCTCGAGAACCTCGAGAACCCTAGAACCTCTAGAATCTCTGGGGTATCGAGCCTCCAGCCCCCCCCGCTTGCGGGAGGACGGGGGCAATCCTCCTGAACCCCGGAAGGGGTGGGAGGATCGCTAGACGGGGGTGAAGGGAGGCCCAAGGGGCCGACCGGAACCCACGGCAAGATCAAAAATTGAATCCGAACCCCGTAGGGGTGGCAGGCCAGGCCTTTGCGACGGGGGTGAAGCG